>NZ_JBSFEP010000012.1:1397-335669 GCF_053594495.1 Streptomyces sp. NPDC001920
GGTCTTGCGGGTGCGGCGCGGCTTGGCCTCGGTGGCCTCGGCCGTGTCGACGGCGCTTTCCGCGGCGGCGGTGGCCTTGCGGGTGCGGCGGGCCTTGGGCTTGGCCTCGGTGGCCTCGCCCGCGTCCGGCTCGGTGACGGCCGCGGCGGTCTTGCGGGTGCGGCGCGGCTTGGCCTCGGTGGCCTCGGCCGTGTCGACGGCGCTTTCCGCGGCGGCGGTGGCCTTGCGGGTGCGGCGGGCCTTCGGCTTGGCCTCCTCGGCCTCCGGCTCCTGGGCCGGGGCGGCGGCTTCGACGGACGCCACGGCCTTGCGGGTGCGGCGGGCCTTCGGCTTGGCCTCGGTGGCCTCGGCCGTGTCGACGGCGCTCTCCGCGGCGGCGGTGGCCTTGCGGGTGCGGCGGGCCTTCGGCTTGGCCTCCTCGGCCTCCGGGGCTTCCGGCGCCGCCGGGGTCTCCCGTACGGCCTCGGTGGCTCCCTCCGCCGTGGCCACCGCCGTCTCGGCGGCGGCCGTGGCCTTGCGGGTGCGGCGGCGCGGCTTGGTGACGGGAGCCTCCTCGGGCTCCGAGACCTGCGTGGCCTCCGCCTCGGGCGCCGTCACGGTCTCGGCCGAAGTCGCCTCGGTCTCGGCCGACTTGCGCGTCCGGCGACGGCGCGGCTTCGCCGGGGCCTCCTCGGCGGTGTCCAGGGTCGGACCCTCCGCCATGGTCACGGCGGCCTCGGCGGGCTCCGCTGCGGTCGTGAGGGCCGGGGCCGGCTCGGCCGTCGCCCCACCGCGGGTGCGGCGGCGACGGCGCGGCGTGCGAGGCGCGGTGACGGACTCGGCCGTGGCGGACTCGGCCGTCTCGTCCGGCGTCGCCGTACCGGCGGGCGCCGACGTCGGGTCCAGCGGTGCCCCGCCGCGCGTACGGCGGCGGCGACGCGGCGTACGCGCCGGGCGCTCACGGTCCGAGGAGGAGCGGGACTCGTCCCGGCCACCCCGGCCACCGCGGCCGCGCGCACCGCGTCCACCGGTCTCGCCGAGGTCCTCCAGCTCCTCCGCCGCCAGCCCGGCGCGCGTGCGCTCCGAGCGGGGCAGGACACCCTTGGTGCCCGCGGGGATCTTCAGGTCCTCGAAGAGGTGCGGGGACGTGGAGTACGTCTCCGGCGGGTCGTTGAAGTCCAGCTCCAGCGCCTTGTTGATCAGCTGCCAGCGCGGGATGTCGTCCCAGTCGACGAGCGTGATCGCCGTACCCGTCTTGCCCGCGCGGCCGGTGCGGCCGATGCGGTGCAGGTACGTCTTCTCCTCTTCCGGCGACTGGTAGTTGATGACGTGCGTCACGCCCTCGACGTCGATACCGCGCGCGGCGACATCGGTGCAGACGAGGACGTCCACCTTGCCGTTGCGGAACGCCCGCAGCGCCTGCTCGCGGGCGCCCTGGCCCAGGTCGCCGTGGACCGCGCCGGAGGCGAAGCCGCGCTGCTGGAGCTGGTCGGCGAGGTCGGCCGCCGTGCGCTTCGTGCGGCAGAAGACCATGGCGAGTCCCCGGCCCTCGGCCTGCAGTATGCGCGCGACCATCTCCGGCTTGTCCATGTTGTGCGCGCGGTAGACGTGCTGCGCGATGTTGGCGACCGTCACGCCCTCGTCGTCCGGCGCGGTGGCGCGGATGTGCGTGGGCTGCGACATGTAGCGGCGCGCGAGGCCGATGACCGCGCCCGGCATGGTCGCCGAGAACAGCATGGTCTGGCGCCGGGTCGGCAGCATGTCGATGATCTTCTCGACGTCCGGCAGGAAGCCCAGGTCGAGCATCTCGTCGGCCTCGTCCAGGACGAGCGCCTTGATGTGCTTGAGGTCGAGCTTCTTCTGGCCCGCGAGGTCCAGCAGCCGGCCCGGGGTGCCGACGATCACGTCGACGCCCTTCTTGAGGGCCTCGACCTGGGGCTCGTAGGCCCGGCCGCCGTAGATCGCGAGGACGCGCACGTTGCGCACCTTGCCCGCGGTCAGCAGGTCGTTGGTGACCTGCGTGCACAGCTCGCGGGTGGGCACGACGACGAGCGCCTGCGGGGCGTCGGTGAGGTCCTCGGGCCTGGCGCGGCCGGCCTCGACGTCGGCGGGGACGGTGACGCGCTCCAGGAGCGGCAGACCGAAGCCCAGCGTCTTGCCGGTGCCGGTCTTCGCCTGGCCGATGACGTCCGTGCCGGAGAGGGCGACGGGGAGGGTCATCTCCTGGATGGGGAAGGGGTTGACGATGCCGACGGCCTCAAGGGCCTCGGCGGTCTCGGGAAGGATTCCGAGCTCTCGGAAAGTCGTAGTCAGGGTGCTGCCTCTTCTGTGTACGCGGTGCGAGGCGAGCGCGGGGGTCTTGACGGACCGTGCCGGGGACGTCGGCTGCCGTACGGTCGGGCCGTAAGACACGGGACCACTGCCGACGCTCTAGCGCTCGTACCGCTGAGGGTGTCCCTCCGGTCGTCGTACGCACAGTGCCGTACGGCCAGGGAGGGCTGTCGGGTCGGAGCCGATCGGGCCACCGACCGGGCATCCTCATAACGTGCGGCCCGTCGAGTACGTCAGAGTACTCAGCGGGCGCATTACCACCATACCCCGGAAACGCGCACATGCGATGGCCGAATTGGTCACGTAGTCGGCGTCACACTGGTTGACCAGGGCCTTCCGTGACACGGTGAGCGGGCTATTGTGCGCTTCATGACGACGCCTGACAACACCCCTGACGCCTCCGAGACCGCCGCCTCCACCGTCGAACACACCGGGGTCGCCGCCCAGGACTGGGCGCAGGCCTCCGCCGATCCGCAGTACCGGGCCGCTGTCGTGGACCTGCTCGGCGCGCTGGCCTACGGGGAGCTGGCGGCGTTCGAGCGGCTCGCGGAGGACGCCAAGCTGGCGCCGACGCTGGCGGACAAGGCGGAGCTGGCCAAGATGGCGTCGGCCGAGTTCCACCACTACGAGAAGCTGCGGGACCGGCTCACCGAGATCGGCGCCGAGCCGACCGAGGCCATGGAGCCGTTCGTCGCCGCGCTGGACGGGTTCCACAAGCAGACGGCGCCGTCGGACTGGCTGGAAGGGCTGGTCAAGGCCTACGTCGGCGACTCGATCGCCAGTGACTTCTACCGGGAGGTCGCGGCTCGGCTCGACTCGGACACGCGCGGGCTCGTGCTCGCCGTGCTCGATGACACCGGGCACGCGTCGTTCGCCGTGGAGAAGGTGCGGGCCGCGATCGACGCCGATCCGCGCGTGGGCGGGCGGCTCGCGCTGTGGGCTCGCCGGCTGATGGGGGAGGCGCTGTCCCAGTCGCAGCGGGTGGTCGCGGACCGGGACGCGCTGTCGACGATGCTCGTGGGCGGCGTCGCGGACGGGTTCGACCTCGCGGAGGTCGGAAAGATGTTCTCGCGGATCACCGAGGCGCACACGAAGCGGATGGCCGCCCTGGGGCTCGCGGCCTGACACCGCTCCGGCTCCGGGGGCCCCTGGCCCCCGGACGCCCGCTCGCACCCCGGGGCGCCTGAAGGCACGTCACGTTCGCGGCGGCCGGTCCTCGGGGTCTACGCGGTCGCCGAGTGCCGGCGGAGTCTTCCCGCCGGGCGTACCAGGAGGGAGAGCGAGGCGGCGGAGACGATCGCCGAGCCGACCAGGATCACGAAGAGGTTGCCGAAATCCAGCGCCGTGTGCGTGATGAAGGCGCCGAAGAGAGCACCGGCGACACCCGTCGGCAGGACCAGGGAACGGGCGGGCATGCGGTGGGGCAGGCGGTGGGCGGCAGCCCACGCCAGGGCCAGGCCGAGGATCGCGGAACTCAGCGCTTCCAAGAGCATGTCGGGGTCCCTCCCACATGGCCGGCCTGCACGAAACAGTCGTAGCCCGTCATACCCCTGACCTGCGGAAGGCAATCATCCCCTGTGATCGATCTGTGCTCCATCCGTGGAGGATGAGCGGTGGCGGGGGCCCATCGGGCCGAAAGGGAGGGGCCCGGCGACCTGAGTCGCCGGGCCCCTCCCGTCACCTCTGTCCTCCGGCGCCTTCCTACAGCGCTCCGAAGCCCACCTTGCGCGGGGCCGGCTCACCGAGCTCCACGTACGCGAGACGGTCGGCCGGGACCAGGACCTTGCGGCCGTGCTCGTCCACGAGGCTCAGCAGCTGCGACTTCCCGGCCAGCGCCTCGGACACCGCCCGCTCGACCTCCTCGGCACTCTGACCGCTCTCCAGAACGATCTCGCGGGGCGCGTGCTGCACGCCGATCTTGACCTCCACGGCTATGTCCCTCCGACGGTCAGTGAAGTGCGCGACCTTTACGCGCCGTACCCAGCACACATTAGCCCGGTGAGGGGACGTACACCCTCCGCCCGAGAACGCCAGGAGCGAACAGCGGCCGGGAACGAACCGCCCGCACGCGCGCGTGGATGCCGGTAAGGCGCCACGCGCGCGTGCGGGTCGCAGTCAGTGGTGCTCGGAGCCGTGCAGCGGGAAGCCCGCGATGCCGCGCCAGGCCAGCGAGGTGAGCAGCTGCACCGCCTGGTCGCGCGGGACGCTGCGGTCGCTGTGCAGCCAGGAGCGGGCCACGACCTGGGCCAGCCCGCCGAGGCCGGAGGCGAGCAGCATCGACTCCGCGCGGGAGAGGCCGGTGTCCTCGGCGATGACGTCGCAGATCGCCTCGGCGCAGTCGTTCGTGACCTTGTCGACGCGCTCGCGCACGGCGGGCTCGTTCGTCAGGTCCGACTCGAAGACCAGGCGGAAGGCGCCGCCGTCGTCCTCGACGTACGCGAAGTACGCGTCCATCGTCGCCCGCACGCGCTGCTTGTTGTCGGTCGTCGACGCGAGCGCATTGCGTACGGCCTGGATCAGCGACTCGCAATGCTGGTCCAGCAGGGCGAGGTAGAGGTCGAGCTTGCCGGGGAAGTGCTGGTACAGCACCGGCTTGCTGACGCCGGCGCGCTCGGCGATGTCGTCCATCGCGGCAGCGTGGTAGCCCTGCGCGACGAAGACCTCCTGGGCGGCGCCCAGCAGCTGGTTCCGTCGGGCACGGCGTGGCAGGCGAGTGCCCCGCGGGCGTGCCGCCTCTGTCTGCTCGATGGCTGTCACGCCGCCTCCCAAGATCGTCCACATGCGGTGTGCGCCGCGCCGCCATCGTACTTTTCGGTAACCCGGGTGTGCGCGGTGTGAGCGCAGAATTTCACGGACCGGACGGTGACGAAAGTCGCACAGAAGGTTTGAAACCGATGCAGAACGGGCAAGGATCCGGCTCTTTCCTGTTCAGTGGCCCCCTGGAGGGGCTCCTGTCACCGGTAGTCGTCCTCGTCGATGGAGACGACGCGCGCCTGTTCGACCAGGTCGGCCTCGTTGGCCCGGTCCGGGTCCACGCCCGTCAGCGGATCGTCGCGATCCGGCTTGACGTCGGCGTGCTGTTCTACGGCGTCGGCCGCGGGGGCCTCGACGTCGAACTCCGGGGCTTCCTCGGAGTCGTCGGTCGCGAACGTCTCGGGGTCTGTGGGGTCGACGGACATGGCGGGCTCCCTTCCTAGAACGTCCCCGGGGGGCACGACGTCCCTGGGTGAAGCAGGGGTGCTCCTACGGGTGCCCTGCGTACGAGCCTAGGAGACACCGGTTCCGGACGCTATGTGATGTGCCGGGGATGTGCGGTCGATTCAAGCGTGCGCCGGGCGGCTTTCATGACGGCGGTGCCCGTGCCGTGTTCCCCGTCCGGATCTCTGCCATGTACGTGACGACTTGTGACGGCGAACACATGAATCAGGGCGTGATCGTCTCGTAACATTGCCGCATGTCTTCGACCGAGCTGCCGTCCGTGCCGGCCGCCAATGTGCTTCCCAGGGTGGCGACCGTCAGGGTCGCGGAGGGCGAGCGGCTGCGGTCGGTCGGACTGCCGGGAATGACGCTGACGGTGCGGTCGAGGCCGCCCGCGCGCGAGGGGCTGCCGCCCGCGTTGTACGTCCACGGGCTCGGCGGTTCCTCGCAGAACTGGTCGGCGCTGATGCAGCAGCTGGAGGGCGATGTCGACGGCGAGGCCATCGATCTGCCGGGCTTCGGCGACTCGCCGCCACCGGACGACGGCGACTACTCGATCACCGCGCACGCACGCGCGGTGATTCGCTGTCTGGACGCCTCCGACCGCGGTCCCGTACACCTCTTCGGCAACTCGCTCGGCGGCGCGGTCGCCACGCGCGTCGCCGCGGTCCGGCCGGACCTGGTCCGTACCCTCACCCTCGTGTCGCCCGCGCTTCCGGAGCTCCGTGTCCAGCGCACCGCCGTGCCCACCGGGCTGCTGGCGGTGCCCGGAGTGACCGCGCTCTTCACCCGGCTCACCAGGCAGTGGACGGCGGAGCAGCGGGTGCGGGGAGTCATGCAGCTGTGCTACGGCGACCCCGGGCGGGTGACGCCCGAGGGATTCCGGCACGCGGTCGAGGAGATGGAACGCCGGCTGCAACTGCCGTACTTCTGGGACGCGATGACGCGTTCGGCGCGCGGACTGGTCAACGCCTACACCCTGGGCGGCCAGCACGCGCTGTGGCGCCAGGCGGAGCGGGTGCTGGCGCCGACGCTGCTCGTCTACGGCGGCCGGGACCAGCTCGTGGGCTACCGCATGTGCCGCAAGGCCGCGCGCAGCTTCCGCGACTCCCGTCTGGTGACCCTGCCGGAGGCGGGGCACGTGGCGATGATGGAGTACCCCGAGATGGTCGCCCGTGCGTTCCGCGACCTCGTCGCGCAGGCGGGGGAGTCACCGCCCGGGCACGCCGTTCGTGCGGGCGTGACCGGGAGCGCGGGCAAGGGCGAGGCCGTGACCGAGAACGCGGGGAGCTGAGGCGCGACGTGGGACGCCACAGCCGCCGCGGGCTCGCCGCGCAGCGCGACAACGCCGACAACACGACCGCGCGACAGGGTTCCCGAGGAGCGCAGCCCGAGGCGGGCCCCGGCCAGCGGGGGCCGTCCGCCCCGGGTGCGGGGGGACCGGGCAGGCCGACGGCCGCGCGGCCCGGGACGGCGCCGGGTGCGGGTCAGAGCGGTTGGCCGCAGTCGGGCGGCCCGGGTGGTCCCGGCGGTCGCCGGGTGCCGCCGCCCGGCCGACCGGGTATGCCGACGGCCGGGACACCGACGTACGCAGGGCGAGAGCCCTCGGGCGGGACGCCGGCGCAGGGGGTCGCGAGGTTCCCGGACGGCACTCCCGCGCACGGTTTTCCGAGGCTTCCGGACGGGACGCCGGCCCAGGGGGTCGCGAGGTTCCCGGACGGCACTCCCGCGCACGGCTTCCCCAGGCTGCCCGACGGCACCCCCGCCCACGGCGTCCCCCACACCCGTGCCGGGCACCCCGAGCAGCGCGAACCCGGGGGTGGCTGGGGAGAGTTGAGGGGGAGGTCCGGGTCCGCGCAGGGCGGGGCCGGTGCGCCGCCCGCGGGTGTTCCGCTGCCGCGCCCCCGGCGGGCGTCGCCGTCCGAGGGGCCCCGGCAGGACTACCTCGACGCCTTCGGCGAGGACGCCGACGTCTTCGCGCCCCGCGGGTCCGACGCCGCCGCGCACGCCTTCGACCCCTACGCCTCCGTCACCGACTGGGACACCGGTGCGGACGTCGGGGTGGCGAGCGACACCGACTTCGACGACGCTCCGCCGACCGGTGCGCCCGTGGCGGCGAAGGGCGGCAAGGGCCGGGCGTTCACCGGCATCGCGGCGGCCGCCGTGGTCACCGTGCTGGCTGTCGTCGTCGCCGGTCAGGTCGCGGAGGGAGGGGACGGCGGCGACCTGCGGTCGCAGACCGCCGACGAGCAGGCGCGCGACGCACGTGACCCGGCCTCGCGCGGGGACGGCCGGCCGACGCCGGCCGATCCACCGAGCGCGGCGCCGCTGACGTACGAGCAGAAGATCGGCAAGCGGTACGCGCTCAGCGCCACATTCGAGGGCCCGGGCGAGTTCGACGCGATCCGGGGCATCGACAAGGCGCCCGGCACGGGACAGAAGTTCACCTATCGCGTGGACGTGGAGAAGGGGCTCGGGCTCGACGGCGAACTCTTCGCCGAGGCGGTGCACAAGACACTCAACGACGACCGGAGCTGGGCCCACAGCGGCGCCCGCACCTTCGAGCGCGTCTACTCCGGCAAGCCCGACTTCGTCATCACCCTGGCCAGCCCCGGGACCACCGCCGTGTGGTGTGCCAAGTCCGGGCTCGACACCACCGAGGACAACGTGTCCTGCGACTCGGCCGCCACCGAGCGCGTGATGATCAACGCCTACCGATGGGCGCAGGGATCACGGACCTACGGCGATCGTATGCACGAGTACCGGCAGATGCTGATCAACCACGAGATCGGCCACCGGCTCGGCTTCAACCACGTCACCTGCGACAAGGACGGCGACCTCGCCCCGGTCATGCAGCAGCAGACGAAGTTCCTCGACCACGACGGGATCCGTTGCCGCGCCAACCCCTGGCCGTATCCCGGAAGTTGACGGGTGACTCACCTGTCACATTGACATGTGCAGCCCGGTCGTCCATATTTCTGCACATGTCGACCCGTCACGCCTCCTCTCGCGCCGCCATCGAACTGGCGCTCATCGGCGTGACCGCTCTGTGCGTGGCCGACATCAACTGTCGCTGACGCCCGCCTTCAGGCGTTCGCGTCGCGATCTCTCTTCCTCGTCCGTGAGTTGTCGCGGGGTTCTCCGACCCCCGGGCTTCCGTACGCGCATCCGGCGACCCGGCGCCAAGGCAGACGTCTGTCCCTACGCGTCTCACTCCGCGTCGATTCGTCTCGCCATTCGAGACCCATATCCGAGAGGTCGTCTCCGATGCGTCAACCGTCCGTCATAGCCCGCCGCGTGGCCGCGGTGTCCGTCAGCCTGCTCGTGGCAGCGGGCGCCGTCGCCTGCGGGCCGAAGGACAACGATGCCAGGAGCGCCGCCGGCGACTCCACGCCCCACAAGGGCGGCACGCTCACGGTCCTCAACTCGAACCCCCAGCAGGACTTCGACCCCGCCCGCCTGTACACCTCCGGCGGCGGCAACGTCCCGTCCCTGGTCTTCCGCACCCTCACCACCCGCAACCGTGAGAACGGCGAGGCGGGTGCCGAGGTGGTCCCCGACCTGGCCACCGACACCGGGCGCCCCGACAAGGACGCGACCGTGTGGACGTACACCCTGAAGAAGGGCCTGAAGTACGAGGACGGCACGCCGATCACCTCGGCCGACATCAAGTACGGCATCGAGCGCTCCTTCGCCCCCGAGCTGTCCGGCGGCGCCCCTTATCTGCGGGACTGGCTGGTCGGCGCGGCCGACTACCAGGGGCCGTACAAGGACAAGAGCGGCAAGGGCCTGACGGCGATCGAGACGCCGGACGCGCGGACCATCGTCTTCCGTCTGAACAAGCCCGAGGGCGAGTTCCCGTACCTCGCCACGCAGACGCAGTTCACGCCCGTCCCCAAGGCCAAGGACACCGGCACGAAGTACGAGCAGCACCCGATCTCCTCCGGGCCCTACAAGGTCGCCAGGAACGAGAACGACGGTGAGCGGCTCGTCCTGGAGCGCAACCCGCACTGGTCCGCTTCGACGGACGCCGAGCGCAAGGCGTACCCCGACAGGATCGACGTACGGTCCGGGCTGGACTCGTCCGTGATCAACCAGCGGCTGTCCTCGTCCCAGGGCGCGGACGCCGCCGCGGTCACCACGGACACCAACCTCGGCCCGGCCGAGCTGGCCAAGGTGACCGGCGACAGGGAACTCGCCTCCCGCGTCGGCACCGGGCGCTTCGGCTACACCAACTACCTGGCCTTCAACCCGAGGGTCAAGCCGTTCGACGACATCAAGGTGCGCCAGGCGATCTCGTACGCCATCGACCGGTCGTCCGTGGTCAACGCCGCCGGCGGTTCGGCGCTGGCCGAGCCCGCCACGACCTTCCTGCCGAACCAGAGGTCCTTCGGCCACACGCCGTACGACCACTTCCCGGCCGGCAAGGCCGGTGACCCGGCGAAGGCGAAGGAACTGCTGAAGCAGGCCGGTCACGAGAAGGGGCTCACCGTCACGCTGACCCACTCCGACGCAAGGGACTTCGAGACCGGCCCGGAGATCGCGACCGCCGTCCAGGACGCGCTGAAGAAGGCCGGCATCACGGTCGAACTCCGGGGCCTCGAGGAGAACGACTACTCCGCCAGGATCCACGACGTGAAGACCGAGCCCGGGTTCTTCCTCGCCCACTGGGGCGCAGACTGGCCCTCCGGCGGTCCGTTCCTGGCTCCGATCTTCGACGGCAGGCAGATCGTCGAGGACGGGGCGAACTTCAACACCGGTCTGCTGAACGACAAGGCGGTCAACGCCGAGATCGACGCGATCAACAAGCTGACCGATCTCGACACCGCCGCCGAGCGGTGGGGCGCACTGGACCGGAAGATCGGCGAGCGGGCGCTGACCGTGCCGCTGTTCCACCCCGTCTACAAGCGGCTGTACGGCAAGGACGTCAGGAACGTCGTGATCAGCGACTGGACCGGTGTCCTGGACATCTCCCAGGTCGCGGTCAAGTAGTCCGAGCCGTCGACGGATCTGGTCAAGTCATCATGAGCGTCACCCTGTTGACCTCCCGCGCTCCCGGGACGGACACCGTCGTCCCGGGAGCTTCGGGGGCTCGTCGGTTCTGGCGGCGGCTGCGGACGCAGCCGGCCGCCCTCGTCGCGGCGGTCGTCGTCGCCCTGCTCGTCCTGGCCGCGCTCGGCGCGCCGCTGCTCACCGCGATCGAGGGCCAGGACCCGACCACGTACCACCCCTCCCTGGTGGACTCCGCGCGCGGGGGCGTGCCCATCGGGTCGTTCGGCGGGGTGAGCGCCGACCACTGGTTCGGCGTCGAGCCGCAGACCGGCCGGGACCTGTTCGCGCGGCTGGTGTACGGCGCCAGGGTCTCCCTGGGGGTCGCGCTGGCCGCGACCGCCGTACAGGTCCTGCTCGGGGTCGTGGTCGGCGTCGCCGCCGCGCTCGGCAGCCGGTGGATCGACCAGCTGCTGAGCCGCTTCACGGACATCGTCGTGGCGATGCCGCTGATGATCATGGCGTTGGCACTGCTGTCGATCGTGCCGTCGAGCTTCCCGCGGCCCGTGCTGGTCGCCCTCGTCATCGGCCTGGTCGCGTGGGGCAACATCGCGAAGATCGTGCGCGCCCGGACGCTCACCCTCAAAGAGCTGGACCACGTCCTGGCCGCCAGGCTCAGCGGCTGGGGCCCCTGGCGGATCGCCCGCCGTGAACTGCTGCCCGGCGTCGCCGGGCCGGTCATCACGTACGCGGCGCTGCTCGTCCCGGCCAACATCACCGTGGAGGCCGCCCTGTCCTTCCTCGGTGTCGGCGTCAAGCCGCCGACACCGTCCTGGGGGCAGATGCTGAGCGCGGCGGACGTCTGGTACCAGGCCGCCCCGCAGTACCTGCTGTTCCCCGCCGGAGCGCTCTTCGTGACCGTCCTCGCCCTGACCGTCCTCGGGGACGGCGTGCGCACGGCGCTCGACCCGCGCGCGTCGTCCCGGCTGCGCGTCGGATCCGGCCGTGAGAGGGAGGCCGGGGCATGAGCGGCTTCACCGGATTCGTCCTGCGCCGGACCGTCGGCGCCGTCGTCACCCTGCTCGCCCTCTCAATGATCGTCTACGTCGTCTTCTACGTCACCCCCGGCAACGTCGCCCAGATCACCTGCGGCCCCCGCTGCTCGCCCGCCCAGGTGCACCAGGTCGCCGAGCAACTGCGCCTGCACGAACCGCTGTACACGCGCTACTGGCACTTCCTGGAGGGCCTCGTCACCGGTCAGGACTACTCGACCGGCACCGCCGTGCGGCACTGCCCCGCGCCCTGCCTCGGCCTGTCGTACCAGAGCGACCAGCAGGTCACCGAGCTGATCCTGGCGAAGCTGCCGGTCAGCCTGTCGCTCGTGTCCGGGGCGATGGTGCTGTGGCTCGTCCTCGGCGTCGGCACCGGCGTCCTGTCGGCATGGCGGCGCGGCCGCCTCACCGAGCGGCTGCTGACCGGCGTCACGCTCGCGGGCGTGGCCACTCCGGTCTTCGTCATCGGTCTGGTCCTGATGATCGTCGTCTGCGGACAGCTGCGGTTGCTGCCGTTCCCGCAGTACGTCGCCTTCACCGACGATCCGGAACAGTGGGCCTGGAACCTGCTGCTGCCCTGGCTCTCGCTCGCCCTGATCGAGGCCGCCGCGTTCGCCCGCCTCACCCGGGCGGCGATGCTGGAGACCCTGGCCGAGGAGCACATCAGGACCTTCCGGGCGTACGGCGTAGGTGAGCGGGCGATCATCGGACGGCACGCGCTGCGCGGGGCCCTCGCGCCGGTCATCGCCCTCAACGCCAACAACTTCGGCGGTGCGGTCGGCGGCGCCGTACTCACCGAGACGCTCTTCGGCCTGCCCGGCATCGGAAAGGAACTGGTCCACGCGGTCACCTTGGTCGATCTTCCGGTGGTGGTCGGCATGGTCCTGGTCATCGGCTTCTTCGTGGTCGTCGCCAATGCCGTCGCGGACGTGCTGTACGCGGTGGCCGACCGGCGGGTGGTGCTGGCATGAGCGACATCGGGAAGATCCCCGCGCCAAGCGGCGAGGACTCGTTCGCGAGCCTCGTCGAAGTGGCCGGTCTGACGGTCGACTTCGGCGGTCTGCGTGCCGTCGACGGGCTCTCCTTCCGTCTGGAGCGCGGGGCCGCCCTCGCCCTCGTCGGAGAGTCCGGCTCCGGCAAGTCCACGGTCGCCTCGGCCCTGCTCGGCCTGCACCGCGGCACCGGCGCGCGGGTGGGCGGTGCGATCGAGGTGGCCGGCGTCGACGTGCGCGAGGCGCCGCAGGAGGAACTGCGGCGGTTGCGCGGCGGGAAGGCGGCGATGGTGTTCCAGGACCCGTTGTCGTCCCTGGACCCCTACCAGGCCGTCGGGGACCAGATCGCCGAGGTGTACCGCGTCCACACACGTGCCTCGCGCAGGGCGGCACGCGCGCGTGCGGTGCGGGTGCTGGACCGGGTCGGCATCCCGGACGCGGTACGGCGGTCCCGTGCGCGCCCGCACGAGTTCAGCGGCGGTATGCGCCAACGCGCCCTCATCGCCATGGCGTTGGTCTGCGAGCCCGACCTGCTGATCGCCGACGAGCCGACGACCGCGCTCGACGTGACCGTCCAGGCGCAGATCCTCGACCTCCTGCACGCGCTCCGCGAGGAGACCGGCACGGGGCTGCTCCTGGTCACGCACGATGTCGGTGTCGCCGCCGAGAGCGTCGACGAGGTGCTCGTCATGCGGCACGGGAGGGCGGTGGAACACGGGCCGGTGACCGCCGTACTGGGGTCGCCCGCGCAGCCGTACACGCGCGAGCTGCTCGGCGCGGTCCCGCGCGTGGACGCGCCGCGCGCCGTCGCCGAGGCGTACCCGCGGCGCGCCGTCGCCGTGGAGCCGAAGGAGCCGCGGGAGCCGCGGGGGTCGTCGGAGCCGCAGGGGCCGTTGGAGGGCCGGGCTGAGATCGTTCTGGAGGCGTCCGGACTGCGGCGGGACTTCGGGCGTGGAAAACGTGCCTTCACGGCGGTGGACGACGTGTCACTGACGATCCACAGGGGCCGGACCCTCGGGATCGTCGGGGAGAGCGGCAGCGGCAAGACGACGCTCGGGCGCATGCTGGTCGGCCTCCTGCAGCCGACGGCGGGGGAGGTCCGCCATGAGGGGCACGCGCGCGTGGGCGTGGATCCGGCGGTGCAGATGGTGTTCCAGGACCCCCTCTCCTCGCTCAATCCCCGCCGCACGGTGGGCGAGTCGGTCGCCGACCCGCTCCGCGCACGCGGTGAGCGCGACGAGGGGCGTATCCGCGCGCGGGTGCGTGAGCTGCTGGAGCGCGTGGGGCTCGAAGCGGCCCACCACGACCGCTATCCGCACGAGTTCAGCGGCGGTCAGCGCCAGCGCGTGGGCATCGCGCGGGCGCTCGCGGCCGAACCGCGCCTCATCGTCTGCGACGAGCCCGTCTCCGCCCTCGACGTCACCACCCAGGCCCAGGTGGTCGCCCTGCTCGGCGAGTTGCAGCGCGAACTGGGACTCGCGCTCGTCTTCATCGCGCACGACCTCGCCGTCGTCCGCCGGGTCAGCGACCGGGTCGCGGTCATGCGGCACGGGCGGATCGTCGAGGAGGGCCCCGCCGACGAGGTGTACGACAACCCGCGGCACCCGTACACCAAGCGGCTCCTGGCCGCCGTACCGGCGCTCGACCCGCGCGTCGCGGCCCAGCGCCGGGCGGCGCGAAGGGAGTTGGCCGTGGTGTGACCGCACAGGCCGTGCTCAACAGGTCGTACTCATGGGGCGGGAGTGACGGTGCGTACGCGCGCGATCTCCTAGCGCGACGGAACGCGAACCGCACGGGAAAGTTACGACCGTTCACCCCTTTTGGTGGCGCGATGGACAACCGTCCGTCGCGCCACCGCCTTGTCCGCATACGTTCTTCCCGCTGCGAGCCGCCGGGGGAACGGCGGCTCCCCTTACGGGAGATCGGGGGTGCACTCGTGCGCATCGGACTGATTGCGGAGGGTGGCTATCCGTATGTGAGCGGTGAGGCCAGGCTCTGGTGCGACCGGCTCGTGCGCGGGCTCGAACAGCACGCGTTCGACCTCTACGCGCTCAGCCGCAGCGAGCAGCAGGAGGACGAGGGCTGGGTTCCCCTTCCGCCGCAGGTCAGCCGGGTGCGTACAGCACCGCTGTGGACGGCCGAGGAGGACGGGGTGGTTTACGGCCGCCGTGCGCGTCGCCGGTTCGCCGAGTGCTACGGCGAGTTGGTGGCCGTGCTCTGCGCGGGGGCCGGTGCCGAGTCGTCCGGAGCACCGCAGGACGCCTCCGCCGTTGAGGCGGACCGTTTCGGCAACGCGCTGTACGGACTCGCCGAACTCGCCCGCGACGAGGGCGGGCTCGTGGCCGCGCTGCGCTCCGAGTCCGCCGTGCGCACCCTGGAGCGCGCCTGCCGGGCGCGGGGCGCCCTGCGCCCGGCGCGGGAGGCGCGCGTTCCCGATCTGCTGGCCGTCACCGCGCATCTGGAACGCGCCCTGCGCCCCCTCTCGCTCGACTGGTACGAGGGCGACGGACTGGGCGCGGTCGACCTGTGCCACGCCGCCTCCGGCGGCTCGGCGGCCCTGCCCGGCCTGCTCGCCCACCACTTCTGGGGCGTACCGCTGCTGCTGACCGAGTACGGGGTCCGGCTCCGCGCGCACTACCTGGCCACCACCGAGCCCTCACCGGCCGTACGGTCCCTGCTCGCCGCCTTCCACGGCAGGCTCGCCGCCGAGACCTACGCCCGGGCCGCCCTCGTCACGCCCGGCAACGCCCACGCCCGGCGCTGGCAGGAGCGCTGCGGCGCCGACCGCGCCAAGCTCCGCACGGTCTACCCCGGCATGGACGCCACCCGCTTCGCCGAGGTCGGCGAGGCCACGGAGGCCGCGGACCCGGACACGCTGGTCTGGGTCGGCCGGGTCGAACCGGCCAGGGACCTGGTCTCCTTGCTGCACGCCTTCGCCGAGGTCCGCAAGGAGGAGCCGAAGGCCCGCCTGCGTATCGTCGGCAGCCCCTCGGGATCCGAGGGCGCCGCCTACCTCGGCCACTGCCGGGCGCTGGCCGCTCAGCTCTTCCCCGACGAGGCCGAGGGGCCGCACACGGCCGGTGACAACCCGGTCTCCTTCGAGGAGATCGGCGGCCCGGAACTCCCGACCCTCGCCGAGGCGTACGCCTCGGGGGCCGTGGCCGTCCTGTCCAGCGTCGTCGAGGGCTTCCCGATCAGCCTGGTCGAAGCCATGCTGTGCGGCCGCGCCACGGTGTCCACGGATGTCGGCGCGGTGGTGGAGGTCATCGGCGGCACCGGCCTCGTCGTCCCCCCGCGCAACCCCCGGGCGCTGGCGGAGGCCTGCGTGACGCTGTTGCGGGACCCCGAGCGCCGGGTACGCCTGGGCGCGGCGGCACGCGCGCGTGCGCTCGAACTGTTCACCGTCGAGCAGAACGTCGCGGCATTTCACGGCATTTACCTGGAGATCGTCTCGCGCACACCGGTGCGCCGTGTGGTCCTCGACCAGGCCGGGGACCCGCTGCCCTTCGCCTTCCCCGCCGAGGCCCACGTCCCCGGCCGCTGGACCGAGCGCACCCCACGCCTGGTGGCCCGCGTCGGCCCCGAGCGGCCGACGGCACGTCCCGTGCGCGCCACCGTGCGGACCGCGACGGAGGGTGCGCGGTGAGCGGCGTGGGAGGGCTGGACCGGCCAGGGGCCCCCAGCAGCCCCGGCGCGTGGGACGAGCGGTCGGAGGAGTGGCTCCTGGCGGAGACGGCCGTACGGGACACGCCTGCGCGGGGGGAGGCGGCCGCCGGCACGTTCTCCGGCGGTGAGGCGGTCTTCGGCGGCGGTGAGCCGTCCGGTGCCGACATGTCCTCCTGGGGCGAGGGACCGTCCGGTGCTGACATGTCCCCCGGGGTCGATGTGCCGTCCGGCCTCGATGCGTCCTCCGGCCTCGATGTGCCCTCCTCGGCAGGGACGCCCTTCACGGCCGGTGGCGACGAACCGTCCCCGGCCGACGGCTCCGGCAAGCGCCGGCCCCCCGCCCGTCGCACCGGCGCCGACCCCGTGAAGGCGCTCATGCACCACCACCGCGACCTGTGCGAACGCG
The DNA here is from genome assembly GCF_053594495.1 of Streptomyces sp. NPDC001920. Classification (NCBI taxonomy): domain Bacteria; kingdom Bacillati; phylum Actinomycetota; class Actinomycetes; order Kitasatosporales; family Streptomycetaceae; genus Streptomyces; species Streptomyces sp. NPDC001920. Next base: position 18,011 of record NZ_JBSFEP010000012.1, read on the forward strand.
CCGTGGACCCCCTGGAGATCGCCGCCGGCCTGGAAGCCCACGGCATCACCGACCGCACCGCGGCCCGCTTCCTGCACCGGGACGTCTTCTCCCTCGCGGAGGAGATGTACGCCCGAGTCCCCCGCGACGCAGACACGCCCCCTGCGTCCCCGGCCGTCACCCCGCCCCGCGCACGAGCCGGCTGGCTCCTCCTCACCCTCCTCCCCGGAGCGCTCTGCGCGGCGACCGTCACCGGCCTGCACCTCACCCACGGCCAGTCCCGTCTGATCACGGCCGCCGCGGGAGCCGTCGCCGTCGCCCTCGCCGTGCGCGCGGCCCTGGCCCGGGGCCCCCTCGCCACCAGGGACAGGACACACCCGACCGCCGCCCGGATCAGCTGGCTCATCGCCTACGCCCTTCTCGGCGACGGCCTCCTGCGGGCAGCCGCGGCCCCCGACCCCCTCCCCGCCACCGACAGTTCCTGGCCGCTCGCCGTCGCGCCCGTCCTGGCCCTCACTCTGTCCGTCGCACCCGCGGCATGGTGCGCCCACCTCCTCGCCGTACGGGCACACCGCAAGCTCTCGGCCAGCCGAGCCCTGGAGGAGTTCGCCACCTCCGTGAAGCCCCTGCTTCTCGGCACCTTCGCGCTGTACCTCAGCGCCCTGACGGCCCTCGTGCTCCTGACCAGCACGGCCCTGGACGAGCCCGCCGCCCACCCCCAGACCCTCGCCCTCGGCGCCCTGCTGCTCCTGTCCCGCCTCCTCGCGACCCACGGCTTCACCCACGCCCCCGCCCTGGTCCTCACCGCCACCGTCACAGCCGAGGCAACGGCCCTGGCCACCGCCCTCGCCTCCCGCCTCCCCGGCTGCGCCTGGCTGGCGACACCGTTCCAGACCCTCGTCGACACGTGGGGTCCGGGCGCCGTCCCGGCGACGGCCTGCGGCGCGGGCGCCCTGGTGCTCCTGCTCCATTCGATGCGGACCTTGACGAGGGCATCGGCCCACGCCTCACAGGACCGGCCGTGGTGACCCGGCGGCACCGCACGTGGTGCGATCCCGATCGCCGGCCAACCGTGACACGCCGTACGGATCCCCGCCCGGCTGCACGGCCGCATACATGCGCATCTCCCGTCCGGCGGCACGGGCCATCGCTTACAGGTAAACGCACGCCAGGCATACGCACCCCAGGCATACGCCCCCCTACCCAGCGGCACGGCCCACCGGAGGCCTACGAGCCCCCGCCCGGCGGCGTGGCCCACCGCAGGCACACGCACCCATCCGCGCCCCCGCTCACGCCATGCGGTCCGGGCCCGTCTCCCCCCAGCCCGTCCCCATGAAGCCCGCGAAAGACCTCCCGCCCGAAGCCCTCCAAGGAGACCCCCCAATGATCACCTCCCGACCCGACCACCGCTCGGCCCCGGGAGCCGCCCGATGAGAGTCCTGCTGATCGGAGCCAACGGCTACCTCGGCCGCTTCGTGGCGGACCGCCTCCTCGCCGACCCCGCCGTCCAACTCACCGCCCTGGGCCGCGGCGACGACGCCGACGTCCGCTTCGACCTCGCGTCCGGCAGCCCCGGTGCCCTCACCCGGTTCCTGGACGCGGTCCACCCCGGCGTCGTCATCAACTGCGCCGGCGCCACCCGAGGCGGCGCCCGCGAGCTCACCCGGCACAACACCGTCGCCGTCGCCACCGTCTGCGAGGCCCTGCGCCGCAGCGGTTGCGGTGCCCGCCTCGTCCAGATCGGCTGCGGCGCGGAGTACGGGCCCAGCCAGCCCGGCTCCTCCACGGCCGAGGACGCCGTCCCCCGCCCCGGCGGCCCCTACGGCGTCAGCAAACTCGCCGCCACCGAACTGGTCCTGGGCTCCGGCCTGGACGCCGTGGTCCTGCGCGTCTTCTCACCCGCGGGTCCCGGCACCCCCGCCGGCTCCCCCCTCGGGCGCCTGGCCGAGGCCATGCGGCGTGCCATGCAGTCGGGCGACGGCGAGCTCAAGCTCACCGGCCTCGGCGCCCAACGCGACTTCGTCGACGTACGTGACGTGGCCCGAGCCGTCCACGCCGCCTCGCTCTCCGCCGCACAGGGCGTGATCAACATCGGTTCCGGCCGAGCCGTCCGCCTGCGCGACGCCGCCGCCGTCCTCGCCCGGGTGGCCGGCTACGGCGGCGCCCTCCACGAACTCGACGGCCCGCCCGGCCCGCTGCGGCCGTCCATCGGCCACCCCCGCGCCGACTCGGACCACGCGGTCCACGCCGGCCACGCCGCCCCGGTCGCCTACCCGTACCCGGACGGCTGCGGCAGCTGGCAGCAGGCCGACGTGCGCACCGCACGCGACCGGCTCGGCTGGCGCCCCCGCATCAACCTCGAAGAGTCCCTCGGCGACATCTGGATGGAGGCCGCATGCCGTATCTGACCCGCACCACACCCGCCGCGTCGAGCACCGCCCTCCGCACCGGCCTAGGCGTCCCGGGCTACGCCCACCCCTTGCTCGCCCCCACCGAATGGGGCGAACTCACCCGACCGGGCACGCCCCTGCACTGGGCCGTCCTGAACGTCGCCGACGGCCCCGGCACCCGCCCCGATCCGCACTGCCTGGAGGCCGCGGGACGGCTGAGCAACGCCGGTGTCCGCGTCCTCGGCCACCTCGACCTGGCGCGCGGCGGCAGCCCCCTCGGCGAGGTGATCTCCGAGGCGCACCGGTACCTCGACTGGTACCGGGTCGACGGCTTCCTCCTGGACCGCTGCCCGGCCGAACGCGCCGCCCTGCCCGCAACCCGCCGCACGGTCAGTGCACTGCGCGCCCTGCGTGACCAGGCCCACATCGTCCTCGGCCACGGCACCCACCCCCACCCCGGCTACGCCGAGTGCGCCGACCAGCTGGTCACCTTCCGGGGCTCGTGGAGCGACTACCGCTGGTCGCAGGTGGCGGAGTGGACCGCCGACTATCCGCCCGACCGCTTCTGCCACTTCGTCCAAGGGGTGCCGCTCGGACATCTCGACGAGGCGCTGCGCATCGCTCGCTGGCAGGGCGCCTCGACGATCTGGTTCACCGACCGCACGGATCGCGGCGGCCGCACCGACCCCTGGGAGACCATGCCCGGCTACTGGGACGAAATCGTCTCGCGGATCGGAACAGGTGTCTCGGAATGAAAAAGCCCATGGCAGTGTTACGGAGAGAACAACCGTAGTGATAGACCGAGCAACGGAGTCCCCGTGTCGCTGCCACCCCTGGTCGAGCCCGCTGCCGAGCTCACCGTAGACGAGGTTCGCAGGTACTCCCGCCACCTGATCATCCCCGACGTCGGGATGGACGGGCAGAAGCGGCTGAAGAACGCCAAGGTGCTCTGCGTGGGTGCCGGCGGCCTGGGCTCGCCGGCGCTGATGTACCTCGCCGCCGCGGGCGTGGGCACGCTCGGCATCGTGGAGTTCGACGAGGTCGACGAGTCGAACCTGCAGCGCCAGATCATCCACAGCCAGTCCGACATCGGCCGCTCCAAGGCCGAGTCCGCGCGGGACAGCGTCCTCGGCATCAACCCGTACGTGAACGTGATCCTTCACGAGGAGCGGCTCGAGGCCGACAACGTGATGGACATCTTCAGCCAGTACGACCTGATCGTCGACGGCACGGACAACTTCGCCACGCGTTACCTGGTCAACGACGCCTGCGTGCTGCTGAACAAGCCGTACGTGTGGGGCTCGATCTACCGCTTCGACGGCCAGGCCTCCGTCTTCTGGTCCGAGCACGGCCCCTGCTACCGCTGCCTCTACCCGGAGCCCCCGCCCCCCGGCATGGTCCCCTCCTGCGCCGAGGGCGGCGTCCTGGGCGTGCTGTGCGCGTCCATCGGCTCCATCCAGGTCACCGAGGCCATCAAGGTCCTCACCGGTACCGGTGAGCCGCTGGTCGGCCGCCTGATGATCTACGACGCGCTGGAGATGCAGTACCGCCAGGTCAAGGTCCGCAAGGACCCGAACTGCGCGGTCTGCGGCGAGAACCCGACCGTCACCGAGCTCATCGACTACGAGGCCTTCTGCGGCGTCGTCTCCGAGGAGGCCCAGGAGGCCGCCGCCGGCTCGACGATCACTCCCAAGCAGCTCAAGGAGTGGATCGACGACGGCGAGAACATCGAGATCATCGACGTCCGCGAGATCAACGAGTACGAGATCGTCTCGATCCCCGGCGCCCGGCTGGTCCCGAAGAACGAGTTCCTCATGGGCACCGCCCTGGAGTCGCTCCCGCAGGACAAGAAGATCGTCCTGCACTGCAAGACGGGTGTCCGCAGTGCGGAAGTCCTCGCGGTCCTGAAGTCCGCGGGCTTCTCCGACGCCGTCCACGTCGGCGGCGGCGTGATCGGCTGGGTCAACCAGATCGAACCGCACAAGCCGGTTTACTGACCGCCTTTCCGCCGCCCGGCGGAACAGAAGAAGCCCACGGCATCCGATCAGTTCGGATGCCGTGGGCTTCGGTCGTTCGCCGCCGAGTGACTTACGACCGGGTGACCTCCAGTATCTCGTCCACCATACGGATGGCCGGTGATATGGCAGACGACGGAGTTCCCAGGTTGGCGAGGGTCTCCCGCAAACGCCGCGCGAACCGCGTGACCCGGCGGGGATCAGGGGCATCGGCTCGAACAGCCTCGGTGAGCTGGGAGCGGTCGCGTTCGACGTCGTTCTCCTCATCCCCTGTGAGGCTGTCCGTGAGGAACTCGATCACCTCCGTCAGCTGGTCCAGCTTGCCCCGCAGTTCGGCCTGCGCCGTACCGGGGAGGGCTGCCGAAGGACTGCCTCCGGACGCCTCCGCCGCCTTCCCGCCTGTGCGCCGCAGTTCGGGCACGGCTTCTTCCAGGGCCTTGCGCAGTTCCAGGGCGCTGGGGAAGCGGGCGTCGGGGCGCTTGCTCACGGCCTGCCATACGGTGCTGTTCAACAGCCCGTACCCGGGGAGCGGCGGCGGGCCGGACCGGAACGACTCCTCGTCGGCGTAGGGCAGGGCGCCGGACGGGTGCAGCAACTGGTAGAGGATCGCCGACAGCGCGAACACGTCGTCCTGCGGCGAGGCCACCCGTGACGTGCCGCCGCGGGCCTCGGGCGGCGCGTATACCGACGGAGGCCCGGCTGGAAGCAGGGGCTTGTCAGGCACGAGGTCGGCGCCGTATCCCCAGTCCAGCACATGCAGCTCGCCCGGGTCCTCCCCGACCAGCACGAGGTTCTCGGGACGGAGGTTCCCGTGCGTGATGTGCCGGGCGTCGAGCATCCCGTGCAGGGTGACGCACGCGTCGGCGATCCAACGAGCCGCGTCGACGGGGCTGATCCCGACGCTTCCGGCCAGCCTGGCGTCGAGTTTCTGCCGCAGACTGACCCCTTCCACCGCGCGGAACAGCACCCAGTCCCCGCAGCAGGACAGCATGTCGGGTACACCCGGAACGTTGCTCGTGGGGTCGTGCAGGATCTCGTTGAGGCGGGCCAGGGCACCCCGGTGACCGGGGTGGTGGCGGGCCACCAGCGGCTCCGGATGACTGGGGTGCTGCACCAGGCACGTCTTCGGCCCGTCGCCGTCCTCGCGGCTGACGACCAGGTAGCCCGCACTCCTCAGGGCCTCCTCGTCGGCCTGCCAGCCGGACTGCGTGCGCTCGGAGTTCTGCGGCCGCCGCTTGTCCAGCCAGGTACGCACGATCTCGTTGATCCACTGCCACTCGTCCTGCGCCTTGACGAGGATGCCGAACGCGCGCAGTGCCTCCAGGTCCTTGAACTCCGTGCCGAGCTGCGCCTTCACCGCGGCGTCGGACGCGCCCTCGTCGATGAGCCCGGCGATCTTGTGCAGCAGTTCCAGGGCTTGCTCGCGGCGTCCCACACCGTAGGGGTCGAGCAAACTGATCACCGCGTCGTCGTCGGCCACGACCCGCTGGAACGCCTTCTCCACGAGGTCGCTGTCCACGATCGTCCGCTGCTCCTCGCGCAGCAGTTCCAGGACCGCACTGCCGAGCATGTGAATGTGCTGGGGGTGCCCCTTGGTACGGTCCCACACCCGTGCGGCGGCCTCGGGCATCACATCGACGGGCGGCAGGAACCCCTGATGGAAGGCCTGCAGCGTGGCTTCCATGTCCAGCGGCCCGATGACGTACGGCGTGGTGAACTCCTGCTGGAACCGGGTGCCCTCCAGCAGTTCCCTGATCCCCTCGGTGGTGGCGGCCCCGCAGAACAGCAAGGCCAGATCGCCCCCGTTCTTCAGTCCGCGCAGGTCGCTCAGCGCGGACTCCAGGGATCCGGACTCCTTGAGCCGGCACAGCAGATGCTGGAACTCGTCGAGGATCAGCAGCAGCCCCACTCTCTCCTGCCACAGTCGCTGCCGGACGTCCCGCCACCAGCGCAGAAAGTCCAGCGAACCGGAACCCTCGGGCATGCCGACGTCCGGTGCCTGGCCGTCAAGGGCCTGGTCCACGGCGAGGGCGACCGCCTTGGCGATGTCGGTCATCAGGTGGCCGTCCCCGTCGGCGGTCATCTCGGCGTTCAGATAGACGGGGAACACCCTCGGGATGCGCCACTTGCCGGGCGGCGGCAGTTCGGCGGCGCCGGGTGGACGCACCTTGCTGAGCTGGTACGCGATCGAGGTCTTGCCCGCCTGACGCGAGCCGGTCATGAACAGCGCCCGGGTGTTGGTGCGGGCTGCCTTCTCGTAGTGGTGGGTCAGGTCCTCCAGTTCCTTGGTGCGGCCGACGAACAAGTCCGGGTCCACCGGATCGCTCGGGTTGAAGCGCGCGGCCAGTCGCTGGTCATGCGGGTAGTCGGTGACCTGTGCCGTCAGTGTCTTCTCGGCCGGTTTGTCCGGCCTGTCGATCACACCCGAGGCGGTGACCGTCACTTCCTGGGCGTCACCGGCCAGGACGTAGCGTCGTGTCGCGGAGGAGTGGGGTTCCAGATCGCCCACCATGAACGTCTTGGTGTCGACGCGCACCGTGACCGGCCGCAACGGCTGGCGGAAGCTGGTGACTTCGACCTTGATCTCGACGGGTCCGGTGCCCAGTCGGGTCGCCCTGTGCACCGCCAGATCGAGTCGGCGCTGGACTCCGCCGCTCTTGAGGTGATGCCGCGCCACCTCGTCCCACGCCGCGTGCAGCGCGTCGGAGAGCTGGACGGCCGCCTCGCCGTGTGCCGTCGAGATGAGGTTCTTCGCGAGCCGGTGCTGCATGTGCAGCTCGCTCTCGACACGAGTCGCCGACTCGACAAGACCATGTGTCGTCCTGCCGGCCAGGCGGGAGGCCGTCTCGGGATCCTCCAGCCGCTCGGCCAGCCCCGTCCACAGTCCCCTCAACCTCTCCAGGGCAACGGCGTCCTGGGGTCCCGCCTCGGCCTTCAGCTGGTCGACGGCCGCGGTCAGGGCTTCCGCGAGGGGCCCGGATCGGCGGGCCGCCACCGCCTGGACCAGCTCCTTGGTCTCCTCCGGCAGAGCCTGCGGTTCCGTCTCCGAGGACAGGTCGTCGACATGGGCCAGGTCCTCGTCGCTCGGGTCGATGCCGACTTCGGGGAGGGTGACCAGGGCGTAGCGGTAGCCCTCCGCGAACGAGATCTGCTCGCAGAAGGACTTCAGCTTGTCCAGGGCCCTGCTCTTCTCCTCCGTGGTGGGCGCGTTCTCGACGAGCTTGTGCCAGATGGCGTAGGCGTCGCGCACCAACCCGTGTTCGGCGAGCAGCGTCGCGCAGTACTCGCGGGCCTCGCGCACCACCGGGCTGTCCAGGGCGGTCGCCGTGCGCCTTAGGTGGTCCTGGAGGAAGCACAGCAGCCGAGGGGTGTCCGTGCGCAGGTGCTGGACCATGCGCTCCAGGTGCCCCACGCCCAGGGGCGGTGCGACCGTGTCGTTGAGGATGTGGGGGACGTTGTACTCGATCGCCTGCGTGACAAGGGCGTCCGGCTCCTTGCCGGGTGGGCGGCGCAGCTCCCGGACCGCTTCCCGCGCGAGGTCGCGTTTGCGCTGCCGGTCGGCCAGCACCACCGCGATGGCCAGTGGCAGGTCGGAGGTACCCGGCCTGCGCCGCCGAGCGAACTCCAGGAGCAGTTTCGGCGCCACGGGGGCGCGGTTGGCGACGAGGTGGGTGAGCAGACCGGCCTGCGCGATCGCCTCCTCCGGCGAACCGTCGTGCAGCGTGAGGAAGAGTTCGAGGAGGCGGCCGGCCTCGGTGTAGTCACCCCGGTTGCAGGCCACCTGCACCTGTAGGCGTACCCCGTCCGGAAGGTGCCCGAGGGCTCCGGCGACGGCGGCCGCGTCGTCCACCATGCCGCACTTGAGCTGACAGGCCACCGTCGCCCGGCTCAGGGCGACGTTCCTGGGATGCTGCTCCAGCAGCTCCTTGAACAGCCTGGTCGCGGTCTCCCAGTCCTCTTCCGCGGCGGCTCGGAACGCGGGCTCGGCTCGCGTCCGCAGCGACGTGGACAGACGGCTTTCCAAGTCCGCCTGGTCGATCTTCGGCTGGAACCAGGTGAGTGCCTTCAGCCGCAGCGTGCGCACCTCGTCGGCGTACTCGTGCATCAGCTGCTGAATCGCCGGGTTCTCCCGCATGGCGGGGTTCTTGACCTTGGCCAGAACGCCCCGGTCGTCCCCCGGAAGGGGCGTCTGGCGGCTTGCGGCGCTCTCCCTGAGGACGGCCGCCTCCACGGACCGGCGGTTTCGCTGCAGCGCGAGGTCGGCGTACTTGAGCAGCGCCGCCTCGTCGTTCTGCCGCTGCGCCAGTTTGGCCAGGCTGAGGTGGATCTCGTAGCGGGAGTTGTTCCTGTGGTGCCGCTCAAGCAGCCTGCGCAACTCCCCGTCGCGGCCCAGCTCGCGGGAGATGCGCACCGCGGGGGCCAGCAGCGCGGATTCCGCTCGGGTCCGGTCGATCCATTGAAGAAGCAGGTCCCAGGCCTCCTCCGCCCGGCCGGCCGTTTCGAGTACGGCCGCCATCTCGGCGACGGCGTTCGGGTTGGGGTCGGTCACCAGCGCGAAGAGGTTCCGCATCGTCGCCAGGTACCGGGCGACATTGCCGGGCGGTCCGGACTGCATGGCCCGGCGCACCGCTGTACCGGCGGAGTAGAAGTTGTGGCTGGTGGGTGCGCCGCTGCATTGTGCGATCCGTCGGGCCGCCTCCCCCTCGGCGCTGTCGGCCGCGTCGCCGAGCCCGGCGACGGCCTGCTCGCCTGTGTCGGGCCGTGCGTTGCCGCCCCGGACCGGCAGCGGCTTGCTGCCCGCGGGGGTGGGCACCGGGCGGCCCACGGACGCGAACAGGGCGGTCAGGGCCCTGCGTTGCTCGTCGCTGTAGCTCCACGTGGACACACGAGCGTGGTACTCGAAGGTGGTGACGGCCTCCTCCACGTGACCGGACGCCGTGTAGGCGCAGCCCAGGTTCCACGCCGCGGCGCCGCCGAGCCAGTACCGGTCGGACACGCTGTCGTAGAAGGCGATCGCCTCCTCGGCCCGGGAGGCGCGCACCAGCGTCGCCAGGGCGTTGCCCAGGGCCACCGAGTGCCCGTCGCGTGCGGCTCTCAGCCAGGCGTCGGCGACGACCGAGGGGTCGGTGTTCGACGGCAGCTGCTGGGCGTCGTGGATGAGGGGGTCGGCCGCCGCCGGCCCGCCGATCTCCTGGACGTGGACCTCGGGCACGATCGCCGGATCCACGACGGCCCGCCGGGCGCTGGTGACCCGGGTCGGCGGTGAAGGCGGGTCGTAGTCGACCTCGCGCAGCCCGCCCTTGCGGACGGCCTGGTCCCGCAGGAACACCACGCGGGGCAGCCGCTCGGGCGGTGTCCAGGCCACGCAGTCCTGCAGCACCCGTACCGCCGTGCGGGGGTCGCCGCCGTTGATCAGCCACATGGCGAGGTCGCGGCTGAGGAAGGAGTCACGGCACTGGTTGACCAGGCCGATCAGTCGTTCCGTGATGTCGGTGCGGGGCACGGGGATGCCCAGGATCCGCAGCTGGGAGGTGAGCACGCCGACGATGACGGGTTCACGCAGCGAGGTCCACGTGGTGGCCTCCAGGACGTCATGGAGGCCCTGCGTGCGCAGCTGGGTGGCGAAGAACTTCCGCCAGGCCTCGATGTCGTTGGTGCTGGCGGGCGGTGGTGCCGTGCCGGTGACGGGCACGGGCGTGGGCCGGATCTCGCTCCGGTCGCGCTGCTGGGCGCGCAGCTGCTGGAGGAGTTTCTCCGTCCAGTAGGCGGTGGCGCCCATCTGCTGGGCGCGTTGCAGGCGTTCCCCCGCGAGGGCGAGGTCCCCGGCGTCCACGGCGTTGCGGGCGAGTTCGAGGTGGTGCCGCCAGGTCGCCGCTCCGGCCGCCTCGATGCGGTCGACGACCGAACGGGCACCGGCCAGGTCGTTGCCCTCGCGGTGGATGCGCAGCAGCAGGAAGGCGCCGGGGGAGCGCGGGTTGGTCGACAGCAGATGCTCCAGCCGGGCCGCCGCCTCCTTCGCACGGCCCACGGCGTGCAGGTGTTTGGCTTCCTCTTCCGGCTGCGGGAGACCGGTGGGGGCACCGGGTGTACCAGCCGGTTCGGCTGCGGGGCGTACCTGGTGCAGGGCCATGAACTCCGTCATCGCACGCCGCTGGACGGGTTCCATGCGGGAGAGGATGTTCTGGAAGACGTCCAGGGCCTGAAGACTCTGCCGGGCGTAGCCGACGGCGGCGTATGCGGCGGCGATGTTCCACGCGGCCGCCGCGTTGATGTACTGGTAAGGCCCGAACCGCCGGTAGAGGTCGAGGGCGTCGGCGGCCCTGTCCGCACGGACCGCCCAGCCGATGGCGTAGCCGAGCGCGGCCGTGTTGCCCTCCTCGAGTGACCGTGCGTGCAGTCGCGCCTCCTCCTCCGGCGTGCGCGGCCCGGCTCCTGGGCCGCCGCCCGGCTCCGCGGCGTCGTCCGGCCCGTGGAACGGTCGTAAGTACGGGGTGAGGAGGTCTGCACCTGGTACGGCCTCGCCGACCGGCAGGCTCTCGGGTGGCAGCGGTGGATGGCCCTGAAGGAAGACACTCTCGGCTCGTTCCGTGTGGCCGAGGGCGCGCAGCGCGTCGTACTGCAGCTGCCACAGGGAGGGACGCAGGGCGGGGCGGGCCCGGCCCAGTGTCAGGTCGGTGAGTTCCAGGACCAGGTCGGGTGCGACGTGCAGCAGGTCACGGGCGATGCCGACCACGTCGGACAGTGGACCCGACTGGCCCAGCTGCTGTATGTCCCGCTCCAGTCGTGCCCGGTCAGCCGTCTGCTGCGTCGGGGTCCGGGCGGCGGCGAGGATGCGGGCGGGCAGCTCGTCGTCGTGGACGGTGCCCCCGGGCTCGGCATGGGTGGTGGGGGTGTGCTGTTCCGGTTCTATGGGCGCCGCTGTCGGCTCCGCGTCCTGCGGTTGCTGCGTAGGTGCCGGTTCCGGGTCGAGGGGCATGGCCTGCTCGGCCTGGGCGATGTAGGACTCGGCCGCACGCAGGTCACCGCCTTCCAGGTGTAGTTCCACCGTGCGCAGGTGAAGCCCTACGGCCTCGGCCGCCTTCCTGTCCTGGAGACCGGCAAGGGCCTGCCGCATGGCCGCCGCCCTGGCCTCCACGGCCGTGCGTCCGGCCAGCTCCTCCAGCATGTCCAGGCCCTGCCTGGCGTCGGGCAGATCACCGCGGACCAAGGCGTCGAGGATCAGACTGTGCAGGTCCTCACCCTCCCCGTCCGGATCCCGCGCCAGTCCCCGGAACAGGGTGTCCGCATGCTCGCGGATCCTCTCCAGCGGCTCAAGTGCCGGCGCGGTCACCTCGTCCGGCACGCCGGCCCCCCTTGCGGACAGGGCGATCAGATGCCGGTGCTCGGCGGCCGCCAGCATCAGCGCCTCTGCGGCGACCCGCGCCACCCAGCTGCCGTCGCCGTCGGCACGGGGCTCGTTCGGATCCGCGGAGGCGAACAGCAGCGCTTCGACGACAGGCGCCAGACCGGGGTCGAGCCGGTCCAGCGGCGGCATGGAGACGTCGGGCCCTTCCCAGGTGTGCTCGGCCGCGATCTCCAGCAGGTCGCGCAGCAGTTCGCAGACCTCGGCGGTGTTCTTCACCAGCACCGGCCAGCGTTTGCCGCTGCTGGGGACCGGCGCGAGATTGCCCTGGCCGCGGTGGGCGGTGTTGGCCCGGGCGACGAGCGTTTCCGGAGAATGCTCCAGCAGCCCGTGGTCGTCGACCACGCCCCGGCTGAGGTCATGCAGGACCGCTTCGACAGGCTTGACGAACAACGGTCGGGTGAACGTGCGGTCGACACCCGCGAGGCGGTCCTTCTCCGCCCGCAGGTGGTCGGCCCGCGCGCGCAGCGCCAGCGATCCGGTGGCCCGGCGCATCACGGCGCCATGCCGAGTCACCAGTTCGTGCAGATGCTGGTACACGGGCTCGGGCAACGCACGACGGGCGTAGAAGTAGCGCTGGCTGGTGCGCCCGGACCAGGCGATCTCCGCCCAGTCCAGCAACTCGGCGAGCGCATGCTCGTCCACGGCCGCCGCGCGTTGGCACAGCCGGGGCAGCAGCAGGACGTGTGGGCTGGGGCTGACCACTCGCTGCGCCGCCGGCACCAGCACCGACGACGCCATGGCGACCCTGCGGTGCAGGAACACCGCGAACGGCCCCACGCCCTTGAGCACCGCCGGGGAGTAGCTCCCCTCGGCGCTGCGCCCTCGGCCGGACAGGAACAGTTCGAGATCCCGGGCTGCCGTCGAGATCCCGTCGGAGTTCATCACGGACACGTGACCCCCGTTGTGCCTCGTGCATCAAGTGGAGAGGAAGAAGGGGCAGTCTATCGGCAGTGGACTTGAACAGGACCGGAGTTGACAATGAATCGGCCCGGTCGAAGGGCCGGGCCGCCGCACGCCCTCGTCTCAAGGAACCTGCCTAAGTGAAGCTCTTCATCAGTTGGTCCGGTGACAAGGCCCGGCAGTGCGCCTTGGTCCTGGAGGAGTGGATCAAGAAGATGAACCACACCATCCAGCCGTTCTGCTCGCCCACCGGCATCGCGAAGGGTGAGCTGGCGAGGGTCAGGATCGCTGAGGAACTGCGGGAGTCCGACGTGGGCATCGTGTGTGTCACCCGCGGCAACCAGACGGCCCCCTGGCTCAACTTCGAGGCAGGAGCGTTGTCGAAAGCGGTCTCCTACAGCCGGGTCATGCCGTTCCTCATCGATCTGCGGGACAAGGACCTCAAGTCCGGGCCGCTGGCGAGCTTTCAGGCCACCGACTCCTCCGACAAGGATCATGTGTGGGAGATGGTCAAGACGATCAACGATGCGTGCGCCAGCCCGGTGCAACCCGGCGTTCTGCGGAGCCATTTCGACAAGTACTGGGGAGAACTCGACGCGAAGCTGCAGAGGATCAGGGCGACGGCGGAGCCGGTGACCGAGGAGCCCCGGAAGACGCCCGAGATCCTCAACGAGCTCGTCCGCCTCGTCCGGGACCAGAACATCAGACTCCAAGTGCTGGAACGGAGACTGGAGGCGGCCGGAACGGCCTCGGCGGTCACCACTCCTGCCCGGCCGGACCCGGACGTCCCCGTGAATGACGGCGTGGATGTCGCCTGGAATTTGGCGGTCGTCCAGGGCGTCCACAAGATCATCGACAAGCGTCACATCCAGGAGATGAGCCCGGCGAGGACTGGGATCACCGTGCGCTGTGACGCTGAGGGGCATCGTCGTGCCACCGAGAACTACGGGCTGCTGCAGACGCTCGCCAGCCATCTCGGCACCGCGATCGAGGTCACCGATGACGAGCAGACCCTGGTCTTCGAACCTTGATGTCCCGGTGAAGGAGTCCCCCTGTCCGCCCTGATCGCCGCGCTGGTCACCGCCATCGCCAGCGTCCTCATCGCCGTCCTCGCCTACGTGCTCAATCAGCGCGGGGAACTCGCACGCGCCCGCCGCCAGGCACGCCTGGAGCGTGTCGACTCCCAGCTGCGGGATCTGTACGGGCCGCTCCTGGTGCTCGTGGAGTCGAACGAGCGGACCTGGGACGCCTTCCGCAGGCAGCATCTACCGTCGGCGGAGGAACGTCGGCGGGGCGCGCAGCTGACCGAGGAACAGCGCAAACTCTGGCGCCGCTGGGTTCTCACGGTGTTCTTGCCGTCGGCGCGCCGGATGCGGGATGTCATCGTGGACCACGGCGACCTGTTCATCGAGGACCGGATCCCGCACGTAGTCCTCGACTTCTGCGCCCACATCGCCTCGTACGAGGTCACGGTGGCCGAGTGGGAGGCGGGGGAGGAAGGGAAGGCTCTCGTGAGCCACCCGGGGGCGGACTTCGTGGTCTACGTCCGGGAGTCGTACCGGAATCTCAAGGAAACCCAAGCCGAGGTACTCAACGCCCAGGTGTGACACCGCCTGCCGGTCGGGCTGCGCCGGTCTGAACGGTCTGCTCCCTTCCGCGAAGGCGAGCTGTAGCCCTAGCGGGCAAGTATTCCGGCCGCTCCTGGGGATCGTCACGCTCGCCGGCCGGCCCGCCGCCCTCGCCGCCGCCCGGCGGAGCAGAAGAAGCCCACGTCATCCCGCCACTCCGGATGCCATGGGCTTCCGTCCCCGGCCGGCCGGCTATTGCTTCCAGGCCCAGTGCAGGCGGTCCAGCCCGCTCTGGTTGTTCAGCCGCAGGCTCAAGTCGGTGCCCGTGCCCTGGAGGGTGGTGAGGGAGTAGGTGTCCCCGTTGCGCAGGCCGGGCCAGTAGACCGAGCCCAGGCCCATCTCACGGATGGTGTCGGTGGCGGCCTGGATGTAGGCGATCTCGTGGGAGCCGTTGACGGGCCCCGTGTAGTTCAGACCCGAGGTCATGGTGGCGCCGAACTCGTCGAGGACGGTCCGCGAGGCGCAGGTGCCTATGCGCTGCCGGAAGTCCTGCTTCCACTGGTCGTAGCCGGTCCAGTCGGTGTGCCAGAAGCCGTAGTTGTGCAGGGCCAGCCGGGTGCCGTCCAGTCGGCTGTCGGCGCACACGGGCTTGACGTCCTCGCTGTACTTGACCCCTCCGATGAGGATCCGGTGGCGGGGCACGAAGCGGTGGGTCGTCACCCAGCGGGCGGCGATGTCGCGCCATTCCTGGGAGGTGTATCCGAACGGCTCGTTCATCGGCTCGAAGTGCACCCGGGAGTCGCGTGCGTACGCCGAGGTGATCCGTGCCCACATCCGGTCGTAGGCGGCCCGGTCGTCGATCCTGCCGTCCTTGGCGTTGTCGGCCTCCCAGTAGCCCAGGATGACCTTGAACCCCTTCTTGCTCGCGGCGTCGATCGCTCCCTTGTAGGACTTCCAGAAGGGGCCGTTGACGGACGTCGGGTTGACCGGCAGCCGGACGGTGTTGGCCCCCAGCTCGGCAAACCCGCTGATGATCGCTTCCGACTTGGCGTACGTGGTGGCGTAGTCGTCGGAGGTCGACAGGCCCGAGGGCACCACCGCGTCATCGGCGTAGTTGTCGCGGGGGTCGGCCCAGTTCACCCCGTGGAAGTCGCTGACGGGCGGCACGGCCGCGCTGCCCGAGGTGGAAGAGGCGGACGCGGGAGAGGTGAGCGCTCCCCCGAACGCCGTCACGCAGGCCAGCAAGGCGCCGAGGCAAGCTGTCCGGCGATGGTTCTCTCGTGGCACGGCATCCCCTTCTGAGCAGTTGTGTTCGCAACCCACCGCACACAGGCGTCGCGGACTCGATGGCTCCGCAAACTAGAAGACGATCCCAACAGAGGGCAACACATCTGCACACAAAGTTTCATTCAGGGGTCGGTCCCTCAGGAGCAGACCTTGCCGTCCTCGGGCACCCTCCCCTTGAGCAGATACGCGTTCACCGTGGAGTCGACGCAGTCGCTCCCCTTTCCGTACGCGGCGTGGCCCTCGCCCTTCCAAGTGATCATCACGCCGACGCCCTTGCCCAGCTCGTCCGCCATGCGCCGGGTGCCCTCGTAGGGTGTGGCCGGGTCGCCGGTGTTGCCGACGAGCAGGATCGGCGCCGCACCCGGGGCGCTCACCTCGGGGGTGTCGTACTGCCCGGGCACCGGCCAGTCGTGGCACCAGCCGGCCGTGTCCCAGCCCAGCATGGGTCCGAACACGGGCGAGATCTTCTCGAAGCGCGGCAGCAGCTTCTTCGTCTCCTCGACGGTGGGGCGCTGCTTGTCGTCCAGGCACGATATGACTCGTTGCGAGTGGTTCCCCGTCATGTAGTGCCCCGAGGTGTCGCGGTCGTTGTAGTCGTCGGCGAGTGCCAGCAGTTCCGTGCCGTCTCCCTGCTCGGCCGCCTCCACTGCACTGGTCAACCTCGGCCAGCTCGCCTCGCTGTACAGCGGGTACAGCAGACCTATGAGTGCGAGTGCCTCGGTGAGCTTGCGGTCGGAGGACGTGGGCAGCGGGTTCGCGTCGATCCGCCTCAGCAGGTCCACGATCTTCCGGGTTCCGTCCTCGGTGCTCTGACCGGTGGACTTCAGGTAGTTGTCGAGGGCGCGTTGGAAGCCCCTGGTCTGGTTCTCGGCGTGGCCCACGGCGTCGGCGCTCGGGTCGGAGACCGCGTCGAGGACGAGCCGGCCCACGTTCTCGGGGAAGAGGTGGGCGTAGACGCCGCCGAGTTCGGTGCCGTAGGAGATACCGAAGTAGTGCGTCTTCGTGTCCCCGAGGACCTGGCGCATGAGGTCCATGTCGCGCGCGGTGTCGGTGGTCGACACATGCGCCATCAGCGTTCCCGCGGACTTCTGGCAGCCCTTGCCGAAGGCGGCGGCGTCCCGGAAGTAGGCCGTCTCCTCGGCCGAGGTGTCCGGGGTGATGTCCACGGACTCCGAGGCTTCGATCTCCTTGTCGCTGCGGCAGCGCAGGCCCTCACTGGCGCCCACCCCGCGCGGGTCCCAGCTCACGAGGTCGTAGCGCTTGCCGAGCTCGGTGACGGAGGAGGCGTACCACGGCAGTGTGGACACCCCTGAGCTACCGGGGCCGCCGAAGTTGAAAAGGAGCGAGCCGATGCGGTCACCGCCGTCGGCCTTGGCGCGGATCAGCGCGAGGTCGATCGTCTCGCCGTCCGGCTTCGCCCAGTCCAGCGGTGCTTCGAGGGTCGCGCACTGCCATGCGCCGCCCGGTTCGGGGGAGTCCGCTGTGGCCTTGCAGTCTCCCCAGTGGAGTCTCTGCGAGGTCAGCGAGGCCGGGAGTGGGGTCGTCGAGCCGGCGGACGCCGAACCCGTCCCGCTCGCCTCACCACTGCCCTCGCCGCCGGACGAGCCGCCGCTGCAGCCCGTCACCAGGAGCGCGGCGGCGGCCGTCAGGGCCGTCCAACGCACAAAACGCGCCATGCTCTTCCCCCTCGCAGGCCGTCCGCACGCTGCCGCGGATGGCGGTCAGGCCATAGTAGGCGGATCGAGAAAAGCCCGTCGGAGCCTGTGGATAACCTTCTGACCTGCAGTTTCAGTGATCTCTTACGAGCAGACGGTGCCCGCTGCCGGTACCTTCCCGTCCAGCAGATAGCCGTTCACCGCGTCCTGCACGCACCTGTTCTTGCTGTTGTACGCCCCGTGTCCCTGCCCCCGGTACGTCAGCTCGACGCCCACACCCTTGCCCAGCGCCTGCACCATCTTGCGTGCACCCTCGTACGGCGTGGCGGGGTCGCCGGTGTTGCCCACGACGAGGATCGGTGCCGAGCCGGGCGCGCTCACGTCGGGATGGTCGGCCTCACCCGCCACCGGCCAGTCGGTGCAACTGATCATGGACCAGGCGAGGAACTCCCCGAACAGGGGCGAGGCCGCGCGGAACTCGGGCAGCTTCTGCTGCACGTACTGCGGCGTGTACCGGGGCTTGTCGTCCGCGCAGTTGATGGAGATGTTGGCCGGGGTGATGTTGCTGTACTCACCGTTCTTGTCGCGTCCGTTCATGGAGTCGGACAGCAGCATCAGGATCTGGCCGTTGCCGCCGTACGCCTGTTCAAGCCCTTGGGTGAGGTAGGGCCAGAACTCCTGCGAGTACAGCGCCTGGGCGATGCCGCCGGCCGCGGCCGACTGTGTCAGCTGGCGCGGGAGGATACCGGGGATCGGCGTGCTGTCGAGGTCCGCCAGCAGGTCGGCGATGCGGTCCTTGACGTCCTGGGCGGTGTCTCCGATGGGGCACGCCTCGGTCTTGGACGTGCAGTCCTCGGCGAAGTTGTCGAGCGCGCGCTGGAAACCCCTGGCCTGCCCGAGTGAGCCCTGTTCGGGATTCTGCGTCGGGTCGACCACGGCGTCGAAGACCGCACGGCCGACGTTCTTGGGGAAGAGGTGGGCGTAGACGCCGCCGAGTTCGGTGCCGTAGGAGATGCCGAAGTAGTGCAGTTTGTCGTCACCGAGGACCTGGCGCATCAGCTCCAGGTCACGGGCCGCGTCGGTGGTGCGCACGTGCGGCAGCATCCCGTCGGAGTTCTCCTCGCACGCCTCGTTGAAGTCCTTGGTCGCAGCCACCAGTTCGGTCCGCTCGGCGGTGTCGTCCGGCGTCGCGTCCTGCTGGAAGTAGGCGTCGAGCTCCTGGTCGCTCTCGCACCGCACGGGTTCGCTGCGGCCGACCCCACGAGGGTCGAAACTGACCAGGTCGTAGCGGCTGCGCAGCTTCTCGTAACCCTCGCCGAAAGCGGGCAGCGTGGTGACGCCCGAACCGCCGGGGCCGCCGAAGTTGAAGATCAGGGAGCCGATGCGCCGGTTCTCGTCGCCGCTGGTCCTCGCCCGGATCAGCTCGATGTCGATCGTGTCGCCCTTGGGGTCGTCCCAGTCGCGGGGCGCCTTCATCGTGGCGCACTGCCAGCCGTCTCCGCCCGGCAGGGGTGACGGGCTGCCCCCGCCGCCCTGAGCCTGGGAGGGTGCCGGGCAGTCCTCCCAGCTCAGTTCCTGGGCTGTCAGGTCCTGTTCCCCGGAGCTGTCGTCGCTGCTGCAGCCCGCCAGCACGGAGGACAGCAGCAGTGCGGTGGCGGTCAGGGCGGCGGCGCGCGTCCGGGCAGGGTTCGGCATGGTCTCATCCTGCGGTCGTGTGGGGTGGGGCGCTCGGAGCGCGGGCCGTACGAGGGACCGCGACGCCTCACCTCCTGTGCCTTACAACGTACGACGCCGTCCTGCTCGTACGACAAGGCTTTTGATGCGAAAAGACCGTCATGCGGGGGTGTCGCGACCGGGCGAGATCGTCGCCGTCGGCGTCCCCGGCGCCGCCCCGTGGCCGATGCGCCGCGCGACGGCCGCTACAGCGCGCCCTTGCGTGTGAGGTGGTTGAAGGCGAGCCATCCCGGCAGTACCGGCAGCCACAGCGTCAGCAGCCGGAACAGCAGCACCGCGGGCGCGGCGACCTCGCTTTCCAGGCCGACGGCGATCAGACCGACGGTCAGGGTGGCTTCCACGGCGCCCACGCCGCCCGGGGTGGGGGCGGCGGAACCGAGTGCGTTGCCCGCGAGGAAGACGACGGCCACGCTGGCGATGCTGATCGAGGTGCCCTCGCTGCCGAAGGCCCGGATGGACGCGTCGAGGCACATCACGAAGCACGCGGTCAGCAGCAGCATGCCGCCGATGCCGGTGATCAGCTTCTGCGGCCGCTGGAGTACGTCGAGCATGCGCGGCACGACGCCCGCGAAGAGCGACCTCACGCGCGTGACGACGAATTTCCGCAGGAACGGCACCGAGGTCACCACGAGCACCAGCACCGCCACCGTCAGCAGACCCGCGATGACCGTCCGGGACGGCGACAGCGACGGGGTCTTCTCGGTGCCGGTCAGATAGCCGAACGACAACAGCATCAGGATGTGGCAGCCGAGCCCGAACAGCTGCGACGCGCCGACACTCGCCACCGCGAGCCCCGGCCGCACGCCCGCGCGCTGGAGGAAGCGTGTGTTGAGGGCGACGCCGCCCACCGCCGCGGGGGCGACGATCTTCACGAAGGACCCGGCGACCTGCGCCGCCACGGTCCGCCGGAAGGGCACCCGCTCGGGCACGAACCCCAGCAGCGCCATCGCCGCCGCGAGGTAGCTGGCCGCCGAGAAGAGCACCGCCGCGGCCACCCAGCCCCACTGCGCGTTGGAGATGAGCGGGCCGAACTCGATGTGCGTGAGCTGCGTCAGCAGGAAGTACGCGCCGATGGCACCCGCGATGAAACTGATGAGCGTACGTGGCCGCACTCGCTCCAGCCGGGCCGGTTCGACGGGCGCCTGCGGCCTGATCCGCAGCACCTCGTGCCGGATCTGCGTGAGCAGATCCTCCTCGCGCGCCTCCTCCAGTGCCTCGTCGATGGCCCGCTTCTCAGCCCGCGCCTGTGCCCGCACGGTCTTCTTGTCCGGCTTGCCGGGTACGGCCGCGGCGTCGCCCGTGTCCTCCTCGCTGCGGGCGTGCTTGGCGTGCCGGGATGCCTCCAGCACCGCCTCGCGCTCCCGCTCGGCACGCTCGCGGGCGAGTCGGCGCAGCGTCGCGCGCGTGGAGCGGCTCAGTGCGATGGGCTGCAGCATCGGCAGGCAGTCGGCCACCGCGTCGGGGCCGAGCACGCTCACCGCCGTGGCCACCGCGCGCTCGGCTCCCACCCGCAGGCCCAGCGTCACCAGCAGCTGGGAGATGTCCATGCGCAGCAGCAGAGTGTTCGCCGCGATCTCACCGATGCGCAGATCTGTGATGATCACTTTGCCGGAACGATCCACCAAAATCGCGTCGCCGACCAGTCTGCGGTGCGCGATGCGACGCGACTGCAGCGCCTTGACCTGGTGCCATGTGCCCTGCAGCAGGTCGTCGGTGATCTCGTCGTCCGGCAGCGAGTCCAGGGTGCGCCCGCCGGTGTGCTCGTAGACGAGCATCACGGCGTCCGGACCGAGCTCGGAGGTGGCGATGAGCTTCGGCGCGTTGGCGCCCGCCGCGATGGCCGCGTACGCGAGCAGCGCCTCCTGCTCCAGGGCCTGACGCAGCGACTGCAGGCTGCTGCGGGTGGCGAACCCGCGCAGCGTCAGATTGCGCCACGCGCGATAGAAGAAGCCCTGCGCCTGCTGCTCCCGGTCGACCACCGTCACATCCAGCGGTGGGCCGTCCTCCAGGGTGACGAAGTAACGCCGGCCGCGGTCGGTGGTCGTCTCGTGGGTGTCGGCGACCTCCTCGCGCGCCGCGCTCACCGGGCGGAAGCCCACGTGCCGCAGGCCCGCCATCAGGGTCCGTCCGGTGGGCCGCACATTGGGGGAGCCGACCGCGTACAGCGTGCCGTAGGCGACGGTCCAGCCGATCAGCAGCGTCAGCAGGATCGAGAAGGGCGTGGTGTAGCCGGTGACCAGCATGGAGAACGCGTACAGGACCAGGACCGCCCACAGGACCGCACGCCAGCGGGGTCTGCGGGACATGCCCACGGCCGTCATGTACGCGATGACGGGCGCGAGGTAGCCGTGCACCGGGTCCGTGAGGGAGCCGACGTCGCCGGGGGACGGCTGGGTGAGCGCGTCCCGGATGGACTCCGGGGCGGCCCGCGCCACCCACAGGTCGGTGGCGAGCGTCACCCCGTGCGCGAGGACCGCCGCGAGCACGCCGTCGGCGATCCGCAGCCCGTCGCGCTTGATCAGCCGCTCGATGGCGAAGGCGACGGGCACCAGGAGGATCGCGATGCTGGAGACGAGTCCGGCCAGCTTGCTGAACACGTCGGGTGCCTGGCCGGTGCCCTTGTTGATGTCCTGTTCCAGACCCGACGTGGTGCCGTGCGCGAACGCGGCGATCGCGAGCAGCAGGGCGATACCCAGCACGCCCACCAGAAGCCGCATCAGGTCCGACGGGCGGTGCACGCGCGCGGGCAGCAGCGGTTCGTCGCCCTCGACCTCGTCCGCATGGGCCTCGTCGAGGTCGTACGCGGCCTTGCCCTCGACGGCCTTTTGTCCGAGGGCCTTGCGCCCGGCGTCGCTCGTGCCGGCGCCGTTGTCCGGCGCGTCCTGCCCGGCGTCGGCCTTCTCGTCCTTGCCGCCGCCCCTGTCGTCGGCGTCCGTCTTGTCGCCGTTCGCGGTGCCCGGGCGCGACGAAGCGTCAGAGGTGCTCTCCGCGTCCTCCGGGTGCGCACCCTGTTGCTTCATCGTCTCTTCTTGATCTCGTATCACCAGTCACCGCCCGCACGATGGTGGCATGCCGCACCGACACACGGGGGCATCAGGGTGCAAATGCGGGGGCCGACAGTCTGCCCGAAGCGTCGCCCAGGGGCGAGGGATACGCACAGTGCCGAGCGCGTCACATTGTCGGTGGCGTGGGGCAGGATGGGGCGGATGAGCGAGGAGAGCCGTCCGGACGAGGCCCGTCCGGAGTACGACGACGCCCGCTCGGAGTACGCGGACGCGCTGCCGGAGTACGCCGAGAGGGTGCTTGAGGTCGCCGAACTGATCCCGCCGGGGCGTGTCATGACGTACGGGGACGTCGCGGAGTGGCTGGAGGAGGGCGGCCCGCGCCAGGTCGGCCGGGTGATGGCCCTGTATGGGGGAGCGGTGCCCTGGTGGCGCGTGGTCCGGGCGGACGGCGTCCTGCTGCCGGGTCACGAGCTGAGGGCGCTGGGGCACTACCGGGCGGAGGGCACGCCTCTGAAGGGGGCGAGCAGGGCCGCCGAGGGCCACCTTCCGCGCCTGGACATGAAGCGGGCGCGGTGGGACGGCGGCGAGCGCGCACTGGGTCACACCTGACAGCTTCCGCCATCGGACGGCCCTCGGTGTGACCCGTGATCCGTACGGGGGAAGAGGGGCACGTCTGTGGCATGACGTACGTTCGTGAGTCGAGGGACCCACGTGCCACGAGTGACCCGAGGGATGAGTCGGAAGCCCTGCTTCCGCGTCATCCGTCGGCGTAGCGTCGGCTGCACGTGTCGCCCTCATACCGCGGCCACCGCCCTCCACGCGCGAGGGGCGACCCACCAGCACACCCACCAGGACCGGCGAACCACGTGAGCTCCTCTTCCTCCATCAGGCGCCTGTCGCACCCCGGGGTACGGCAGGGGACCCGTGGCGCTTACCGGCTGGTGCGTACCCCTGTCGCCCAAGAGGCTCCCCCTCCTCTTGACGCCGCACAGCGTGCCGTGGTTGACCACGCGGCCGGCCCATTGCTCGTTCTCGCCGGTCCCGGCACGGGGAAGACCACCACGCTCGTCGAGTCGGTGGCGGCGCGCATCGCCCGTGGCGGGGACCCCGAACGCATCCTCGTGCTGACGTTCAGCCGCAAGGCCGCCGTGGAACTGCGCGACCGCATGGCGCTGCGCATCGGGGCGGCACGCGCGCCCCAGGCGACCACGTTCCACTCCTTCTGCTACGCCCTGGTCCGCGCCCACCAGGACAGCGACCTGTTCGTGGAGCCGCTGCGGCTGCTGTCCGGTCCCGAGCAGGACGTCACCGTCCGGGAACTGCTGGCGGGCCAGCCGGACCTGGAGCGGCTCGGGCTGGCGCACGTGCGCTGGCCGGACGAACTGCGCGCCTGCCTGACCACCCGCGGCTTCGCCGACGAGGTCCGCGCGGTCCTCGCCCGCAGCCGCGAACTGGGCCTCGGCCCCGAGGCCCTGGACGCCTTCGCCCGCCGCATCGGGCGCCCCGACTGGCGCACCGCGGCCTTCTTCCTCGCCGAGTACCTCGACGTGCTCGACATGCAGGGCGTGCTCGACTACGCCGAGCTCGTCCACCGCGCGGTGCTCCTCGCCCGCCGCCCCGAGGCCGGCGCCCGTATCGCCGCCCGGTACGACGCCGTGTACGTCGACGAGTACCAGGACACCGACCCGGCCCAGGTGCGCCTGCTGCGCGCCCTCGCCGGCGACGGCCGCACCCTCGTCGCCTTCGGCGATCCCGACCAGTCGATCTACGCCTTCCGGGGCGCCGACGTGAACGGCATCCTGGAGTTCCCCCGGGCCTTCCCGCGCGCGGACGGCCGTCCGGCGCCGGTCGAGGTCCTGCGCACCTCGCGCCGCTCGGGCGCCGCCCTGCTGACCGCGACGCGGCTGCTGACCCAGCGCATGCCCCTCACCAGGCTCCCGGCGGAGAAGGTCCGCGCCCACCGAGAGCTCGCCGCGGCCCGCGAGGGCGGCCGTGTCGAGGTCTTCACCTATCCGACATCCGGCACGGAACTGGACAACATCGCCGACATCCTTCGCAGGGCGCACCTCGAAGACGGCGTCCCCTGGAGTGAGATGGCCGTACTGGTGCGTGCGGGCGCGCGCACCATCCCGACCGTGCGCCGGGCGCTCACGGCCGCCGGCGTGCCCCTGGACATCGACGGCGACGACCTGCCCCTGCGCCACGAGCCCGCCGTCACACCCCTGCTGACTGCGCTGCGGGCGGTGGCCGGCGCGGAGGCGGGGGAGCGCGCGGCGCACCCCGAGGCGGAGGAAGCGGCGACCCGCGAGGCTTCCTCCGGGGTGGCGAGCGGGGCGGAGCCGAAGGGTCCGTCCGATGCGGCCGGGGTGGAGGAGTCGTCGTCGGGGGTTTCCTTGGCGTCGGCGGACGCGGGGTCGGCGGCATCGGGGGTTTCCGCCGAGAGGGCGGATGCGGAAGCGGTGACGCCGGATGCTTTTGTCGAGGCGGCGCGGACAGCAGGGCGGGAGGAGTCCTCGGAGGCCGTCCCCGGAGGAGAACCCGTCCTTCACGAGCCCCGGCCGGACGGCTGCTGGCTGGACACCGAAACCGCCCTCACTCTGCTCGCCTCGCCTCTGGCCGGCATGGACGCGGCCGATCTGCGCCGTCTCGGGCGTGCCCTGCGCGACGAGGAGCGGGCCGCGGGCAACCCCTTGCCGCCGCCCTCGGACGAGCTGCTCGCGCGCGCCCTGGCCGAGCCGGAGCGGCTGGCCGTGCACGACCCCTCGTACGCGCGCGGCGCCCAGCGTCTCGGCGCGCTGCTGCGCAAGGCCCGCGAGCGCCTCGCAGGCGGCGGTACGGCCGAGGAGGCGCTGTGGGACCTGTGGGAGGGCACACCGTGGCCCACGCGGCTGGAGCGGGCCGCCCGACGCGGTGGCGCGGCCGGACGCAACGCCGACCGCGACCTCGACGCCGTATGCGCCCTGTTCGCGACAGCGGCCCGCGCGGAGGAGCGCACGGGCGGCCGGGGCGCCCTGAACTTCCTCGCGGAGATCGACGCCGAGGACATCGCCGCGGACACCCTCACGCGGCGTGCCGTACGGCCCGACGCCGTGCGCCTGATGACCGCGCATCGCTCCAAGGGCCTGGAATGGCGCCTGGTCGTCGTCGCCGGGGTCCAGGAGGGCCTGTGGCCGGACCTGCGCCGCCGCGGTTCCCTGTTGGAGGCCGACCGCATCGGCCGTGACGGACTCGCCGAACCGCTCACCCCGGGCGCGCTGCTGGCCGAGGAGCGCCGCCTGTTCTACGTGGCCGCCACGCGCGCGCGTGAACGCCTCGTCGTCACGGCGGTGAAGGCGCCGGCCGACGACGGCGACCAGCCCTCCCGCTTCCTGACCGAACTCGGCGTCGAAGCGAAGGACGTCACGGGCCGCCCGCGCCGCCCCCTGTCCGTCGCGGCGCTCGTCGCCGAACTCCGGGCGACCACGGTCGACCCGCGCGTCTCCGATGCTCTCAGGGAAGCCGCCGCCCGCCGGCTGGCCCGGCTCGCCGCACTCGCCGACGAGGACGGCCGCCCGCTGGTCCCCTCCGCGCACCCCTACCGCTGGTGGGGCATGTTCGAACCGACCGAGTCCAAGATGCCGCTGCGCGACCGCGACCAGCCCGTCGTGCTGTCCGGAAGCGCCCTCGACCAGCTCGCCAACACGTGTGCCCTGCAGTGGTTCCTGGGCCGCGAGGTGAAGGCCGACGCGCCCGCGACCGCGGCTCAGGGCTTCGGCAACGTGGTGCACGTCCTCGCCGACGAGGTGGCCTCCGGACACACCCCGGCCGACCTCGCCGTCCTCATGGAGCGCCTTGAGTCCGTGTGGAACGCGCTCGCCTTCGACGCGCCGTGGAAGTCGGACCAGGAGAAGGCAAACGCGCGCGTGGCGCTCGAACGCTTCCTTGAGTGGCATGTGATGGACCGCGCGGGGCGCACACCGGTGGCGAGCGAGCACGACTTCGACGTGACCCTGGAGGCCGGCGACGTCGAGGTGCGCATCCGCGGCCAGATGGACCGCGTCGAGGCCGACGGCGAGGGCCGCGCCTACGTCGTCGACTTCAAGACCGGCAAGCAGGCGCCGAGCTCGGCCGAGGTGGCCCGCCATCCCCAGCTCGCCGTCTACCAGCTCGCCGTCCGCGAGGGCGCCGTCGACGAGGCCTTCGACGGCATACGTCCCGAGCCGGGCGGCGCCGAACTCGTCCAGCTGCGTCAGGGCGCCGCCAAGCGGGACGGCGGCGAGACACTGCCCAAGGTGCAAAGGCAGGGCCCCCTGGAGGGCCCGGAAGGGGCGTGGGTCGGCGAGCTGCTCGCCACGGCGGCGGGCAAGGTCCTCGACGAACGGTTCGCGCCGAGTACCGGCCAGCACTGCACGCACTGCGCGTTCCGGGCGTCGTGCAGTGCGCGACCCGAGGGGCGGCACGTGGTCGAGTGACCGGGGCCTTCGGGTGGCCGGTGCGGTCAGAGTGACCGGGGCCTTGGGGTGGCCGGTGCGGTCAGAGTGACCGTTGTGGTCGAGTGGTCGAGTGGTCGAGTGGCCGAGCGGCCGAGCGGTCGGGTGGCCGGTGGCGGCGGGCAGGCGGTGCGGCCGACCGGCCTGAGGTGTCGGGTTGGTGAGTGCGTCCGGGGTGCCGTGAGGTGACGTCGGCTGGGGAGCCCGAGGTGCCGGGCAGCCGGTCCGGTCGAGGGCCCTGAGGCGGCGCGAGCCGGGGGATCGAGCGGCCGACGGGTCCGCGGACCGGAGTGATCGATCGCACCTCACGTGCTGACCTGCGTATATCCCGGCCCGAGGGGCCGATGCGGCATCCGCTGTCAGTGCCCGCCGCTAGCCTCTCTGAGGTGTCCGCCCGTATCACCGATCCCGAGCAGCTCAAGGAGCTCCTCGGGATCCCGTTCACCCCGGAGCAGACGGCCTGCATCACCGCGCCGCCCGCCCCGCAGGTGATCGTGGCCGGAGCGGGATCGGGCAAGACGACGGTGATGGCGGCGCGCGTGGTGTGGCTGGTCGGCACCGGCCAGGTAGCTCCCGAACAGGTACTGGGCCTCACCTTCACCAACAAGGCCGCCGGTGAACTCGCCGAGCGCGTGCGCAAGGCGCTGGTCAGGGCCGGCGTCACCGACCCCGACGTCATCGACCCGGACAACCCGCCCGGCGAGCCGGTGATCTCGACGTACCACGCCTTCGCGGGCCGTCTGCTGACCGACCACGGCCTGCGCATCGGCCTCGAACCGACCTCCCGCCTGCTCGCCGACGCCACCCGCTACCAGCTCGCCGCACGTGTGCTGCGCGAGGCTCCGGGCCCGTACCCGGCCCTGACCCGCTCGTTCGCCGACCTGGTCAGCGACCTTCTCACCCTCGACGCCGAACTCGCCGAGCACCTCGTACGCCCCGAGGCCCTGCGCGCGTACGACGCCCAGCTGCTGCTCCGCCTCGAAGGCGCCAAACTCACCAACGCCGATCTGCGCAAGGTCCCCGAGGCGGCCGCGGCCCGCCGCGCACTCGCCGACCTCGTGGGCCGCTACCGCGCCGCCAAACGGGAGCGCGACCTGCTCGACTTCGGCGACCAGATCGCCCTGTCGGCACAGCTCGCGGGGATCCCCGAAGTGGGCCGCATCATGCGCGACGAGTTCCGCGTGGTCCTCCTGGACGAGTACCAGGACACGTCCGTCGCCCAACGCGTCCTTCTGGCGGGCCTGTTCGGGGGCGGCACCGGCCACCCCGTGACCGCGGTCGGCGACCCCTGCCAGGCCATCTACGGCTGGCGCGGTGCCTCCGTCGCCAACCTCGACGACTTCCCCGAGCACTTCGCCCACGCGGACGGCCGCCCGGCCACCCGCCAGGCGCTCAGCGAGAACCGCCGCAGCGGCGGCCGCCTCCTGGACCTCGCCAACGGCCTCGCCGAGCCCCTGCGCGCCATGCACGCGGGCGTGGAGGCCCTCCGTCCGGCCCCCGGCGCTGAGCGTGACGGCACGGTCCGCTGTGCGCTCCTGCCCACCCACGCCGAGGAGATCGACTGGCTCGCCGACTCCGTCGCCCACCTGGTACGGACCGGCAAGGCGCCCGGCGAGATCGCCGTCCTGTGCCGCACGGCGACCGACTTCGCCGAGATCCAGGGCGCGCTCGTCGCCCGGGACATCCCCGTCGAGGTGGTCGGCCTGTCCGGGCTGCTGCATCTGCCCGAGGTCGCCGACCTGGTCGCCGTCTGCGAGGTCCTCCAGGACCCCGGCGCCAACGCCTCCCTGGTCCGCCTGCTCACCGGACCGCGCTGGCGCATCGGGCCCCGCGACCTCGCCCTCCTGGGACGCCGCGCACGGCTGCTGGTGTCCCACGCACGCGTGGACGGCGACGACGACCCGGACCGCCGTCTCGCCGAAGCCGTCCAGGGCGTGGACCCCGCCGAGGTGATCTCCCTCGCGGACGCCCTCGACACGTTCCTGGAGACGCCGCTGGGCGGCGACGCGGCCCACGACGGCCTGCCCTTCTCGCCGGACGCGCGCGTGCGGTTCGCGCGCCTGGCCACCGAGCTGCGCGATCTGCGCCGATCCCTGTCCGACCCGCTCATGGACATCCTGCACCGCGTCCTCGCCGTCACCGGTCTGGAGGTGGAGCTGTCGGCGTCTCCGCACGCCCTGGCCGCACGCCGCCGCGAGACCCTGTCCAACTTCCTGGACGTCGCCGCCTCCTTCGCCGCCGGCGACAACGAGGCGACCCTGCTCGCCTTCCTCGGCTTCCTGCGTACCGCCGCCCAGTACGAAAAGGGGCTCGACAACGCCCTGCCGGGAGGCGAGAACACGGTCAAGGTGCTCACCGCCCACAAGTCCAAGGGCCTGGAGTGGGACGTCGTGGCGGTCCCCGGCCTGGTGACCGGCACCTTCCCCAGCACCCAGGGCCGCGAGAAGTGGACCGCCCAGGGAAAGGTGCTCCCGCACGAACTGCGCGGGGACGCGGACACCCTCCCCGACGTCGCGTCCTGGGACTCCCGCGGCCTGAAGGCCTTCCACGAGGCCATGAAGGAACACCAGCTCACCGAGGAACTCCGTCTCGGCTACGTCACCTTCACGCGCCCCCGCTCCCTGCTCCTCGGCTCCGGCCATTGGTGGGGCCCCAACCAGAAGAAGCCCCGCGGGCCCTCCGACTTCCTCCAGGCTCTCCACGACCACTGCGCGGCCGGATACGGCGAGATCGAGGCGTGGGCCGACGAACCGGCCGAGGACGCGGAGAACCCGGCCCTGCACCGGGAGAGCGCGGACCAGGTCTGGCCCCTGCCCTTGGACGAGGCCGCCCTGGCACGCCGCCGCGCGGCGGCCGACACGGTCCTGGCCCACCTGGAGACCCTGAACCGCGCCTCCGACGAGGAGACAGGCCCTGCGGCGACACACGACCCGGACACGTACGACGACCCGGACTGGCCCCCGCCACCGGAGGACGACGACGAGTCCTTCGTCGAGGCGTACACGGAGGAGGACCCCTTCGCCGCGGAGGACCCCGCGGACTGGGACTCCTGGACCACGGACCGCCCCTCGGCGTCAGCAAGCGCCCCTTCGGCACCTACGACCCACCCTTCGGCGCCCACAGACACCCCCTCTGTGCCCACCGACACCCCCTCTGTGCCCACCGACCGCCCTTCGCTGCCCACCGACCACCCCTCGGTGCCAACAGGCCGTTCCTCCGCTCCCACCAACCGCCCCACGGTCCCGCACCAGGCGGCCTCTCCGGACCCCGTCCCCCCGTCGGCACACCCCCGCCCCACGGAACCGGAACCCCTCACACCGGAAGAGGCACGCACCATCGCTTCCTGGGACCGCGACCTCGACGCCCTCACCGGGGAACTCCTGAGCGCCCGCGCGAGCGTCACGGACGTCCCCCTGCCCGCCTCCCTCACCGCCTCCCAGCTGTTGCGTCTGGCCGCCGACCCGGACGGGTTCGCGCAGGAACTCGCGCGCCCCATGCCGCGCCCGCCACAACCCGCCGCACGCCGGGGCACCCGGTTCCACGCCTGGGTCGAAGCCCGATTCGAGGAGCTGACGCTGCCCATGCTGGAGCCGGAGGATCTGCCCGGCAGCGAGGCCGAGATCGCCGACGAACGGGACCTGGAAGCCCTCAAGGACGCCTTCGAGCGCACCGAGTACGCGCACCGCACCCCGTACCGGGTCGAGGCCCCGTTCCAGCTGTCGATCGCCGGGCGCGTCGTACGGGGCCGTATCGACGCCGTCTACAAGGAGGGCGACGGTGAGCGGGCGACCTACGAGATCGTCGACTGGAAGACCAACCGCACCCGCACCGCCGACCCGCTTCAGCTGGCCCTCTACCGGCTCGCCTGGGCCGAGCAGCAGGGCGTGCCCCTGGAGTCGGTCGACGCCGCCTTCCTGTACGTCCGCAGCGGCGAGGTCGTACGCCCGGACGCCCTGCCGGACCGGGCCGCGCTGGAGCGGCTGCTGACGCAGGAGCCGGGCGCGCAGGCGCACTGTGAGCAATCGCCCAGCCAGGATGTCGGTGCGGGCCGATAGGCTCGTGACCATGAGCCAGACCCCGGACAGCGCCGTCCGTACGTACATCGAGCAGCATCGTGCCGCCTTCCTCGACGACCTCGCCGAGTGGCTGCGCATCCCCTCCGTGTCGGCCCAGCCCGACCACGCGCCCGACGTACGCCGCAGCGCCGACTGGCTCGCCGCCAAACTCAAGGAGACCGGCTTCCCGACCACGGAGGTCTGGCCGACCCCGGGCGCGCCCGCCGTCTTCGCCGAGTGGCCCGCGGAGGACCCGCAGGCGCCCACGGTCCTCGTCTACGGCCACCATGACGTGCAGCCCGCCGCCCGGGAGGACGGCTGGGACAGCGAGCCCTTCGAGCCCGTCGTCCGCGACGGACGCCTCTACGCGCGCGGGGCGGCCGACGACAAGGGCCAGGTGTTCTTCCACACACTCGGCGTCCGCGCCCACCTCGCCGCCGCGGGCCGCACCACCCCGGCCGTCAACCTGAAGCTCCTGATCGAGGGTGAGGAGGAGTCCGGCTCCCCGAACTTCCGCGCGCTCGTCGAGGAGCGTGCCGGGCGTCTCGCGGCCGACGCCGTGATCGTCTCCGACACCGGCATGTGGTCCGAGGACACCCCGACCGTGTGCACCGGCATGCGCGGCCTCGCCGAGTGCGAGATCCGGCTGTACGGCCCCGACCAGGACATCCACTCCGGCTCCTTCGGCGGCGCAGTCCCCAACCCGGCGACGGCCGCGGCCCGCCTGGTCGCCGCTCTGCACGACGAGCACGCGCGCGTGGCGATCCCCGGCTTCTACGACGGAGTCGTGGAACTGACCGAGCGCGAGCGCGAGCTCTTCGCCGAACTGCCCTTCGACGAGCAGCAGTGGCTGCGCACCGCCAAGTCGCACGCCACCCACGGTGAAGCCGGCCACACCACCCTGGAGCGCATCTGGGCCCGGCCCACCGCCGAGGTCAACGGCATCGGCGGCGGATACCAGGGCCCGGGCAGCAAGACGATCATCCCGTCCTCCGCGATGGTGAAGCTTTCGTTCCGCCTGGTCGCGGGGCAGGACCTCGACCACATCGAGAAGGTGGTCCACGCCTGGGCCGCCGAGCAGACGCCCGCGGGCATCCGCAGCGAGATCACGTTCTCGGCGGGTACGCGCCCGTGCCTGACGCCCCTGGACCACCCGGCCCTGCAGTCCGTCGTACGCGCCATGAGCCGCGCCTTCGAGGGCCCCGTCCGCTTCACCCGCGAAGGCGGCTCGGGACCCGCCGCCGACCTCCAGGACGTCCTCGGCGCGCCCGTGCTCTTCCTCGGCATCTCCGTCCCCTCCGACGGCTGGCACGCGCCGAACGAGAAGGTCGAGCTGGACCTCCTCCTCAAAGGCGTCGAGACCACCGCCTACCTGTGGGGCGACCTCGCCGCGCACTGGCGCCATGCGCCCTGAGCGCCGCCGGCGGTCCGGACCGGCGGCGTCCGCGGGGCACACTGAGAAGGCCGCCACGCACCGATCCCTGCCGAGTCCGGTCGCCACCCGCCGCACGTCCCGCCGATCCACCCGCCGAAGCACACCGTTCCACTGGGGGAGTTGGAAGCACCCGTGACCACCTGGACCGACCACACCGCCGACCGACCCGTCTCGCTCACCGCCCCGAGCGGCATCGACCGCGCCGCCCACCACCGGCTCGACGAGGCCTGGCTCGCGGCGGCATGGAGCCACCCCACGACCCGGTGTTTCGTGGTCTCCGGCGGCCAGGTCCTCATCGACGAGACGGCTGACGGGCGCACCGAACTCGTCACGACCCCCTCGTTCGAGGCCCCCCTCACCGAGGCGCACCGCTATTTCCTCGGCATCGACGAGGACGGCGTCAGCTACTTCGCCCTCCAGAAGGACGCCCTGCCCGGCCGTATCGACCAGTCCGCGCGCCCCGCCGGCCTGAGAGAGGCGGGCCTGCTGCTGTCGCCGCGCGACGCCGGACTCATGGTGCACGCCGTCGGCCTGGAGAACTGGCAGCGCACCCACCGCTTCTGTTCCCGATGCGGTGAACGCACCGTGATCGCCGCGGCCGGCCACATCCGCCGCTGCCCCGCGTGCGGTGCCGAGCACTACCCGCGCACCGACCCCGCCGTGATCATGGCTGTCACCGACGAGGACGACCGTATTCTCCTCGGCCGTCAGGTCCACTGGCCCGAGGGCCGCTTCTCGACGCTCGCCGGCTTCGTCGAGCCCGGCGAGTCCATCGAGCAGGCGGTGCGCCGCGAGGTCTACGAGGAGGCCGGCGTCAGCGTCGGGCCGGTCGAGTACGTCGCCAGTCAGCCCTGGCCGTTCCCCTCAAGCCTGATGCTGGGCTTCATGGCCCGTGCCACCACCACCGAGGTCGACGTGGACGGCGACGAGATCCACGAGGCCCGCTGGTTCTCCCGGGAGGAACTGCGCGCCGCCTTCGACTCCGGCGAGGTCCTGCCTCCGTACGGCATCTCGATCGCGGCCCGACTGATCGAGCTCTGGTACGGCAAACCGCTGCCGACGAGGAGCGTCTGACGGGCACCGGGTCGATGCCCGACCCGTACTGGAACCACAACGTCCACTACCACCGCACGGTCCTGGCCGCCGTACCCGAAGACTGCGGCGCGGCTCTGGACGTGGGCTGCGGTGACGGGTTGCTCGCGCGGAAGCTGGCGGCCAGGGCGGCGTCGGTGACGGGCGTGGATCGTTCGGCGCGGATGATCCGCCTCGCGAAGGAGCACACGCCCGGCGACGTCACGTACGTGGAGGGTGACTACCTGGAGGAAGGCACCCTCCCCGAGGGGGCGTACGACTTCGTCAGCGCTGTGGCCGTGGTCCATCACGCGCCGTTCGAGAACGCCGTCGGTCGCCTGGTACGGCTGCTGGCCCCCGGAGGCCGCCTGGTGATCGTCGGCATGGCGTACGACAGGACGCCGCTGGACTGGGTGATCAGCTGCTGCGGTGTCCCGGTGAACCTGTGGAAGACCCGTCTGCGAGGCGGTGAGGCGGGCCCTGTCGACATGCCCGTCGAGGATTCGAGCATGCACTGGGGCGAGGTCCGGCAGGCGGCACTGCGGCTTCTGCCGGGCTGCCGCTTCCGCCGTCGACTGCTGTGGCGCTACACAGTCGTGTGGGACAGACCACGACCCGGCGGACCCTGAGCACGTCCCCAGAGCGGGGACCCGCAAGGCGATCGAAGAGGCCGCCGCCGCAAGGACGGCGCCGGCGCAGGGGGCAGCCGGGCCGGGGGCGGCACCGCGGACGCGACGCTGGTGGTGCGTCGGCAGTCCGCCACGATCAGCCGCAGCTCTTCCCGCTGCTCGGCGTCTTGGTGCCGGTGGCCGCTTCGATCACCGATCAGCAGCCCTGTTTTGATCAACGGGAGCACTGACGAGGCCCTCGCCGATGTGTGTAGGGCGAGGGCCGGTCGCTGCCGTCGGTCAGGCGCTGAGAGCCTGCTTCACCTGGGCCAGGCTCGGGTTGGTCATCACGACCTCGGAGCCACCGCCCAAGGGCACGATCTGAACCGTCGGAACCGTCTGGTTTCCGCCATTCGCCTTCTCGACGAATGCCGCGGACTCGGGGTCCTGCTCGATGTTGATCTCGGTGTACGCGATGCCCTCGCGATCCAGCTGCTTCTTCAGCCGCTGGCAGTAGCCGCACCACGTGGTGCTGTACATCGTCACAGTGCCCTGCATGTCTCGCGCGCTCCTTAGGGTTGCTCGGGGACCAGGTCGTCCAGTGAAGGAACGTACGGGATCCGGCCGCCATTCCCACCCGGGGTATGGCTGCTCCGTGACGCCTGCCGCATTAGTACGACTATCAGGGCCTGCCTGTGGACAACCGGCGCAGCCGTCTCGGGGGACCTGGCAGCATGGCGGTGTGACAGCAGCAACGCACTCCACCCTCTTCCCGCAGGCACCGGACTCTGCCGACGCGGTGCTCGACGGGCTCGACCCCGAGCAGCGCGAGGTCGCCACCGCCCTGCACGGTCCGGTGTGCGTGCTCGCGGGCGCCGGGACGGGCAAGACCCGGGCGATCACCCACCGCATCGCCTACGGAGTCCGTGCCGGAATCCTCCAGCCCTCCAGCGTGCTCGCCGTCACCTTCACCAACCGCGCCGCCGGAGAGATGCGGGGCCGGCTGCGCCAGCTCGGCGCCGCCGGGGTGCAGGCCCGCACCTTCCACTCGGCAGCCCTTCGCCAGCTCCAGTACTTCTGGCCGAAAGCGGTCGGTGGCTCCATGCCCCGGCTCGTCGACCGCAAGATCCAGCTCGTCGCCGATGCGGCCGCCGCCTGCCGCATCCGCCTCGACCGCAACGAACTGCGGGACGTCACCGCCGAGATCGAGTGGTCCAAGGTCACCCAGACCGTCCCCGCCGACTACGCGCCCGCCGCCGCCAAGGCGGGCCGCGAGTCCCCCCGCGACCCGGCCGAGATCGCCCAGCTCTACAACGTCTACGAGGACCTCAAGCGGGACCGCTCGGTCATCGACTTCGAGGACGTCCTGCTGCTCACCGTCGGCATCCTCCAGGACCGGCACGACATCGCCGATCAGGTCCGCTCCCAGTACCAGCACTTCGTGGTCGACGAGTACCAGGACGTCAGCCCGCTCCAGCAGCGCCTGCTGGAGCTGTGGCTGGGCGACCGCGACAACCTGTGCGTGGTCGGCGACGCCAGCCAGACGATCTACTCGTTCACAGGAGCAACTCCCGACCACCTCCTCGACTTCCGCATCCGCCACCCCGGTGCAACCGTCGTCAAGCTGGTCCGCGACTACCGTTCCACACCCCAGGTCGTCCACCTCGCCAACGGCCTGCTGGCCCAAGCCCGCGGCCGCGCCGCCGACCACCGCCTGGAACTGGTGTCACAACGCGACCCCGGCCCCGAACCCCTCTACACCGAGTACACCGACGAACCCGCCGAGGCCGAGGGCGCGGCCCGTCGCATCCGGGAACTCATGGACGAGGGCGTCCCGGCCAGCGAGATCGCCGTCCTGTTCCGTACGAACTCCCAGTCCGAGACCTACGAACAGGCCCTCGCCGACGCGGGCGTCCCCTACCAGCTGCGCGGTGCCGAGCGGTTCTTCGACCGGCCCGAGGTGCGCAAGGCTG
The DNA here is from genome assembly GCF_053594495.1 of Streptomyces sp. NPDC001920. Classification (NCBI taxonomy): domain Bacteria; kingdom Bacillati; phylum Actinomycetota; class Actinomycetes; order Kitasatosporales; family Streptomycetaceae; genus Streptomyces; species Streptomyces sp. NPDC001920. The sequence goes on from NZ_JBSFEP010000012.1 coordinate 53,560, forward strand.
GCATCGCCCTGCGCGGCGCGGCCCGCTTCGGCGGCAACGACTCACTTCTCGACGACGCCGTCGACCTGCCCTCGCAGGTACGCGCCGTGCTGTCGGGGGAGGGCTGGACGCCCCAGCCCCCGGCCGGCTCCGGTGCCGTCAGAGAGCGCTGGGAGTCGCTCGCCGCCCTGGTGAACCTCGCCCAGGACTTCGCCGCCGCCAAACCCGGCGCCACTCTCGCCGACCTCGTCGCCGAACTCGACGAACGGGCGAACGCCCAGCACGCCCCGACCGTGCAGGGCGTCACCCTGGCCTCCCTGCACTCGGCCAAGGGCCTGGAATGGGATGCCGTCTTCCTGGTCGGCGTCGCCGAGGGCATGATGCCGATCACCTACGCCAGGACCGACGAACAGGTCGAGGAGGAACGCCGCCTCCTCTATGTCGGTGTCACCCGCGCCCGGCAGCACCTCCATGTCTCGTGGGCGCTCACGCGAGCGCCCGGTGGTCGGCCCAACCGCCGCCCCAGCCGCTTTCTCGACGGCCTGCGTCCCGGCTCGGCCGCCACCGTCGGCCGCTCCGCCGCCGGCCGGGGCGGTGGTGTGGAGCGCGGTTTCACGAGCAGGCCGGATGTCGCCCCGAGACGGATCAAGCGCACCCCGGCCCGCTGCCGCGTCTGCGGACGCACCCTCACCGACGCCGGCGAGATGAAGCTGATGCGCTGCGAGGACTGTCCCTCCGAGATGGACGAGGGCCTCTACGAACGGCTCCGGGAGTGGCGTGCGGTCCAGGCCCGGCTCAGCGGGCAGCCGGACTTCTGCGTCTTCACGGATCGGACGCTGATGGCGATCGCCGAAGCGGAGCCAACTACTCCGGTCGAACTGTCCGCCATCCCAGGCGTCCTCAAACGCAAACTGGACCGCTACGGATCCGATGTCCTGGCCATCTGCGCTGGTCAGGCGCTCGGTGAGAGAGCGGAAGGGGAATGAAGCGAACTCGTCGAAAAAATAGTTTGCGCATGCCCCGGCAATCCCCATAGGTTCTTAGCCACGGGAACGGAGGCCTTCTCGGAGGCCCCAATTCCGTGATGTACTTGCATACCCGCCGGACTGGTTCACCCCAGTCCCCCGATACGCCGAGAGGAGGCGAGTCCAGTGATCAGCATCAACGCCAGCTCCATCAGCACCGCCAAAATGACCGATCGCTCGGTCGTCGCCTCCCTGTGCATGCTCGGCGCCTCGGACCAGGGCACCGGTCTGTCCGGCATTCGTGCCGTCCGTCCGGCGTCCTCCCTGTCCCTCGCGGGCCTTCCCGTCCGTGAGCGCAATGAGCGACCGACCAAGGCACTGGAAGCGGCAGTAGCGGCACAGGCGCAGGCCTATGCCTTTACGGCGACCGGTGCCGGATTCCGGAAGCAGACGACGCAGCACCACCTGATGTGGGCCTTCCGTGGGCCAGAACCCTGGAGTGATCCAGCCTGATCGCCGATCAGGCCGGCGCCTTCAGGGCCGCGGAACCCCATCCGGGATCCGCGGCCCTTCTGTTTGTCCCTGAACAGGGATGACGGAGCGAAGGGGCCTCGGGACAAGAAAAGACCCGGTACCAGCCGCCACCCGGCCCAACAGGGCCGGAACGACCAGACGAGGAAGACGAACCGTGCAACTCGAAGCGCACGCCCCGTCCGTACCGCCCTCAGACACGATCCCCAAGCCCGGCCTCACGGAGGACTCCACCTTGACCCCGCTCACTGCGCTCACCGCGCTCGACGACGCCATCGAGAACCTCGGCGTACCCGTCCCCTGCCGTTCCTACGACCCGGAGGTCTTCTTCGCCGAGTCGCCGGCGGACGTCGAGTACGCCAAGTCCCTCTGCCGCACCTGCCCGCTGATGGAGGCCTGCCTCGCCGGCGCCAAGGAGCGGCGTGAGCCCTGGGGCGTCTGGGGTGGCGAGCTGTTCGTCCAGGGTGTCGTCGTCGCCCGGAAGCGGCCGCGTGGCCGCCCGCGCAAGAACCCGGTCACGGCATGAACATCGCAGGAACAATCGACCGCCCCCTCACGCACGATCCCCAGAAGCAGGCCCCGATGAAGCCGTCCACCCACGAACCAGCGGGCTCCACGCCCGAAGACTTCACCACCAGTGGCGCGAACGACTCGCGTCAGAACAGGACCCGAGAGATGCAACTCATCCAAGAAGCCCTCGCACGTGCGCATATGCACGAGCGACAGTACGAGGCCGAGCGGGAACGCCGGGCCGTGCGCCTGGCGTCCGCTCGCCGCATGCAGCGCAGGGCCGAGCGCGCCTCGCTGCGTGCCCGCCGCGCGCTCGCCATGGCGGTCATGCAGTAGTCGCCCACACCGCCAGGCGGTGACCCTCCTGCCTCGAAGGCAGCCACTCCCTGCGGGGGCCGGTCCGTGCGAACGGGCTGGCCCCCGCGGTGCGTTGGGCCCGCCGATCTGTCACGGCGGCGTTATCGTCGCCGAGTGACGAGTCCTTCCGGAGCCAGTGACGACGCCGGCTCAGCCGAAGAACCCCAGCCCCTCGTGTGCGCCCGCTGCGGCACCCGGGCCGAGGTCCCGCAACCCACCTGGACCTTCTCCGTGGAGAGCGGCGAACGCCACTACTTCTGCGACACCTGCTCCCGGGAGAACCTGAGGGCGATCGAAGGGCGACTGGACTCCGACTGGTGGTAGGCCCGGACGGCTGCTCAGGCCTCCACCGCTGAGTCCTCCTCGTCCGTCATCGCCTCCGGCGCGAACCCCGGCAGCCACTCCTCCAGTTCCTCGCGCAGACGTACCGTCGCGCCCAGCTGGCACAGGACGCCGATGGTGCTCAATGTCACACGATGGATGAGGAGATAGGCCGGCGGCAGGTTGAGCTGCTTGCCCAACTGGTAGGCGGGGGAGCGGGGGTCGGCCACCCGGGCGGCCTGGCTGCGCATCCAGCCGCGGGTGAAGGTGAACGCCTCGACCTGGGCCGGCTCGATGATCGGCAGGAGGTAGTCCAGGACGGCGTCGGGCTCCAGGTCGATCGATTCCTTGACGAAGCCCTCGGTGCGCAGCAGTTCGTAGACGGCATCCGCCTCGCCGTCCAGGGTCATGCGCAGGGAGTCACCGATGGGGACCGGCAGGCCACCCGGGAGGCGGTCGACCGTACCGAAGTCCAGAACTCCGAGTCGCCAGTCGTCCTCGCCGTCCGGGCCGCCCGGCAGCAGGCGGAAGTTTCCGGGGTGCGGGTCGGCGTGCAGCAGGCCGGTGCGGGCCGGGCCGGAGAAGAGGAAGCGTGCCAGGAGCTGGCCGGCACGGTCACGCTGCTCCTGGGTTCCGCCGGAGATCACCTCGGAAAGCGGAATACCGTCGATCCACTCCGTGACCAGAACCTGGTCGCAGTGGTGGACCACTGCGGGCACGACCACGTCCGGGTCGTCGGCGAACTCCTCCGCGTGTGCCTGCTGGGCCTGTGCCTCCAGGCCGTAGTCCAGTTCCTCGGAGACGCGGTCCTTGAGCTCCGTGATCAACGGCTTGATGTCCATGCCGGGGACCAGCGGGCCCAGCAGCCGCGCGAAACGGCTCAGCTGGTTCAGGTCGGAGAGGAGGGCCTCACCGGCGCCCGGGTACTGCACCTTGACCGCCACCTCACGGCCGTCGTGCCACACCCCGCGGTGCACCTGGCCGATGGACGCCGCCGCCGCGGGCTTGTCCTCGAACTCCAGGAACAGGTCGTGCCAGTCCTCGCCGAGCCGCTCCGCCAGCACCGTGTGCACGGTGCGGGTCGGCATCGGTGGTGCCGCTTCCTGCAGCTTGGTGAGCGCCACCCGGTAGGGGCCGGCGATCTCCTCGGGCAGCGCGGACTCGAAGACGGACAAGGCCTGGCCGAACTTCATCGCGCCGCCCTTGAGCTCGCCGAGCACCTTGAACATCTGCTCGGCGGTGCGCTGCTGCAGTTCGCGGCCGACGAGCTCCGCGGACTCGCCGACGATCCGCTTGCCCAGTCCCCAGGTCGCCCGCCCGGCGAAGCCGAGGGGAAGCGCGGCGAGCTTGGCGGTACGCGTGACCGCCTTGCGGGGAAGATCAGACATGCGCCCTCCAGGTCCCAGCCGGCCGCTCCGCGTCCGCCTTGCGGCGTGACCCGGACGACGGCCCTTGTTCCGCCATTGTCTCGTGCGAGTCCTCGTACTCGGAGGGGTGTTCTCCCTCACCTTTCTCCGCGGCGCCGCACGGGCATGCGGGGTGCGCCCACACCGGCCGGGCATGCCAGCTCAGACCGGGTAGTGACACCTCCCAGCGTGCACCAACGCTGGACGGAACGCGGCCGTCCAGGAAAGCGAGGGCGTGCGCGGCCACCAGCCCGGCGACCGTGGTGGCGAGAGCGAGGTCGCAGGGCCGCACATGGCGCGTCCTCCCCGCCCCCGAGCGCCACTGCGCGACAAGACGCGGCCAGACCGGATCCCGGTCTGCGCGTCCCTCATGGAGACAGCCGGCGCAGCCGGTCTCGCCCGGCAGGACGAGCGGGCCGACCACACCGGTTCCCTCCACGACGCCCGCGTACAGATGGGGCGTGCCGGAAGTGATGAGAGGTTCGGCCGCCGAGGGGGAGGGGGCGTGCACGGCGACGTCGTCCCGGGGGGCGATGATCACAAGGGAGTGACCCGCACACTCGTGCCCAGGTGGTGACTGCGGGGTCCGGCGCGGCGGCCGGTCGGGTGCCGCGCGTCGTACGGCCCGTCGCGCGGCCTCGTCCCTGCGGTCGCCGACCGCTTCGGCGGGCAGTCCGCCCGGTCCCACGTCCCACGGTTCGACACGGCCGACGTCGCGCACGTCGACCTCGCCGACCCCCGCGCCCGACAGCAGGGAGGCCACCATCGCCCCCACCCGGCCGGCACCCCTCACCTGGACCCGGGCGGAGCGGCGGGCGATCAGGCGGCCGATCGCCTCGCCAGGCTCGGACGTGGCCAGGGACAGTGAGGCCAGATCGGGGAGCAGCCGGTCCAGGACTTCCTTCCTGCGGCGCAGCTCGTCGGCGGCCGGGCCGCCGCCCTTGGCGTCGTCGAGCAGTCCGGCCCGTTCCAGTCGCCGCACCAACTCGTCGACATGGCCGTCCGGCAGATCCATGCGGCGGCCCTCTTCGCGCAGCAACTCCATCCCGCGCGTGCCGTTGAGCAGGTCGAGGAAACTGCCCGTCGCCGTGTCCACCGGGCCCAGGGTCATCGCATGTGCCGGAGCCATTCCGAACTGCACGGTGTTGAGGTCACGCCATCCGCGCCTGAGCGCGGGTTTCATGAGCGGAGCCACCATGGTCGCCGACCGTGCGGAGCCCGAGGTGGTCAGCGAGCCCGGCGCGTCCAGCGAGTCCGACGCGTCCAACGTGTTCGGTTTTGCTGGCATGTGCGCCGTACTTGCGGAAGCCGTCGAACCCGTTGCGGCGGTTGAAGCCGATGGAGTCGATGGAGCCGATGAGGCCCGTGAAGTCGATGGAGCCGATGAACCCGACGAAGTAGATGAACATGATGAAGTGGATGAAATCGCCGCATGCATGAACGAGCCCCCGTAGCCGTCGTGGAACGTCCCCGTCTGCCGGTGGCGCTCGGTCGCAGCCCCGCCGGCCACAGCCAGCATGCCCTGGAGTGTCGCTGGTCGTCCGAAGTTGTCCACAGGCGGTGGATATTCGTCGTACAAATCAAACGCTCGGTGGGGGATCGGCACAGAACCGTTCCGGAGTCGGGACTTCCCCCGTGTGCAGCGGGTAACGTCGGGGCGTGTCCGCCGACCCACTGCACCGCGCCGGAACCCCACAGCGCAGTACGACGAGCCTGCCGTCGGGCGGCTCGGGGGCGAGCGTGATCGAGGTCCGCAGGAGCGCCCGGCGCCGCCGGACGGTCTCGGCGTACCGCGAGGGCGATCGCACCATTGTGCTCATCCCCGCCCGGATGTCCGAGGCGGAGGAGCAGCGCTGGGTGAACGTCATGCTCGACAAGCTGGCCGCCCAGGAGAGCAAGCAGGTCCTCGGCGACGCCGAACTTGCCGAGCGTGCCGAGCAGTTGTCGGCGCAGTACTTCGACGGCCGTGCCCGGCCCAGGTCGGTGCGCTGGGTCACCAACCAGAACACTCGCTGGGGCTCGTGCACGCCGGCCGAGGGCAGCATCCGTCTCTCGCACCGCCTGCAGGGAATGCCGGAGTACGTCGTGGACTACGTCCTCCTCCATGAGCTCGCCCATCTGCTGGTGCCCGGTCACGGGCCCCGTTTCTGGCGGCTGCTGGAGGCGTATCCGCGCACCGAGCGGGCCAAGGGCTACCTCGAAGGCGTCGTCGCCGCCGAGCGACTGCCCCATGTGCCCGTCGCGCGCGGCGAGTGACCGCGAGCTGAGACACCTGCGGGGCCCCTGCGGAGGCAGTGCTTCCGTTCCGGCCGGGCACGCGTTGTGTACCGGGTCTGTACCGGCTTCGTCCGATGTCGGAGTTTGCCGTTAGCCTGGCGCGACGCACTCACACTCGGGATGGGGGACGGTCGTTACGCATGGCCAGGGAATTCCAACGCGGCCACAAGGCCCGGATCAGTGACCTCACCGCGGGCACGGATCTGTACGTAGGCGTGCAGATCTCCGCTCCAGGGCTGACCTTCGACATCAGCTGCTTCGGTCTCGACGCCGCCGAACGGCTCTCGGACGACCGCTACTTCGTCTTCTTCAACCAGCCGAAGACCCCCGAGGAGTCCATTCAGCTCCTGGGCGCCCAGGCCGGCGACACGGAGTCCTTCCGGGTCACGCTCGACAGGATCCCCCCGCAGATCCAGAAGCTGTCCTTCACGGCGACGATCGACGGCGCCGGACAGATGTCGCAGATCAACCCCGGATACATCCGCATCGTGGCGGGCGGCGAGGAGGTGGCCCGGTACGCCTTCAACGGCTCGGAGTTCTCCACCGAGCGCGCGGTGATGCTGGGTGACTTCTACCTCAAGGACGTCTGGCGCTTCGCCGCCGTCGGGCAGGGCTTCGACGGTGGCCTCGACGCGCTGCTGAGGAACTTCGGCGGCGAGGTCGCCGAGGAAGAGGCGCCGGCCGCCCCGCAGCAGCCCCAGACCGGCGCGGCTCCCGGCTTTGCGCCGCCCGCGCAGGCCGCGGCACCGCCCGCGTTCGGCGCCCCGGCGGCACCGGCTCCCGCGCCCGCACCTACGCCGGCCCCCGCGCCCGCACCTCAGCCCGCCGCCCAGGGTTTCGCGCCCCCGCCGGGATCCACCCCGCCGCCCCCGTCGCAGGTGCCCGCACCCCCGGTGCACGCCCAGCCCACCATCGTCGCGCCCATGACGCCGCCGGGCGGCACCCCGCCGCCTCCCGCGCCGGCGCCCGCGCCCTACGGCCAGCCGGGCCAGCAGCAGCCGTACGGCCAGCCCGCGCAGCAGGCGCCGTACGGCCAGGCCGCCGCCCCGACCGCCCCACCGCCCCCCGGCTACGCCCAGCCCCAGGCACCCCAGTCCCCGGCCCCGCCGCCCGGTTACGGCCAGCCCACCCCGCCCCCCGGCTACGGCCAGCAGCCCTCTTACGGCCAGGTCCCGGGCCAGCAGGCCCCCCACGGAGCCACGCAAGGTGCCCCGCAGGGCGCGCCCCAGGGCCCCGGGGTGGCCGCGGCGCTCCAGCAGTTCAAGGAGACGCCCACCGGTCAGCGCTGGACGCAGCAGAACAAGAAGCTGGTCCGGGTGGACCTCGGGATCGGCGGGCAGGCCGTGCTGGCCCGGCAGGGCAGCATGGTGCTCTACCAGGGCAAGGTCGACTTCAGCTACAAGGGCGCCGGGTTCGCCGGCCGGATCGTGGGCAACGCGACCGGCCAGGAGATGCAGCTGATGCGCTGTACGGGCCAGGGCCAGGTGTTCTTCGCCGAGAACTCGACGATGCTGCACCCGATCGAGCTGCAGGGCGACGGCATCTGCGTCTCCGCGGAGAACGTCCTCGCCTTCGACGAGAGCCTCCAGTACGAGATCCGTCGCATCGAGGGCCACGGCATCCCCGGTGGCGCGCTGTTCACGATGCAGTTCACGGGCACCGGCACGATCGTCGTGAAGACCCACGGCACGCCCGTGGTCCTCCCGGTCACGCCCACGACGTTCGCCGACTGCAACGCGGTCGTCGCCTGGTCGGCCGCCTCCCAGGTGGTCGTCTCCAGCCAGGTGCGGATGCGCCGCAACGCCTACCCGGGCGACACCGGCGAGAGCGTGAACCTCCAGTTCCGTGGCGCGCCCGGCAACTTCATCGTCGTCCAGCCTTACGAGATCTGAGGGAGAGCCCGTCATGAACCAGCCGCTCGCGGGCTACGCCCCCGCACCCGTCACCGCCCGCATGGAGAACCACGGCAACCACATGCTGAAGGTCGCCATGCAGACCGGGCACGACCTCCTCGCGCGCGTCGGCTCGATGGTCGCCTACGAGGGCTTCGTCCAGTACGAGCCGAACCCGCCGGCCGTTCGCCAGATCGCCAAGGACTGGATGACCGGTGAGGGCGCGCCCCTGATGAAGTGCTCCGGCGACGGCCTGCTCTACCTCGCCGACTACGGCGCCAATGTCGTCGTCATCAACCTCAACGGCGACGGCATCTCCGTCAACGCCACCAACCTCCTCGCCTTCGACGCGCACCTCACGTGGGGCGTCGAGCGCGTGAAGGGCCTGGCGAAGTTCGCCGGGCAGGGCCTGTGGAACACCAAGATCTCCGGGCAGGGCTGGGTCGCGCTGACCTCCCGGGGCAAGCCGGTCGTCGTCGACTGCGGCGGCGGCGAGGACGAGACCTACGTCGACCCCGACGCGCTCGTCGCCTGGTCGCCGAACCTCAAGGTGAAGGGCAAGCGCAGCTTCAAGGCGCAGTCGCTCATCGGCCGGGGCAGCGGGGAGGCCTACCAGATGGCCTTCTCCGGCCAGGGCATCGTCGTAGTCCAGCCCAGCGAGGACAGCACCGACCGCCTCCGGGTCCGGGGCTGAGGGGGAGCCAGAAAGCCATGCAGAGCCCGCTTTTCGCCTACAACGACCAGCAGACCCAGGAACGCTGGAGCCTGCAGAACAAGCAGATGCTCCGCGTCAACCTGGAGGGCCACGACGACATCCTCGCCCGCAAGGGCACGATGGTCGCCTACCAGGGACTCGTCGAGTTCGACGCCGAGTTCCAGAGCAACCAGCAGGGACGCGCGCGTGCGCAGACCGGCGAGGGCCTGGACCTGATGCGCTGCCACGGGCAGGGCACGGTCTACCTCGCCAACCTCAAGCAGCACGTGCACCTGGTGGACGTGGACCAGGACGGGCTGACCGTCGACAGCAGCTATGTGCTGGCGATGGAGTCCTCACTCCACCACGAGGTGATCGCCGTCGACAGCCTCTACGGCATCTCCGGCTCCGGCAAGTACCAGCTCAACATCACCGGTCGCGGCAAGGTCGCCCTCATGACCTCCGGCATGCCGCTGATGATGCAGGTGACGCCCGACAAGTACGTCAACTGCGACGCGGACGCGATCGTCGCCTGGTCGACCGGCCTGCGTGTCCAGATGCAGGCACAGACCCACTCCTCCGGGGTGTGGCGGCGCCGCGGCAACACCGGTGAGGGCTGGGAGCTCAGCTTCATGGGCAGCGGTTACGCGATCGTCCAGCCCAGCGAGCTGCTGCCGCCGCAGAACGCCCAGATCGGCTCGGGCCTCGCCGCGCAGTACGGCATGGGCCAGCAAGGGGCCCGGGCACAGAACCAGGGCAACGTCTGGAACTGACCCGCCGGAAAGCAGACGTAAGGGGCGACCGCCATGGCGGTCGCCCCTTACCCGTACGTCAGGCCTCTCAGCCGACCGGTGTCGTCCCAGGAACCCGTCACCTCAGGCACGGGCCGCGAGTCTCGCCCGCGCCGCCTCCAGCAGCCGTACGACCGACTCGTCGGCGACCTCCGCGACCTCGTCATAGGCGAACCAGCGCAGGTCGAGGGACTCGTCGCTGATCGCCTCCACAGCGCCGGCCGGAGCGAGCGCCGCGTATTGGACGTCGAGGTGCCAGGCGCACGGCGTGCGATGGCGGTCCAGGCGCACCGGGCCGCCCGGCAGCAGCGACAGTCCCGCGACGCCCGACTCCTCGGTCCCCTCGCGCAGGGCGGCCGCCGCCAGCGTCTCGTCGACCGGCTCGCAGTGACCGCCCATCTGCAACCACATGCGCAGCTTCCTGTGCAGCGTCAGCAGCACTCGCTCGCGCGCGGGGTCGATCACCAGCGCGCTCGCCGTGATGTGCCCGTCGCCGCAGGCCTTCCACATGCCGTCCGGATGGGTCTCCAAGTGCTCCAGGTACGTCTGGCGCAACTCTTCCTGGTCCTCGTACCCCTTGAGCACGAGGACCGCGTCGTCGTACAGGCTCACTCGGTGTCGTCGCCCTTGGAGTCGTCGTCCTTGTTCAGGTTCGGCTTCCCGGCGGAGCCGTCCGCCGCCTCGCCGAGCATCTTGTCCAGCTCGGAGAAGTCGATCTGCTCGCGGTGCACGAAGCCGTCCGGGTCGTCCAGGTCGGTGGCCGTCGGCAGCATGTCCGGGTGGTGCCACAGGGCGTCCCGGCCGTCGACGCCGCGCGCGTCGGTGAGCGAGGCCCACAGCCGGGAGGCGTCACGCAGACGGCGCGGGCGCAGCTCCAGGCCGATCAGCGTGGCGAACGTCTGCTCCGCCGGTCCGCCCGAGGCGCGACGTCGGCGCAGCGTCTCGCGCAGGGCGTCCGCCGACGACAGGCGGGGCTTGGCGGCCGCGTGGACCACGGCGTCGACCCAGCCCTCGACGAGGGCCAGAGCGGTCTCCAGACGGGCCAGGGCCGCCTTCTGCTCCGGGGTGTCCTCGGGCTGGAACATGCCCTGCTGAAGTGCGTCCTGCAGCTGCTCGGGGTTCTGCGGGTCGAACTGGCCGACCACGTCCTCCAGCTTGGCCGTGTCCACCTTGATCCCGCGCGCGTAGCCGTCGACCGCGCCGAACAGATGCGAGCGCAGCCAGGGCACGTGGGCGAACAGGCGCTGGTGTGCGGCCTCGCGCAGGGCGAGGTACAGCCGCACCTCCTCCTGGGGGACGCTCAGGTCCTTGCCGAAGGACTGGATGTTCACCGGCAGCAGTGCGGCCTTGCCGGCCGGGCCGAGCGGCAGGCCGATGTCGGACGAGCCGACGACCTCGCCCGCGAGCACGCCGACGGCCTGCCCGATCTGCGTGCCGAACATGGCGCCGCCCATCGAGCGCATCATGCCGATCAGCGGGCCGGCCATGGCCTGCATCTCCTCCGGCAGGACGTCGCCCATGGCGGTGCCCACACGCTCGGCGACCGGGTCGACGAGCTCCTTCCAGGCGGGGAGGGTCGCCTCGACCCACTCCGCGCGGCTCCAGGCCACGGCTGACCCAGCGCCCGACGGCAGGGACGTCACGTCGTCCAGCCAGAGGTCGGCCAGGCGGACGGCCTCCTGGACCGCGTTGCGCTCGGCCGGGCCCACACTGGCGTCCTTCGTGCCGTCCGCGGTGCCCTGCGAGACGGTCTGGCGGGCGATCTGCTTGGCCATGTCCCAGTTCACCGGGCCGCCCTCGTACGAGAGCATCTGCCCCAGCTGCTGGAACGCGGCGCCCAGGTCGCTGGGGTTGAGCGAACCGAACATGGCTGCGAAGGGATTGTCGGCGCCCGGGCCGCCAAAGCCCCCGGCTCCGGGCAGCCCGCCGAAACCGAACGGGTTGGCCGGTCCCTGACCACCGCCGCTCTGCTGGTCCTTCTTCTTGCCCTCGTCGCCGTCGTCCGGCTCCTCCGGCGGAAGGCCGAATCCGAATGGGGTGTCACTCACGGGATTCCTCGGCTGGTAAGGCCACCGGCTGGTACCGGCGGCGCGACTGCCCGATAACACCACCCAGCGTAGACACCGCGAGCCGTTCGGGCCTCGGTGCTTCGCCGACTCTCTGCCTGCGGCAGGATGGATGCCACCTGGTACGTACGCGTCACTCGCGCACGTACTGAAGACAACCGCAGGAGACGCCCGGTGAGTTCCCCTGATCCGCAGGTTCGCGCAGCGCGAAACCGGTCAACCCCTGCCGCCGCGCGCGGACCCGTCGTCGCGGTGACCGGTGCCGCGTCGGGCATCGGCGCGCTGCTCACCGAGCGGCTCGCGGCGTCGGACGAGGTCAAGCAGGTCATCGCCATCGACGAGCGGCGCGGCGAGTGCGCCGAGGCGCAGTGGCACATCCTGGATGTCCGGGACCCGGCGATCGCGGACAAGCTGCGGGGTGCCGACGTGGTCGTGCACCTGGCCCTCGACCTCGATCTGGAGACGGATCCGGCCGCCCGGACGGCTTACAACGTCCGGGGGACGCAGACCGTGCTGACGGCCGCGGCGGCGGCCGGGATCCACCGGGTCGTGCTGTGCACCTCCGCGATGGTCTACGGAGCGCTGCCCGACAACGAGCTTCCGCTGTCCGAGGACGCCGAGCTGCGGGCGACCGCGGAGGCCACCGGAGTCGGCGACCTGCTGGAGATCGAGCGTCTCGCGCGCAGGGCGCCTCGGGCCCACCCCGGACTCAATGTCACCGTCGTCCGCCCCGCCGTACTGGTCGGAGGCACCGACACCGCGCTGACCAGGTATTTCGAGTCGCCTCGGCTGCTGGTCGTCGCCGGTTCGCGGCCCGCCTGGCAGTTCTGCCACGTCGAGGACCTGTGCAGCGCCCTGGAGTACGCCGTCCTGGAGAAGGTCGACGGGGAACTCGCCGTGGGATGCGACGGATGGCTGGAACAGGAGGAGGTCGAGGAGCTCAGCGGGATCCGGCGCATGGAGTTGCCGTCGGCGGTCGCCCTGGGTGCGGCGGCCCGGCTGCACCGGATCGGACTGACCCCCTCCCCGGCCGGTGATCTGGCTTACACGATGTACCCCTGGGTGGTGAGCGGGAGCCGGCTTCATGACGCGGGGTGGCGTCCGCAGTGGACCAACGAGGAAGTGCTTGAGGAACTGCTGGAGGAGGTCGCCGGACGGCACACCGTCGCCGGGCGCAGGCTCGGGCGCAAGGACGCGACGGCGGCCGGTGCCGCGGGAGCGACCGTCGCCCTGCTGGGCGCGGCGGCAGTGGTGCGACGGGCGCGGAAGGCCCGGCGGCGGATCTGAGAGGACCACGGCCCAGGTCAGCAGGTGGGCCCGCCTCCCGGCCGCAGGAACCTCACCACATGTAGGAGGCTCCAAAGCGGCACACGTGTGTGCCGGGCGATGACGCTATTCCCCGTCCCCGCGCGCGTGGGGCACGATGGGGCCATGGCACCTACCAACGACCACCCCGGCGAGCAGGGCGCTCAGGACCCCGTCAAGCTCATCGGGATACGCGAGACGGCCCTCTCCGTGGACGAGGTCTTCCAGGCCGTCGGGGACGCCGCCGCCGGCGGGACCGCGCTGTTCGTGGGAACCGTGCGCAACCATGACGGGGGTGCCGACGTCGACGAGCTCGGATACTCGTGCCACCCCAGTGCCGAGGCCGAGATGCGGCGCATCGCCGAGAAGGTCGTCGCCGAGTACCCGGTGCGGGCCCTCGCGGCCGTTCACCGGGTCGGCGAGCTGAAGGTCGGCGATCTCGCCGTGGTCGTCGCGGTCTCCTGCCCCCATCGCGGTGAGGCCTTCGAGGCATGCCGGAAGCTGATCGACGACCTCAAGCACGAGGTGCCCATCTGGAAGCACCAGCGGTTCTCCGACGGCACCGAGGAGTGGGTCGGCGCCTGCTGACGTCCGCGTCCTACCCGTCCATCCCACTCCGGTTGCGTAACCGCACCCCTGGCGTGAGCGTTGTCAGTGCCAGTGGTTAATCTGCTGATCAGTCAGTTGCGGTCACTCATTGGGGATGGGAGGACGGCATGGCGGCGCTCGCCTGGTTGCTGATTCCGCTTGTGGCTGCGATCGGCGCCGGTCTGTGGGGCAGTTGGGCCAACCGCACCCGGAGGGTACGAGGGGACGGGCCGGAGCTCGACGGCTATGCCCGGTTCCGCGCGGCCATGGAGAAGCCTCCGTCGCGCACATGATCAGGAGCCTGGTTCAGCGGCCCTGACGGGGCGCTGACAGGAGTGTCACGTACTGTCTTGGCATGCCACGCCGCACCGCGACGATGCTCGCCTCCACCCTGATGCTGATCGCGCTCCTGTGCGCGGGAGTCTTCATCCCCGTGCCGTACGCGGAGATGTCCCCGGGGCCGACGGTGAACACCCTCGGCGGGCACGACGGCGAGCCGGTGCTGCAGATCTCCGGGCGCAAGACCTATCCGACGACCGGGCACCTCAACATGACCACCGTCCGGGTCACCAGCGCCGACTACAAGATGAACCTGGTGGAGGCCGTGTACGGGTGGCTTGCGCACGACAACAAGGTCGTGCCGCACGACACCCTCTACCCGGACGGCAAGACCGAGGAGGAGTCCACCCAGGAGAACGCCGAGGAGTTCAGCCAGTCCCAGGAGAGCGCCAAGGTCGCCGCCCTGAAGGCGCTGGACATCCCCGTGCAGAGCTGGGTGATCGTCTCGACGGTCGTCAAGGGCAGCCCCGCCGAGGGAGAGCTGCACGCCGGCGACGTGATCAAGGCCGTCGACGGTACGGCGGTGAAGAAGCCCGGGGACGTCGCCGAGCTGGTGACCAAGCACAAGCCGGGGCAGGACGTCGTCTTCACGATCGTGCCGGCGAAGGAGCAGATCGCCGCCGAGAAGGAACGCAGGACGCCGACGAAGACCGAGAAGGTCACGATCAGGACCGCCCAGTCCGACGACAGTGGCACCAAGCGTGCCATCGTCGGCATCTCCGCCGGGACCGACCACACCTTCCCGTTCACCATCGACATCAAGCTCGCCGACGTCGGCGGGCCCAGCGCCGGCCTGATGTTCTCGCTCGGGCTCTACGACAAGCTCACCCCGGGCAGCCTCACCGGTGGCAAGTTCGTCGCCGGCACCGGCACCATCGACGACGCCGGCAAGGTGGGCCCCATCGGCGGCATCGAGATGAAGACCATCGCCGCCCGCGAGAAGGGCGCGCAGTACTTCCTCACGCCCGCCGACAACTGCGCGACCGCCGCCGAGGACGTCCCCGAAGGGCTCACCCTGGTCAAGGTCGGCACCATGGACGACGCCCTCGGCGCGCTGAAGGACATCCGCTCCGGCGACACCGCCGGCCTGCCCAGCTGCACGGCGAAGAGCTGAAGACCGGACGCGGTACGGCGGTGGGGGTGCCCCTCACCTCAGGGGCACCCCCACCGCCGTACCGGCGCAAGATCGTCGCCGTACCGGAAGAGCTCAGTCCGCGAACGTCGCGGCCAGGGCCTCCGCCAGGCCGGGCACCAGGTCAGGGCCGGTCAGAACCTCGGTCGGAGTGTCCTTCTCGCGCAGCCGCAGGGCGGACTCACGGGCGCCGTCGCGCAGGACCGCGACCGTCATGCGGACCTCCTGGCGGTCCGGATGCTCCGCCACCCACTTGGTGAGCTTGGCCTCGCTCAGCCCCTGCGGAACCTGGGCCTCGGCGGACGGGGGCAGCATCAGGCGCTCGACGGTGAGCGCACAGCCCACCACCGCGTCGGGCCAGGCGATCGTGCCCAGGAACTCGTCGAGCGGCTTGCCCGTTGGCAGTTCGTCCTGCTCGATCGGGGTCAGGCCGGAGGACTCCTGCTCGTCCCCCAGGCCGAGCTGGGCGGCGAGCCCGGGTTCCTGGGCGCGCAGCCGTGCGGTGTCTACGAGGGCGAAGAGGCGGGCGGGCTGATCCCAGCCGAGACCGGAGGCGTACTCGTCGATCTCCAGGACCGCCCGGGTCAGCGGGCTCGCCGCCATGGGAGTGTTGGACATGGTCACAATCCTGCCTCGTTCCTGACCGGAATCGGGAACCGAGTAAAGGGTGAGTAAGTTGCATAGGTGTGGGCCCACGATCACGGGGGGCCACGGAGGGTCCACGAAGACGCGGGCCTGACGGATCAACAGCGAACTTCGGGGTGCGAACCTTGGCTTTCCAGATGCCGGACCGCGGCGGAGGCCCGACCGGGCCACGGATGAGAGTGGGCCGCCCGTCCCGGCGCGTCCGGACCCTGCTCATGACACTGGGCGTCCTCGCCGTCCTCGGCATGGCCTTCACCATGTTCGCGGGCTTCTGGACGGACTGGCTGTGGTACCGGTCGGTGAACTACTCGTCCGTGTTCACCACCACACTGTGGACGAAGATCGGGCTTTTCTTCGTCTTCGGCCTGCTCATGGCCTTCGCGGTCGGCCTCAACATCTGGCTGGCGCACCGGTTGCGCCCGCCGCTGAGCGCCATGTCCATGGAGCAGCAGAGTCTCGACCGCTACCGCATGGGCATCGCGCCGTACAAGAAGTGGCTGCTGATCGCCATCACTGCGCTGGTCGGCCTGATCGCCGGCGCCTCCGCCTCCAGCCAGTGGCGGACCTGGCTGATGTGGGTCAACGGCGTGTCCTTCGGTGAGAAGGACCCGCAGTTCAATCTCGACGTCTCCTTCTACGCCTTCGACCTGCCCTGGTACCGGTTCCTGCTCGGCTTCGGCTTCGCCGCCGCGATCCTCTCCGTGATCGCCGCCGCGCTGACGCACTACCTGTACGGCGGGCTGCGCATCACCAGCCCCGGCGCACGTGCCACGGCCGCGGCCACCGGCCATCTGTCGGTCCTCCTCGGCATCTTCGTCGCGCTGAAGGCGATCGCGTACTGGCTCGACCGGTACGGACTCGCGGTGAAGTCCAGCGACTTCAAGGCGACCGACAGCTGGACCGGACTCAGGTACGTCGACGCCAACGCCTATCTGCCGGCCAAGACGATCCTGTTCTGCATCGCCGTGATCTGCGCGCTGCTGTTCTTCGCCACCCTGTGGCGGCGCACCTGGCAGCTGCCCGTCATCGGCTTCGGCCTGATGGTGCTCTCGGCGATCCTCATCGGCGGCCTGTACCCGGCGATCGTCCAGAAGTTCCAGGTTCAGCCGAACGAGCAGGCCAAGGAAGCGCCGTACGTCGAGAAGAACCTCAAGGCGACGCGCGAGGCCTACGGCATCGACGGAACCAAGGTCACCGATTACCCGGGCACCAGCACGACCGAGGACAAGACCCAGCTGCGCGACGACGTGGACGCCACGGCGAGCATCCGGATCATGGACCCGAACATCGTCTCGCCGACCTTCCAGCAGCTCCAGCAGATCAGGAACTACTACGCGTTCCCGACCAACCTGGACGTCGACCGGTACAGCAAGGACGGCAAGGACCAGGACACGGTCATCGGTCTGCGCGAGATCAACCTCAACGGCATCCCGAAGCGGAACTGGATCAACGACCACTTCCGTTACACCCACGGCTACGGCGTGGTCGCCGCCGAGGGCACCAGCGCCGACTCCCAGGGCCGGCCGGACTTCACCGAGTCCGACCTGCCGTCAAAGGGCGACCTCGGGACGTACGAGCAGCGGGTCTACTACGGCGAGAAGACCACCATGTACTCGATCGTCGGCGGTCCCCAGAAGGAGATCGACTACTCCGACGACAGTGGTGAGAAAACCTACAGCTACAAGGGCGACAGCGGCGTCAGCCTGTCCAACCCGGTCAACCGGGCCGCGTACGCCGTGGCGTTCGGCGAGCCGCAGATCCTGTACTCCGGTGCGATCGGAGACGGCTCGCGCGTCCTGTACAACCGCACGCCCAAGGAGCGCGTCGAGGCGGTCGCCCCGTGGCTGACCATCGACGGTGACGCCTACCCGGCGGTCGTGAAGGGTCGTATCCAGTGGATCGTCGACGCGTACACGACGACGAACGGCTATCCGTACTCGTCCCGCACGACCCTCGGTGACACGACGGCCGACTCGCTGACCGCGAACAACGACCAGCGTGCGGTCGTGGCGCAGCAGAACCAGGTCAACTACATCCGCAACTCGGTGAAGGCGACGGTCGACGCCTACACGGGCGAGGTCAAGCTGTACCAGTGGGACACCAAGGACCCGGTCCTGAAGACCTGGATGAAGGCGTTCCCCGACACGGTGAAGCCCAAGAGCGAGATCTCCCAGGACCTGATGGCCCATCTGCGCTACCCGCAGGACCTGTTCAAGGTCCAGCGTGAGCTGCTCACCCGCTACCACGTGAAGGACGCCACGACGTTCCTCAGCGGCAGCGAGGTCTGGGAGGTTCCGGACGACCCGACCAACAAGTCGGGCAGCGCGGTGCCGCCGTACTACCTGAGCATGAAGATGCCCGACCAGAAGGCGCAGGCGTTCTCGCTGACGACGACGCTCACGCCGAGTGGACGGGACAACCTCAGTGCCTTCGTGGCGGTCGACGCCGAGGCGGGGACCAGTGACTACGGCAAGATCAGAATCCTGAAACTGCCGACCAACACCACGGTCAACGGCCCCAGTCAGGTCCAGAGCCAGTTCAACTCCGAGCAGAACATCGCCGAGACCATCAGGCTGCTGAGAGGCGGCGACTCCGAGGTCGAGTACGGCAATCTGCTGGCGGTACCGCTCGACGGCGGACTGCTCTACGTGGAGCCGGTCTATGTGCGCGGTGGTGGCCTCAAGTACCCGCTGCTGCGGAAGGTGTTGGTGTCCTACGGCGGCACGACCGCCTTCGAGGACACCCTCGACGAGGCGCTGAACAAGGTCTTCGGAGCGGAGGGCCCGACCACCGAGCCACCGGACGAGGGCGAGGAGGAGGGCGGCACCACGCCGCCTCCGCCGACGTCGACCAACCCGACGGTCCAAGACGCGCTCAACGACGCGCAGAAGGCCTTCGACGCCGGTCAGGAAGCTCTGAAGAAGGGCGACTGGGAAGCGTACGGCCGGGCGCAGGAGGACCTCCAGGAGGCGCTGCAGCGGGCCGAGGACGCCCAGGAGCAGGCGGACAAGGGCACGGGCGGCGCCGGTGACGGCGGAGCGAGCCCGAGTCCGAAGCCGTCCGGCAGCCCCACCGGCACGTAGGGACGCCGGCTGATCGAAAAGCCCATCCCGCGCCGTGATACGGTTGCAACGCAACGGCGCGGGGTGGAGCAGCTCGGTAGCTCGCTGGGCTCATAACCCAGAGGTCGCAGGTTCAAATCCTGTCCCCGCTACTGAAGTCGACGAGAAATTCGTACGACAGCGAAGGCCCGGATCCGACAAGGGATCCGGGCCTTCGTCGTGTGCGAACGCATGTGCCGGAGGGCGGGACGGTCGTGCCACTGCGGGGAGTTGGCAGAACTGTGTTTGACTTGTCTCTCTGTGGGCATGTCGACAAAACGCTGAAGTGACCTCACTGGCTGCGGTATACGAGGTGTACCCAGGTTGCAGGTGGTGCGACGATGGACGTTATGGGGGACAAGGCAACTCTGTGGGAGACAGGGCGGTTTGTGCAGCCTGCCGACTTTGAGCAGCCGACGGGCGATTTCGTGCAGCTGGCGGGGGACGTCGCACAGCAGGAGGGCGACCTCGCCCTCGACCGGCCGACGGACCGGGACGAGGCGGGGGAGGCCGCGGAGGTGGCGCGGCAGCGGCTCGCCGCCGAGGCCGGTGATGTCGAGGCGATGAGCGTGCTCGGGGCGATGCTCCTGCGCCGCGGTGATCTGGACGACGCCGAGCCTCATCTGCGCGCCGCCACCGCCGCCGGGGACAGGGCCGCCGCCAACAACCTGGGAGTCCTGCTGCATCAACGCGGGTACGCCGACGAGGCGGCCGGCTGGTGGCGGATCGCCGCCGTCGCGGGGTCGGCGGCGGCCGCGCACGCGCTGGGACGCCATCACCGCGAGCGGGGCGACGAGCCCGCCGCCGAGTACTGGCTGCGCCAGTCCGCCGAGCAGGGCCATGTGCTGGGCGCGTATGCCCTCGCCGATCTCCTGGAGCACCGAGGCGACGCCGGGGCCCGCCAGTGGATGCGGGCCGCCGCGGAGCGCGGGCACCGTGAGGCGGCGTACCGGTTGGCGCGCGCGCTGGACCGGCAGGCGGTGCGTGCGGGCGAGGACGGGCCTGACAACGGTGTCGTTGCGGACGCGCCGCTGCTGGAGGAGGCCGAGCAGTGGTATCGGCAGGCCGCCGCGCGCGGGCACCGCAGAGCCGCGCTGCACCTCGGGGCGATCCTGGAGAAGCGCGGGGAGCTGAAAGAGGCCGGGCGCTGGTACCTGACGTCCGCGAAGGACGGGGAGGCGCGGGCCGCCTGCGCGCTCGGGTTCCTGCTGCGGGACGCGGGGGACACCGAGAGCGCCGCCGTGTGGTGGCTGCGGGCCGCGCAGGACGGCGACGGCAACGCGGCCAACGCGCTGGGCGCGCTGCACGCCGAGCGCGGCGAGACGCAGACGGCCGAGCGGTGGTACCGGGCCGCGATGGACGCCGGGGACGTGAACGGCGCGTACAACCTCGGGCTGCTCTGCGCCGAGCAGGGGCGCACCCCGCAGGCCGAGCAGTGGTACCGGCGGGCGGCGTACGCGGGACACCGTGAGGCGGCGAACGCGCTGGCGATCCTGCTGCTGCAGGGCGGGGACGCGACCGGCGCCGAGCCCTGGTTCTCCAAGGCCGCGGAGGCGGGCAGCGTGGACGCCGCGTTCAACCTGGGCATCCTGCACGCCGGGCGGGGCGAGGAGCGGGCCGCGCTGCGGTGGTACGAGCGTGCCGCCGCCGCCGGGCACACCGAGGCGGCGCTCCAGGTGGGCATCGCGCGGCTGCGGGACGGGGACGAGCCGGAGGCGGAGCGGCACCTGCGGTGCGCGGCCGGCGCCGGCAGCGCGGAGGCGGCGTACCGGCTGGCGACCCTGCTGGATGCTCGGCGGCCGCCGGAGCCCGCGCACGAGCTCGGGGAGTCGGTGCACGAGAAGACCGAGTGCGAGGAGTGGTACGAGCGGGCGGCCTCCCAGGGTCACCGGCGGGCGATGGTGCGGGTCGGGATGCTGGCCGCGGCTCGGGGTGACGTGGTGGAGGCGGCACGGTGGTACCGGGAGGCCGCGGAGGCCGGGTCGCGCAACGGAGCGTTCAATCTGGGGCTGCTGCTCGCCCGGGAGGGGAGTGAGCCGGAGGCGGCGATGTGGTGGACGCGGGCGGCCGACGCCGGGCACGGGCGGTCGGCGTTGCGGCTGGCCCTGGTCTACGCGCGTCGCGGGGAGCTGGCGGAGGGGCAGCGCTGGGCGGACCGCGCGGTGGCGCTGGGCCCGGAGGAGGTCGCGAAGCGGGCGGCTCGGCTGCGGGACGCGCTGCGGGAGGAGCTGTCGGCGTGAGGGTGGGCCGGGCGATGATCAGCGATTTGCTTCTGTCCGCGGTGTTGACGTAATGTTGCGTTCACCGACGCGGGGTGGAGCAGCTCGGTAGCTCGCTGGGCTCATAACCCAGAGGTCGCAGGTTCAAATCCTGTCCCCGCTACTGAAGGCCAAGGGCCGGGATCCTTAGGGATCCCGGCCCTTGCTCTGTGTAGGCGCACACAAATGCCCCCGGCGCTCTCCGGTGCCGGGGGTGGATGCGGGTCAGGCCTTGGCGCAGTTGGGGCAGAGGCCGCGATACGTCACCTCGACGTCCGAGACCGTGAAGCCGAAGCGCTCGGAGTCGGGAAGGTCGGCCATCGGGTTGCCCGTCGGGTGGACGTCCCGGATCGCGCCGCACTGGGCGCAGACCAGGTGGTGGTGAGGCCGGTGGGCGTTCGGGTCGTAGCGCTTGGCGCGCTTGTCGGTGGAGACCTCAAGGACCTCGCCCAGGGTGACCAGCTCGCCCAGTGTGTTGTAGACGGTCGCGCGGGAGATCTCGGGCAGCTTGGCGACGGCTCGCGCGTGTACCTCGTCGGCCGTCAGATGCACGTGATCGCCGGCGAGGACCTCGGCCACGACGCGACGCTGCGCGGTCATCCGCCATCCGCGTCCGCGCAGCCGTTCCAGAAGGTCACTCATGGAGAACACCTTAACAGCCGGGTAACCAGGTTCCGAATGGGTGTGACTTTGGATCAATACCCGAATTGGACAAAGTCCACACCATGCGGAGCCCTCCACACGCGACGGGCCGGCACCCGCCGGCCTCCGGCCCGTCCCGTGTGCCGCCGACCCCCTATGCCGGCACGTGCTGCCGCGCGGGCGCCCAGCAGCGGATGATGTCGCGGACCGAGACGATGCCGACCGGCTCCTCGTGGTCCAGGACGATCAGATGGCGGAAGCCGCCGTGCGCCATGGCGCGGGCCGCCTCCTCCAGGGTCCACGACGGGGTCGCGAACACGACGTTGTTGGTGGTGTGGTCGTGGGCGCGTTCGATGTCCGGGCTCTGGCCGAGGCCGACGGAGTTGAGGATGTCGCGTTCGGTGAGGATGCCGATGCCGCCGGCGTCGGGGTCGTGGACCACGGCCGCGCCGACGCGGCGGGCGGCCATAAGTGCTGCGGCTTGGCGAAGGGTGTGGGTCGGACCGATGGTGAGGACCACTGTGCTCATGGCGTCACGGACGAGCATGGAATGGAGCCACCTCCTGGAGTACCCCCGCCTTTGTTCGGCATTTCACAAGTTCACAAGTGGGGGGACTCTCAGAGTGGCAGGCAAAGCGCGGGTCAACAAGGGGGCGCGTGCGGCTGGTTACGCGGCTCCGTGTGCGCCCGGCGCCATACGCCGGCGCCGGCTCCGCGCGCCTCAGTAGCGCTGGTTGAGATACCCCAGGAACTCGTCGTGCAGCAACCCGTTCGAGGCGGCGGCGTTGCCGCTGTGCGGGCCGGGGCGGCCGTCGAGACCCGTGAAGGTACCGCCGGCCTCCGTGACGATGATCGCGGTGGCGGCCATGTCCCACAGGGAGAGCTCCGGCTCCGCGCAGAGGTCGACCGAGCCCTCGGCGACCATCATGTACGGCCAGAAATCGCCGTAGGCGCGCGTGCGCCACACCTCCCGCGTGAGGTCGAGGAAACCGTCCAGCCGGCCCTGGTCCTCCCACCCGCTCAGGGAGGAGTACGCGAACGAGGCGTCCGTCAGCTTCGAGACCCGGGAGACCTGCAGCCGGGTCGCGGAGGAGAGGCTACGGCCGGTGAAGGCACCGTGCCCCTGGGCCGCCCACCAGCGGCGGCCGAGGGCGGGGGCGGACACCACGCCGACGACGGGCTGGTAGCCCCCCTCGCCCGCCTCCATCAGCGAGATGAGGGTGGCCCAGACCGGAACGCCGCGGACGTAGTTCTTGGTGCCGTCGATGGGGTCGATCACCCAGCGGCGAGGACCGGTGCCCTCGACGCCGTACTCCTCCCCGAGGATCGCGTCTCTCGGCCGGGCCCGCTGCAACTGCCCGCGGATCAGCTCCTCGGCGGCCTTGTCCGCCTCGCTCACCGGGGTCATGTCCGGCTTGGTCTCGACCTTGAGGTCGAGCGCCTTGAATCGGTCCATCGTGGCTGCGTCGGCGGCGTCCGCGAGGACGTGGGCGAGGCGGAGATCGTCAAGGTAGTCCGGCATGGAACGAACGGTATCTGCCATGGTAGGGATGGGGCCACCGGGCCTAGCGATCATTGGCCGCGCACCCCCACCGCCCCACGGCCGCCGACGGCGCACCCCCACCGCCCCGCGGCCCGCCGACGGCGCACCCCCACCGCCCCGCGGCCCGCCGACGATGTACCCCCACCTCCCCGCGGCCGCCCACGGCGGTGAGGGGCCGTGCCGGGGGGTGCCCGCCCGCAGCGGCCGGCGTCAAGAAACAGCACTTCTCACACGCCCCCAACCGCCGGCCCGAGGACGGACACCCCCCGGCACGGCCCCGCCCCACCCACCCCCCGCAGGCGCGACACGCACCCCCATAACCCCGCACAGGCGCCGCAGGCACAGAACACGCACCCCCACCGACCCCGCACAGGCACCGCAGACCTCAACGCGCACCCCCACCGAACCGCACAGGCACACAACGCGCCCCCCACACCGCCCCGTCACCCCCGCGCAGTGTGGCCGGATGGCGCCCCCGAGTGCCCTCGCGAACCCTTGACAGTGCGTCTGTACGCGTCAAATCTGGGCGCAGAGCCGCTCGCCCAGGGAGGCGATGATGCCTGCAGCGCGGGAATCCCTGCTGGACGCCGCTTACACGGCGCTGGCGCGCCGGCCGTGGTCCGCCGTGCGGATGGTGGACGTGGCCGCGGCGGCCGGAGTGTCCCGGCAGACGCTGTACAACGAGTTCGGCAGCAAGGAGGGCCTGGCCCGCGCCCTCGTCCGCCGCGAGGCCGACGGCTACCTGGCCGGCGTGGACCGCGCCCTCGCCACCCACAGCGACGCCCGCGAACGCCTCACCGCCACCGCCGAGTGGACCGCCGCACTCGCCCGCGAGAACGCCCTCGTCCGCGCCATGCTCACCGGCTGCTGGAGCGAGCGCCTGCCCTCCCTGACACTGACCGCCGTCCCGTCCTCCTCGTCCGTACCGGCGCAGCGGCGTGCCGACGGGCCACTTCCCTCGCCCGGCGACTTCGTGACGATCGTGCGCGACCGGGCGATGGCCGTTCTGACCGGCCCCGGCCCCGGCCCCGGTCCCGGCATCGACAAGCCCGACACCGCCGACCTCGCCCGCTCCTGCGAACTGGCCGTCAGACTGGCCCTGTCCTGCGTCGCCGCCCCGCCCGGCGAAGGCGGCGTCTCCGACCTCGTACGCTTCGCGCTGCACCGGCAGTTGACGGGCTGACCCCACCCGGAGAACGCGCTCAGTGCGCCGACCCCGACAGCTGCAACCCGACGACCCCTACGATCACCAGGCTGATCGACACGATCTTCAGCGTCGACACGATGTCCCCGAGGAAGATCATCCCGTAGATCGCGGTGCCCGCCGCTCCGATCCCGGTCCACACCGCGTACGCCGGCCCCACGTCCAGCTTCTTCAGAGACAGCGTCAGCAACCCGAAACTGCCCAGCGCGAAGACGCAGAAGGCGATCGTCGGCCACAGTCGAGTGAACCCGTGCGACAGCTTCAGGCAGACGGCGAAGCCGGTTTCGAGCAGCCCCGCCACGATGACCAGCAGCCACGCCATGTGCTGTCCTCCCGTATCCCCGCCAACTGTGACCGCTTCATCAGGCTTTGATCAGGCTTGCGTCCGGCTCGGTGCGATTATGCCTTTACCGGACTCACGGGGAGACAAACAACGCGGAGGTCAGTCGCCTTCCGTGCGCTCCCGCGTGGCCAGCAACCGCCGCAGCGAATACAGCCGCGCCGGATCCGCATGCCCCTCCGTCACCCAGCCGTCCAGCGCGCAGTCCGGTTCGTCATGACTGCACGCACGCGGGCAGCCCTCGGTTCCCGGTTCGAGGTCGGGAAACGCGTGGATCACCCGCGAGGGATCGACATGCGCCAGACCGAACGACCGCACACCCGGGGTGTCGATCACCCAGCCGTCCGCCACCGCGAGCGGCAGCGCCAGCGCCGACGTCGTCGTGTGGCGCCCCCGCCCCGTCACCGCGTTCACATGACCGGTCGTACGCCGGCGTTCCTCCGGCACCAACGCGTTCACCAGCGTCGTCTTGCCGACCCCGGAGTGCCCGACGAACGCGGTGACCCGGCCGTCCAGATGCTCCCGCACCCGGTCCGCCGCACCGCCGTCCTCCAGTTCCTCACGGCTGGTGACGACATACGGGATGTCCAACGCCCCGTAGAGCTCTAGGAGTTTGTCCGGCGGCGCAAGGTCGGACTTGGTCATCACCAGCAGCGGCTCAAGGCCGCCGTCGAACGCCGCCACCAGGCAGCGGTCGATCAGCCGGGGCCGCGGCTCGGGGTCGGCGAGGGCGGTGACGATGGCGAGCTGGTCGGCGTTGGCCACGACCACCCGCTCGAACGGATCGTCGTCGTCGGCGGTACGCCGCAGCAACGACGTGCGCTCCTCGATCCGCACGATCCGCGCCAGCGTGTCCTTCTTGCCGGTCAGATCGCCGACCAGGGCGACCCGGTCACCGACCACCGCGGCCTTGCGGCCCAGCTCGCGGGCCTTCATGGCCATCACGACCCGGTCCTCGACGAGGCAGGTCAGCCGCCCTCGGTCGACGGTGAGGACCATGCCCTCGGCGGCGTCCTCGTGCTTGGGCCGGATGTTCGTACGCGGCCGGGTGTTCCGGCGGCCGGGACGCGTGCGGATGTCGTCCTCGTCGGTGTGCTTGCCGTAGCGGCGCATGACTGTGTCCCCGCGTCCCTACGCCCCGAGCATCCCGGTCCACAGCTCAGGGAAGTCCGGCAGGGTCTTCGCCGTCGTCGCCACGTTCTCGATCCGTACGCCTTCGACCGCGAGGCCGATGATCGCTCCGGCCGTCGCCATGCGGTGGTCCTCGTAGGTGTGGAAGACGCCGCCGTGCAGCCGGCGCGGGCGGATGTGCAGACCGTCGGCGGTCTCGGTCACGTCACCGCCGAGTTCGTTGATCTCCTTGGTCAGCGCGGCCAGGCGGTCGGTCTCGTGCAGGCGCAGGTGCGCGACCCCGCGCAGGGTGGAGGGGGAGTCGGCGAGGGCCGCGACCGCCGCGATGCCCGGGGTCAGCTCGCCGACCTCGCTCAGGTCCACGTCGATGCCGTGGATGGCACCCGAACCGGTGAACACGAGCCCGTACTCGGTGAGTTCGCAGGAACCACCCATCTCCGTGAAGATCTCGCGCAGCCGGTCACCGGGCTGGGTGGTGCGCGCCGGCCAGTCGGGGATGAGGATCTTGCCGCCGGTCACCAGCGCCGCCGCCAGGAAGGGCTGGGCGTTGGAGAGGTCCGGCTCGATGGTCAGGTCGCGGCCGAGCAGGGCGCCCGGCGTAACCCGCCAGACGTTGGGCTCGCCCCCGGACTCCGGGGTGTCCACCTGGGCGCCGACCGAGCGCAGCATGTCGACGGTCATGCGGATGTGCGGCATGGAGGGCAGCGCGGAGCCGATGTGGCGGACCTCCACCCCCTGGTTGAAACGCGGGCCGGACAGCAGCAGCGCCGAGACGAACTGGGACGACGAGGAGGCGTCGATCTCCACCGGGCCCCCCTCCAGGGCACCCCCGCCGTGGACCGTCAGCGGCAGCGCGCCCCGCCCGTCGTCGTCGATGCGGGCGCCGAGGACGCGCAGGGCGTCGATCACGCCGTTCAGGGGGCGCTCGTACGACCTCGGGTCGCCGTCGAAGCGGATGGGGCCGTCGGCGAGCGCGGCGACCGGCGGCAGGAAGCGCATCACCGTGCCGGCGTTGCCGACGTCGACCGTGGCGGGGCCGCGCAGGCCCGTGGGGAGCACGCGCCAGGCCTCGCCGGTGCCCTCGGGGCCGACGCCCTCCTCGATGCCGACGCCCATCGCGCGCAGCGCGCCGGCCATCAGCAGGGTGTCGCGGGAGCGCAGCGGGCGGCGCAGCCAGCCGGGCTCGCTCGCCAGGGCGGCGAGAACGAGGGCGCGGTTGGTGACCGACTTGGACCCGGGCACGTGGACCGTCGCGTCGACGGCTCCGCTCGCGTGCGGGGCGGGCCAGAGGGCGGTGTGTGCGGCGGGGTTTTGGGCCATGGGTTCACTTTATAAGGAGGCAGTCGTTCGGGTGCGGCGCCGTTGTGGCTGGTCGCGCCCCGCGGCGGAGCCGAGGAACGGTACGGGCCCGAACCGCTCGGGCGGGCTGGTCACAGCGCCAGCAGCCACCTGCCGCCGCCGATCAGCGAACACAGCGACACCGCGTGGAACAGGAAGAGCCACAACGCCGCCGGAACATGGGTCAGGCGCGAAAGCTGATCCGCGTCCGAGTCCCCCGCGCCGCCCCGCGACCTCTTGGCCTGCAGCTCGAACGCCGGCCGGACTCCGCCCAGCAGCAGGAACCACACCACCGCGTACGCGAAGGCCGCCTGCACCTGCGGTCCGGTCAACCAGCTCACCAGCACGAACGTGCCCCCCGTGACGAACACCGTCAGTGCCCCGTACGCATTGCGGATCATCACCAGCATCGCCATCAGCAGGGCCGTCGCCAGCCACAGCAGCAACGTGATCCGGCCGGACGCCAGCAGCGCCGCGCCCCCCAGCCCCAGCAGCGGCGGAGCTGTGTAGCCCGCGGCCGCCGTGAGGATCATGCCGAGGCCGTACGGCTTGCCGCGGCTGACCGTCAGGCCGCTGGTGTCGGAGTGCAGACGTATGCCGGTCAGGGTCCGGCCGGTCAGCAGCGCGACCAGGCCGTGGCCGCCCTCGTGCGCGATGGTGATCGCGTTGCGCGAGACGCGCCACAGGCCGTGCGGGACGACCACGACGAGAGCGGCGACCAGGGTGGCGAGAACCACCCACACGTCGGGATCGGGCTGAGTGCCGGAGACCTCGTCCCAGAGGGAGGCGAGCGAGGCGGATGCGGTGCTGTCCATGTGCGGCGAAGGCTCCCTTGGGTCGGATGGAATCTGGCAGTGTGGCACGCATGTGCGGACGGTATGCGGCGAGTCGAGGACCAGAGGATCTCGCAGGAATCTTCGAGATCGAGAAGTGGGAGCCCGAGGAGACCCTGGAACCGGACTTCAACGTGGCTCCCACCAAGGAGGTCCACGTCGTCCTCGACCGTCCCTTGAAGGACGCCGACGACCCCCGGCCGGTTCGGCAGCTGCGGAAGCTGAAGTGGGGACTGGTGCCCAGCTGGTCCAAGACCCCCGAGAGCGCCTTCAAGATGATCAATGCGCGGGCGGAGACGGTGCACGAGAAGCCGTCGTACCGGCGTGCCTTCGCCACCCGCCGCTGCATCATCCCCGCCGACGGCTACTACGAGTGGGTCACCGGCAAGCAGGAGCGGGACCTGGAGGTCGAGGGGAAGAAGAAGCGGCCGCGCAAGCAGCCGTACTTCGTGCTGCCCGCCGACGGGTCGGTGTTCGCGATGGCGGGCCTGTACGAGTTCTGGCGGGACAAGACGCTCCCGGACGAGCACCCGCAGGCCTGGTGGGTGACCTGTTCCGTCATCACCACCGAGGCGGAGACCGCTCCGCTGGCGGTGTCCCCGGCCGAGGGCCCGCGCTCACTGGCCGACATCCATCCCCGGATGCCGCTGATGCTGACCCCGGACCGCTGGGACGCCTGGCTGGACCCCTCCCGCACCGACCCGCAGGAGCTGCGGACCCTCCTCGACCCGCCGCCGCCCGGCATGATGCGCGCGTACCCCGTCTCCACCCTGGTCAGCAATGTCCGCAACAACGGCCCGGAGCTGCTGAAGGAGCTGGACGGGCCCGAAGAGGGCACACTCTTCTGACGTGACGAACGACTCCGAGACGACCACCCGGATCATCGGTACCGAGGCGGGGGACGCCCGCATCACCTGGCACCCGGCGAAGAAGGCGCGCCTGGTCCTGGCCGTGAGCCACGGCGCCGGAGGCGGCATCGAGGCGCGGGACCTGAGGGCGCTCGCCGAGGTGCTCCCGGCCCACGGCGTGACCGTCGCCCGTGTGGAGCAGCCCTGGCGGGTGGCGGGCAGGAAGGTGGCGCCCGCGCCGAAGACCCTGGACGTCGGCTGGCGGGGCCTGTGGCCCGCGCTCGCCGCGCCCGGACTGCCGGTGATCTCCGGCGGCCGCAGCGCGGGCGCCCGGGTCGCCTGCCGTACCGCCGCGGAACTGGGCGCGCACGCCGTCCTGGCGCTCAGCTTCCCCCTCCACCCGCCGGGCCGGCCCGAGAAGTCCCGCGCGCAGGAACTGCTCGGGGCGGGGGTGCCCACCCTCGTCGTACAAGGCGGGAACGATCCGTTCGGGAAGCCGGAGGAGTTCCCGGACGGGGACTACGAGATCGTCGAGGTGCCGCACGGCGATCACGCCTTCGCCGTACCCAAGCGGGCGCCGCTCGGCCAGGACGAGGCCGTGGCGATCGTCACGGACGCGGTGGTCAAGTGGGCCGGGTCACTCGGGTAAAGCTTCGGGAATGTTGTGGACCGGACCTCTGTTGTGGCGGACAGCGAGGCTGAAGCAGCAGCGCAGACGTCGTAGGAGAGGAAGTCCGCCGCATGGGTTCGACCTTCTGCCCGACCGCCGGCAGCCGTGCAGACCTGGACTGGACGGTGCTGCACGCGGCCAGGACCGCTCCTATTCGAGGGGCGGCAGGTACGGCAGGTCGTCTATCCTCCGATTCAGGTGGGACCGGAGCCGGTCCTGCCCGCAATCTTGAGGAGGTGGGTCCGGTTCCCGGTACCGACGCAGGGACCGACAACGGCCAGGCGGAGCAGCCCGAGGGCCTGGGCACGAGCGTGGAGACGTCCACGGAGACGACCGCCGAGCGCAGCGCGCGCTTCGAGCGGGACGCACTCGAATTCCTCGACCAGATGTACTCGGCCGCCCTGCGTATGACGCGCAACCCGGCCGATGCCGAGGACCTGGTCCAGGAGACGTACGCCAAGGCGTACGCGTCCTTCCACCAGTTCCGTGAGGGCACGAACCTCAAGGCCTGGCTGTACCGGATCCTCACCAACACCTTCATCAACTCGTACCGCAAGAAGCAGCGCGAACCCCAGCGCTCCGCCGCCGAGGAGATCGAGGACTGGCAGCTCGCACGGGCCGAGTCGCACATGTCGACCGGTCTGCGCTCGGCCGAGTCGCAGGCGCTCGACCACCTGCCCGACTCGGACGTGAAGGAAGCACTCCAGGCGATCCCCGAGGAGTTCCGCATCGCCGTGTACCTCGCCGATGTCGAGGGCTTTGCGTACAAGGAGATCGCGGACATCATGGGGACACCCATCGGTACGGTGATGTCCCGGCTGCACCGGGGCCGCCGTCAACTGCGCGGCATGCTGGAGGACTACGCCCGTGAGCGCGGGCTGGTCCCGGCCGGCGCCGGAGAGTCGAACGAAGCGAAAGGCTCGGGCTCATGAGCTGCGGAGAGCCGCACGAGACGGACTGCAGTGAGGTCCTGGACCATCTGTACGAGTTCCTCGACAGTGAGATGCCGGACGTCGATCGCGTCAAGTTCAAGCAGCACTTCCAGGAGTGCTCGCCGTGTCTGGAGAAGTACGGCCTGGAAGAGGCCGTGAAGAAGCTCGTCAAGCGGTGCTGCGGCCATGACGACGTGCCCACGGACCTGCGCGCCAAGGTCATGGGGCGGATCGAGCTGATCCGCTCCGGCCAGGCCGTCCCCGAGCACGATGTGACGGCGACGCCGCAGGAGTCCTGAACTCCCTTCCGGGAACGGGCTGTCGTCACTCGAACGTGCTAATCGGCGGGTGATAGGCCCGCAGTTGCCCCTCTTTCCCCCCTAAGCTCCGCGTGAGCTGAGCAGGTCATGGTGGGAGGGGCGACGGACATGGAGGCGACACCGGTCCGGGCGCGTGCGTACGTCGCCGGCGCGGTGCCGGCCGCCGTCGGATGCCTGCTCTCCCCGCCCCCGGCCCCCGCGTCCCTGTGGGCGGTCGCCCTGCTCGCGGCCCTGTACGCCGGGGGCGAGCAGATCGCCGCCCGGGGCCGGATCTCGGGCCCTTTCTACCCCGTTCTCCTCGCCGGGGCCTTCCTGCTGCCGCCGTCGGCCGCCGCCCTGGTCGCGGTGCCGGGGGCGCTGACCTCCCCGGTCGACGGACCGCCCCGCCGGCTGCGGCGGGTGTGGCGGGCCGCCCAGCTCACCCTCGCGGTGTGGGCGGCGGCGCGGGTGCATGAGGCGCTCGGCGGCCGGGACGCCGTCGCCGCGTCCGACTTCCCGTACGCCCTCGCGCCCGCCGGGGCCGCGGTGCTGACGTTCTGCCTGGTTCTGACCGCGCTCGAAGGCGGGATCCTGAGGCTCGCGACGGGGGCACCGCCCGCGTCCCTGAGGCAGTGGGGGAAGCTGTCGGGGCAGCGCGTCTGGCGGGGGCTGTTCCTGCGCTCGCTCGCGCCGATCGCCGTGCACGGTCTGGCCGGGCTGATGATGGCCGTGCTGTGGCGCAGCCCGTACGGCCCGGTCGCCGCGCTGCTCGTGCTGCTGCCGATGTGCGTCTCGTGGTGGGTGTTCGCCCAGTACCACCAGGAGCGGGCGGCACACCAGGCGACCATCCGGGCCCTCGTCCAGGCCGTCGACATCAAGGACGGCTACACCCGCGGCCACAGCGAGCGGGTCGGGCAGGCCGCGATGCTGATCGCGCGGGAGCTGGGCATGGCCGACGAACGCGTGGAGGTGGTGCGCTTCGCCGGGATCCTGCATGACGTGGGCAAGCTCGGGGTGCCCACGCGGCTGCTGCGCAAGGACGGGCCGCTCACACCCGAGGAGCGGCGGGTGATCGAGCTGCATCCCGAGTACGGGCACGAGATGGTCCGGGGCATCTCCTTCCTCGGCGAGGCGCGGGCCGCCGTACTGCACCACCATGAGCGGCTGGACGGCAGCGGTTACCCCTACGGGCTGAGGGGCCGCCAGATCCCGGAGTCCGCTCGGGTGGTCGCGGTCGCGGACGCGTTCGACGCGATGACGTCGACCCGGTCCTATTCGCGGGCCCGGCCGGTGCCGGTCGCCCTGCGGGAACTGCAGCGGTGCGCGGGCTCGCAGTTCGACCCCCGGATGGTCACGGCCCTCGTCAGAGCCGTGGACCGCTACGGCTGGCATCCCACGGTCACCGCCGACGACGCGGGTACGCCCCCGGCCCGTCCGCCGGTCACCAGCGCACCGGGAGCACGCCGGTGATCGCCCCGCGCGCCGTCGGCAGGCCGCCGCTCCTGCTCACCCTCGTCCACGCCGCCGCCGCCCTGCTGGCCGCGGTCTCCCTCCTCGACACCCTGCGGCACGGGCTCGACGAACGCGGTCTCGCCCTCGCCTTCGGCGCCCTGGTCACCGTCGGTGAACTCACTCGGTGGACCGGCACGGAGCGCAGAGAGGCCGCGCCGCTCGGCGCCGCCGCGGCCCTGGCCTACGCCCTGCTGGGAGAGGACGGCGGAGACCCCACGCACCACGGGGCCTTCCAGGTCCTGACCGTCGTCCTCGTCGCCTCGCTCCTGGGCGCGGTGCCGCACATCGCGCGCGGGCGGCCCGTGCTCGACCACCTCGCCCGGCGCGCACTCACCGTCGGCTTCGCCGCCGTGTGCTTCCAGCCCCTGTTCAACCAGGGCACGTTCCACGGCTGGGGCACCGCGTACGCCCTGCTCCTGCTGGCGATCCTCACCCTCACCGCCCTGTGCGACGCCCTGCTCGCGGCCGCGCTGGCCCACGCGCGCACCCGGTGGCCCTTCGGACCGCTCCTGCGGGACGAGATGCGGGCCACGCTCGGCATCGGGTCGGCCGTCTGCGCGACGGGCGCGGTGATGGCCCTCGCGGTCGCCGTGGTCGGGCTCTGGGCGCTGCCGGTCTTCTCGCTGCCTCTGCTGCTCACCCAGATGTCGTTGCGCCGCTACGCCGCGGTGCGGGCCACGTACCGGCAGACCATCGCCTCCCTCGCCCGGGCCACCGAGATCGCCGGCTACACGCCCGCCGGACACGCCCGCCGGGTGGCCGCGCTCAGCCGGGAGGTGGGGCGGGACCTGGGTCTGACGGAGGCGGAACTCACCGTGCTGGAGTACGCGGCCCTCATGCATGACATCGGGCAGCTCAGCCTGGTCGATCCGGTGCCCGCCGGGGCGACCGCCGCGCTGCCCGTCGAGGAACAGCGGCGGATCGCGCTGCTGGGCGGCGCGGTCGTACGGCAGACGGGGGTGAACCCGCAGGTGGCGACGGTCGTGGAGCGGCTGGCCGATCCCTGCCCGGAGCAGCCCGTGGCCGCGCGGATCGTGCGGGCGGTGAACGCCTACGAGGAGAAGGCGCGCGACGCCGGGCCCGGCGGGCCGCTGAAGGCGCTGGAGGAGCTGCGGCTGGGCACCGCCGGGGACTATGCGCCGGAGGTGGTGGGATCGCTCGCACGGGTGCTGGCCAGAGACTGTCTGACATCCCCTGTAGCTGGGTAACCCATGGGTAATGAGCGCCCTTCCAGCCGTACGTGGTTGGATGCGAATGAGAGGGTGTCCGGGGGCAGCACTAGCCAGCCCACTCCACGGAACTGGCAGGCGGGAATCGTGAGGATCTTCGGCAAGGGACGGCACCGGCCCTCCGCCTCCTGGCGGCAGGCCACCGACCGGGCGTTCACGTTGATCGGTGACGGCCGGTACGAGGACGCGGGCGCGCTGCTGACGCGGGCCGCCGATCTGGAGCCCTGGCTGTCGGAGTCCTGGTTCAACCTCGCGCTGCTGCACAAGTTCCGGCACGACTGGGAGCAGGCCCGCGCGGCGGGGCTGCGTGCGGTGGCGCTGCTCGACCGCGAGACCGGGGCGCCCGACTGGTGGAACGTGGGCATCGCGGCCACAGCCCTGCAGGACTGGCCGCTGGCCCGGCGCGCCTGGCAGGCGTACGGGCTGCGGGTGCCCGGCGGGGCCACCGAGTCCGGTGAGCCGCTCGGGATGGACCTCGGCAGCGCCGCCGTACGGCTGTCACCCGAGGGTGAGGCCGAGGTGGTGTGGGGGCGGCGCCTCGACCCGGCCCGTATCGAGGTGCTGTCGATCCCGCTGCCGTCGTCCGGGCGGCGCTGGGGCGAGGTCGTGCTGCACGACGGGGTGCCCCACGGGGAGCGGACCACGTCGTCCGGGCACGCCTATCCGGTCTTCGACGAGATCGAGCTGTGGGCGCCCTCGCCGGTGCCCACCTGGGTGGTCCTCCTGGAGGCGGCGACGGAGGCCGACCGGGACGCCCTGGAGCAGCTCGCGGCCGACGCCGGCTTCGCCGCGGAGGACTGGTCGTCGTCGGTACGGCTGCTGTGCCGGATGTGCTCCGAGTCGCGGATGCCGTCCGACGAGGGTGACGGCGAGCACCTGGATCCGCATGACCACAGTGAGCCGGGTCACCCCGGGCCGCTGGGACATCGGACCGACGGGCAGCTGTGGGTGCCGGAGCGGGAGTGCGGGGTCGCGGCGCCGCCCTCGCTGGTGCGGGGGTTGCTGGACGGCTGGGTGGCGGACAGCCCGGACTCCAGGGACTGGCGGGACCTCGAAGAGGTCTGCTGAGGATTCGCCGTACCCTGTATCAGCATCACATCCCCCTTTTTCCTTTGTTTGTGCAGGAAGGCGATCCGTAGGCCATGGCCCAGCAGGACACCGAGCAGCAGCACGCGGGCGTGCTCCCCGTGGACGACGAGGGCTTCGTCGTCGACACCGAGGACGCGGAGGAGCGGGAGAACGCCTGGCGTGAGCGCGGCACCTCGCGGCCGATCACTGTCGTGGGGAACCCGGTGCTGCACAAGGAGTGCAAGGACGTCACCGAGTTCGGCGCGGAGCTGGACCAGCTGGTGGCGGACATGTTCGCCTCGCAGCGCACCGCCGAGGGCGTGGGCCTCGCCGCCAACCAGATCGGCGTCGACCTGAAGGTCTTCGTGTACGACTGCCAGGACGACCAGGGCGTGCGGCACGTCGGCGTGGTCTGCAACCCGAAGCTGGTCGACCTGCCCGCCGACCGGCGCCGCCTCGACGACAGCAACGAGGGCTGCCTGTCCGTGCCGACGGCGTACGCGCCGCTGGCCCGCCCCGACTACGCCGAGGTGACCGGGCAGGACGAGAAGGGCAACCCGATCAAGGTGCGTGGCACCGGCTACTTCGCGCGGTGTTTGCAGCACGAGACGGATCACCTCTACGGCTACCTCTACATCGACCGCCTCTCCAAGCGGGAGCGCAAGGACGCGCTGCGGCAGATGGCCGAGAACGAGCCCCGCTACCCCGTGGTCGCCAACGACTGAGGTTCGCTCGAAGCCCTCTCAAGTCGCTTACGTACGGCGCCCGTTCAGGACCCTCGTCCTGGGCGGGCGCCGTTCGCATGTCCGTCGCACGTTCGATCCCGTACCCGCAGATACCGATCCTGGGGGGTAGTGAATGAAGCAAATGCGTTCCCAGATCAGTCAGTTGTGGTGCTGAATGGAAGTGCGGGGATACGCAACGGCGCACGCCCGGCACAGCGGGACCGCGTGCGCAGGCGGCGGGCTGAGAGGGGTTTGTTCGTGCATGCTTTCCCACAGGGCACCACATCGACACCGACGGCGGTCGCGGTACCACCAGCGCTCTCTCTCCCGGTGATCGAAACGGCGTTTCCCAGGCGGCTCCACCCGTATTGGCCCAGACTCCAGGAGAAGACCCGCACCTGGCTCCTCGAAAAGCGGCTGATGCCGGCCGACAAGGTTGAAGAATATGCCGACGGCCTTTGCTATACGGACCTCATGGCGGGGTACTACATCGGAGCCCCCGACAACGTCCTCCAGGCGATCGCGGACTACAGCGCATGGTTCTTCGTCTGGGACGACCGGCACGACCGGGACGTCGTCCACCACCGCCGGGCCGCCTGGCGACGGCTGCGCCTGCGGCTGCACGCGGCCCTCGACTCCCCCGGGGACCATCTGCGCCACGGCGACCCGCTGGTCGCGGGGCTCGCCGACAGCATGGTGCGGCTGTACTCGTTCCTGCCCCGCACCTGGAACGCCCGGTTCGCCCGGCATTTCCACGCGGTGATCGAGGCGTACGACCGGGAATTCCGCAACCGCACCGAGGGGCGTATTCCCACCGTCGCGGAATACCTCGCACTGCGCAGGCTCACCTTCGCGCACCGGATCTGGACCGACCTGCTGGAGCCGAGCGCCGAGCTGGAACTCCCGGACGGTGTGCGAAAACATCCGGCATATCGGCGGGCGGCATTACTCAGTCAGGAATTCGCCGCCTGGTACAACGATCTGTGCTCGCTCCCGAAGGAAATCGCGGGGGATGAGGTGCACAATCTCGGAATCAGTCTCGTCGTGCATGAGGGGCTGACTCTGGAAGAGGCGGTGGCAGAAGTCAGGCGGCGCGCCGAGACCTGTGTCTGCGACTTCCTGGACGCCGAGCGGGACGCCCTGGAATTCGCCGACTCCCTGGCCGACGGCACCGTCCGCGGAAAGGAACTCGGTGCCGCCGTGCGGGCCTGCGTCGGCAATATGCGCAACTGGTTCAGCTCGGTCTACTGGTTCCACCACGAGTCCGGCCGGTACCGGATCGACAACTGGGACGACCGGTCCACGCCCCCGTACGTCAGCGACGAAGCGGCAGGTGGGAAATGACCGTCGAGTCCGTGAAGCCCGAAGACCGGCCCCGTTCGTCTTCGGAGCTGCGGGAACCGCCCCTTGCCGGCGGTGGGGTTCCGCTTCTCGGCCACGGCTGGAAGCTGGTCCGTGATCCGCTGGCCTTCATGACCGCGCTCCGGGAGCACGGCGACGTCGTACGTATCAAGCTAGGTCCGAAGGCGGTGTACGCCGTCACCACCCCGGACCTCACCGGCGCGCTGGCGCTGAGCACCGACTTCGAGATCGCCGGACCGCTGTGGGAGTCCCTGGAAGGCCTGCTCGGCAAGGAGGGCGTGGCCACGGCCAACGGCCCCCGGCACCGCCGCCAGCGGCGCACCATCCAGCCCGCCTTCCGGCTCGACGCGATACCCGGGTACGGGCCGATCATGGAGGAGGAGGCGCATGGGCTGACCGAGCGCTGGAAACCCGGCGAGACGATCGAGTGCACCTCCGAGTCCTTCCGTATCGCCGTGCGGATCGCGGCCCGCTGTCTGCTGCGCGGCGCCTACATGGACGTGCGGGCCGAGCGGCTGTGCGCCGCGCTCGACACCCTCTTCCGTGGCATGTACCGGCGGATGGTGATCCCGCTCGGGCCGCTCTACAAGCTGCCCCTCCCGGCCAACCGCGCATTCAACCGGGCTCTGGCCGATTTCCATCTCCTGGTCGACGAGATCGTCGCCGAACGCCGGGCATCCGGTCAAAAGCCGGACGATTTGCTGACGGCATTGCTGGAGGCCGAGGACGAGAAAGGCGACCCGATCGGGGAGCAGGAGATCCACGATCAGGTCGTCGCGATACTCACCGCGGGCGCCGAAACCGTGGCCTCCACGATCATGTGGCTGCTTCATGTCCTCGCGGACCACCCGGAACACGCCGACAAGGTGTGTGCGGAGGTCGAATCCGTCACCGGTGGCCGTCCTGTGGCATTCCAGGACGTCCGCAAGCTCGGGTACACGAACAATGTCGTCGTGGAGGCGATGCGTTTGCGCCCGGCGATCTGGATTCTGACGCGGCGAGCGGTGGCCGACACATCCCTCGGTGGCTATCGCATTCCAGCCGGGGCCGACATCGTCTACAGCCCCTACGCCGTCCAGCGTGACCCGAAGTCGTACCCGGACCACCTCCGGTTCGACCCGGACCGCTGGCTTCCGGAGCGTGCCAAGGAAGTGCCCAAATACGCCATGAGTCCGTTCGGGGTCGGCAACCGCAAATGCCCGAGCGACCACTTCTCCATGGCCATGCTGACGCTGCTCACGGCGGCGCTGTCCGCCAGGTACCGGTTCGAGCAGGTGCCCGGTTCGAACGACGCGACCCGGGTGGGTATCACGCTGCACCCGCACGAACTGCTGCTGAGGCCGCTGCCCCGGCACTAGTGCCGGGGGCCGGGCGGTTCGAGGGGCCGGTTCAGGCGGCGGCCGGCCCCTGGAAGGTCCTCCGGTAGGCGTTCGGGGTCGTCCCGAGCGCCCGTACGAACTGGTGCCGCAGCGCGGCCGCCGTACCGAACCCGGTCCGACCGGCGATCGCGTCCACCGTCTCGTCCGTCACCTCCAGCAACTCCTGCGCCAGCAGAACCCGTTGGCGCAGGAGCCAGCGGTAGGGAGTCGTGCCGGTCTCCTGCTGGAAGCGGCGGGCGAAGGTGCGCGGGGACATGTGCGCGCGCTCGGCGAGCTGCTCGACGGTGACCTCCTCGTCGAGGTGCCGCTCCATCCACGCCAGCACCTCACCGACCGTGTCGCACGAGGAGCGGGGCAGCGGGCGCTCGATGTACTGGGCCTGCCCGCCGTCCCGGTGCGGCGGCACCACCATGCGCCGGGCGATCTTGTTGGCGACCTCGGGCCCCTGCTCCTGGCGCACGATGTGCAGACAGGCGTCGATGCCGGCGGCGGTGCCGGCGCTGGTGATCACCGAGCCCTCGTCGACGTAGAGCACGTCCGGTTCGATCACCGCCTTCGGGTTGCGCCGTGCCAGCTCCTCGGCCTGCCGCCAGTGCACACTGCACCGCCGCCCGTCCAGGAGCCCGGCCGCGCCCAGCACGAAGGCGCCGGAGCACACGCTGAGCACGCGCGCGCCCCGGTCGACAGCCCTGACCAGGGCGTCCAGCAGCCGGGGCGGATAGTCACGGGTGACGTAGCCGCTGCCGGCCGGCACGGCGATCAGGTCGGCTGTCTCCAGCCGCTCCAGACCGTACGGCGTGGAGACGGAGAGCCCGCCCACATGCGTTCCCAGCGTCGGCCCTTCGGCCGAGACGACGGCGAAATCATAGGTGGGCAACCCCTCGTCACTACGGTCGATGCCGAAAACCTCGCACACGACACCCAATTCAAAGGGATGCACACCGTCGAGCAGGACGGCGACCACGTTCCTCAGCATGCTGCCAGTGTGCCTCGCCACTGGCAGTAAATCGAGGGTCTACGGCAGTCCTGCCACTGTTCGTAAGGAGTGTCCGACGCGACAGTGGTGTCATGACTACCGCACAGACAGAAGGACTGCTCGCCATGGTCGCCGTGCTCGGCATGTTCGCCCTCCTGATCCTCCCGTCAGTGATCGGGATCGTGCACGACCGGCGCATCGACCGCCAGATCAGGGAGGCCCAGGAGCGCGACAAGGAACGGACTCAGAAGTCCTCGTCCAGGTCGACGGTGCCCTCCACCGCCACCTGGTACGCCGACGGACGCCGCTCGAAGAAGTTGGTCAGCTCCTGAACACCCTGGAGCTCCATGAAGGAGAAGGGGTTCTCGGAGCCGTACACCGGAGCGAAGCCGAGGCGCGTCAGACGCTGATCGGCGACGCACTCCAGGTACTGCCGCATCGAGTCGGTGTTCATGCCCGGGAGGCCGTCACCACACAGGTCGCGCGCGAACTGCAGCTCGGCCTCGACGGCCTCCCGCAGCATGTCGGTCACCTGCTGCTGGAGCTGGTCGTCGAAGAGCTCCGGCTCCTCCTTGCGGACGGTGTCCACGACGTCGAAGGCGAAGGACATGTGCATCGTCTCGTCGCGGAACACCCAGTTGGTGCCGGTGGCGAGGCCGTGCAGCAGGCCCCGGCTGCGGAACCAGTAGACGTACGCGAAGGCGCCGTAGAAGAACAGGCCCTCGATGCACGCGGCGAAGCAGATCAGGTTCAGCAGGAAGCGACGCCGGTCGGCCTTGGACTCCAGCCGGTCCAGCTTCTCCACCGAGTCCATCCACTTGAAGCAGAACCCGGCCTTCTCGCGGATGGAGGGGATGTTCTCCACCGCCGCGAAGGCGGCGGCGCGGTCCTCCGGGTCGGGCAGGTAGGTGTCCAGCAGCGTCAGATAGAACTGGACGTGCACGGCCTCCTCGAACAGCTGGCGCGACAGATACAGGCGCGCCTCCGGGGAGTTGATGTGCTTGTACAGCGTCAGCACCAGGTTGTTCGCGACGATCGAGTCACCCGTCGCGAAGAAGGCCACCAGACGGCCGATGAGGTGCTGCTCGGCGGGGCTGAGCTTGGCGAGGTCGGCGACGTCCGAGTGGAGGTCGACCTCCTCCACCGTCCAGGTGTTCTTGATGGCGTCCCGGTAGCGCTCGTAGAAGTCCGGGTAGCGCATGGGGCGCAGAGTCAGCTCGAAGCCGGGGTCGAGCAGGTTCTGGTTGCTGGGCATTACTGGCAGGCCTCGCAGGACTCGGGGTTTTCCAGGGAGCAGGCGACGGCGTCGGGCTCGGCGGCCTGCTGCACGGGGATGGTCTTCTCGGGCTGAGCCTGGGCTTGTGCCGCGCGGGCGATACGGGTCGCGGGGCGCGAGCGCAGGTAGTACGTCGTCTTCAGGCCCGACTTCCAGGCGTACGCGTACATCGAGGAGAGCTTGCCGATGGTCGGCGTCTCCAGGAAGAGGTTCAGGGACTGGGACTGGTCGAGGAACGGGGTCCTGGCCGCCGCCATGTCGATCAGGCCGCGCTGCGGGATCTCCCACGCGGTGCGGTAGAGGGCGCGCACGTCCTCGGGGATCCAGGCGAAGCCCTGCACCGAGCCGTTGGACTCGCGCAGCGCCTCACGGGTACGGGCGTCCCAGACGCCCAGCTGCTTCAGGTCGTGCACCAGGTAGGAGTTGACCTGGAGGAACTCGCCGGACAGCGTCTCGCGCTTGAACAGGTTGGAGACCTGCGGCTCGATGCACTCGTAGACGCCGGCGATGGACGCGATGGTGGCGGTGGGCGCGATGGCGAGGAGGAGCGAATTGCGCAGGCCGGTCGTGGCGATCCGCTCGCGCAGCGCCGCCCAGCGCTCCGGCCAGGTGAGTTCCACGTCGTAGTGGTCGGGGTGCAGCACGCCCCGGGCCGTACGCGTCTTCTCCCAGGCCGGAAGGGGGCCGTTGCGCTCGGCCAGGTCGGCGGACGCCTCGTACGCCGCCAGCATGATGCGCTCGGCGATCCGCGTGGAGAGCCGCTTGGCCTCGGCGGAGTCGAAGGGCAGCCGCAGCTTGAAGAAGACGTCCTGCAGCCCCATCGCGCCCAGGCCCACCGGCCGCCACCTGGCGTTCGAACGGCCCGCCTGCTCGGTCGGGTAGAAGTTGATGTCGACGACCCGGTCGAGGAAGGTGACCGCGGTGCGGACGGTGGCGTCGAGGCGCTCCCAGTCGATGTCGCCGTCGTGCACGAAGGCGCCCAGGTTGACCGACCCCAGGTTGCAGACCGCCGTCTCGCCGTCGTTCGTGACCTCCAGGATCTCCGTGCAGAGGTTGGAGGAGTGGACGACATGGCCCGGCTCGGCGGTCTGGTTGGCGGTGCGGTTGGCGGCGTCCTTGAACGTCATCCAGCCGTTGCCGGTCTGCGCGAGGGTGCGCATCATGCGGCCGTACAGGTCACGGGCCGGGATGGTCTTCTTCGCGAGCCCCGCCGCCTCCGCCTCGCGGTACGCCGCGTCGAACTCCGCACCCCACAGGTCGACCAGTTCCGGCACGTCCGACGGCGAGAACAGGGACCACTGCTCGTCGGCGTTGACCCGGCGCATGAACTCGTCCGGGATCCAGTGCGCGAGGTTGAGGTTGTGCGTCCGCCGGGCGTCCTCACCGGTGTTGTCGCGCAGCTCCAGGAACTCCTCGATGTCGGAGTGCCAGGTCTCCAGGTAGACCGCGGCCGCGCCCTTGCGCCGGCCGCCCTGGTTCACGGCGGCGACCGAGGCGTCGAGCGTCTTCAGGAACGGGACGATCCCGTTGGAGTGGCCGTTGGTGCCGCGGATCAGCGAACCCCGGGAGCGGATGCGGGAGTACGACAGACCGATGCCGCCCGCGTGCTTCGAGAGCCGGGCGACCTGGTGGTAGCGGTCGTAGATGG
This sequence comes from Streptomyces sp. NPDC001920, assembly GCF_053594495.1. Classification (NCBI taxonomy): domain Bacteria; kingdom Bacillati; phylum Actinomycetota; class Actinomycetes; order Kitasatosporales; family Streptomycetaceae; genus Streptomyces; species Streptomyces sp. NPDC001920. Next base: position 95,672 of record NZ_JBSFEP010000012.1, read on the forward strand.
AGTCCAGCTCGTCCTTGGGGGAGTCGAGGAGGTAGCAGGACGACATCTGGGGGTGCCGGGTGCCGGAGTTGAACAGGGTGGGGGAGGAGGGGAGGTAGTCGAGGCGGCTCATGAGCCCGTAGAGCGCGGCGACTTCGTCGACGGAGCGGGGGGTGTCGTCCTCGGCGAGACCGGCGGCGACGCGCAGCATGAAGTGCTGGGGCGTCTCGACGACCTTGCGCGTGAGGGGGTGCCGCAGGAGGTAGCGGCTGTGCAGGGTGCGCAGGCCGAAGTAGCCGAAGCGGTCGTCGGCGGCCGGGTCGACGAGCGCGTCGAGGCGGGCCGCGTGGATCCGTACGAAGTCGGCGGTCCGGTCGGCGATGAGGCCCTCGCGGTGCCCGACCGCCACCGACTCGGTGAAGGCGGTGACGCCCTGCGAGGCGGCCTCGGCGGCGATGGAGATGGTCAGCAGGCGGGCGGCCAGTCTGCTGTAGGCGGGGTCCTCGGAGATGAGCCCGGCGGCCGCCTCGGTGGCCAGCTCACGCAGCTCCGCCTCGTCGGCCCGGGACGACCGGCCCCGCAGCGCTGCGGCCGCGACCCGGCCGGGGTCGGCGTCGGGGAGGTCGGCGGTCAGCTCGGTCAGGGTCCGCAGCAGCGCGGCACCGGGACCGTCGTTCTCCTGCTCGACCGCTGAAGCCGGTTCGGCTGGCGCGATGGTCACGTGGGGCTCTCCCTCGCTCGGCACGGGGGCCTCGTCGAGGGCAGGGGGCAGCACACGAGCGCACGCGGCGTCGCGTCCACCGGCCCATTCCGCGAGGCCCGGACGTCAGGGGCACACCGGCCGGACGGCCGGGTGCGCTGTCGGCAGGACCTCGGACTGACCATGTGCACGAAACATGCACAAGTACACCGTTGCGGGACAGTTCCGGATTCGCACCGGATTCCCCTGCGGCGACAGCGAGCATGAGCATACATCTTGTGCCGGGCTGTCGTGTCACCCCCAGATGTAGTGTCTCGGTGGTTTCAGAGCGTCAACTCGTAGGTGAGAAGAGTGAGGTCGAGGAGCTCGGGGAGCGGGTTCCGGTCCCGCTCGGGTGTGCGAACGAAGCCCAGGCGTTCGTAGGCGCGGTGGGCGCTGCGCATGGAGCGCTGGGTCGCCAGGGCGATGCGTGCGCGGCCCTCGGTGGCCCTCGCGCGGTCGATGCAGGCCCGCACGAGCGCTTCCCCGGTGCCCCGGCCGTGTGCCGCGCGGTCGAGGGCGGGCATCCGGATCGTCTTTTCGCGCGGGCGGCCGGGTTGCGTGCCGTCCCGCGAGTGATTCCATGGAGGTAGGTGTCGGCGCCCGCGGTCCCTCCGTTCGAGAGCCCTCTCGTAAGGAGACGCATGATGACGAGGGTCGTCCGTCGCCCGCCCGGCAAGGAGCGGCCGCGCAACGCGCCGATGGCGACGCTGGCCCCGAGACGTGCCGGCAGCTGGGTCAGGCGCGGATTCGTGGGCCACTGGCATGCGCTGACGATCCGTCTGGAGGCCCGTCGCGGCACCACCCGCCCCAAGAAGTGGCGCCGATCGGTGTCCTACACCAACGTCACCCGTGCCATCTGGCTGTTGGCCGTCCTCGCGCTGCTCGCCTGGTGCGTGGAGGGCCTGTACATCCTGATCTCGCAGAACACGACGGGCTTCGAGCAGTGGCGGGAGGGCAACGACGGGTTCGACACCATCGTGCGCTTCGTCGGCCCGGTACTGACCGCGTCGGTCGCCGCGACCCTCTTCCTGTTCTGGTGGTACCGGTGGACCAAGCGGCGCTACCTCGCGAAGGCGCGGGGCGATCCGCGCCGACTGGTGCCCACCGCCGGCCCGGACACCGCCGACATCGTGGGCCGCGAGGAGGTCGCCCAGGTCATCGCCGAACGGCTGCGGGAGCGCGACACCCGCAGGCCGTATCTGCTGGTCGGCGGGGTCGGGGTGGGCAAGACCGCCGTCCTGGTCCGGCTCACCGAACTGCTGGCACGGCAGAACGCCGTGCCCGTGCCGATCCGGCTGCGGGACGCGACCGACGGGACCGAACTGAACTTCGAACGCATGGCCAGGCAACGCTTCGCCGACGAGGCGCCCCGGGGCATCCTCGCGCGCGGCAAGATCGACCGGGTCTGGCAGCAGCTGCTCGCCGACGACAAGCCGGTCGTCATCGCCGACGGACTGGAGGAGGCCCTGCTCGGCGACGGTCACGAGCAGAACCGGGACAACATCATCCGGCGGGCCATCGAGCGCGCCCGCGAGGAGAAGCTGCCGCTCGTGATCGCCTCACGGCCGCACAGCCCGCTGGAGAGCACCTCGGCGGCGATCGTGGAGCTGGAACCGCTCAGCGAGGAGGAGGCGCTGCGCTTCGTCCAGGCACACGTCCCGGAGACGGACGAGCGCCGCGTGGACTGGATCGTGGAGACGGCGGAGGTGACCGAATCCCCCGTCTACCTCCAGATCGCCCGGGAACTGCACCGTCACGGAGCCCTGGAGCACGACCGGCCGGACACCGATCCGCAGCACATGAACACCCGCAGCCGGGACCGGGCCACGCTGCGGCTGTGGCTGCTGGAGACATGGGACCAGGCGCTGTGCCGGGGCCGGCTGCGCGAGCACGTGGCACTCACGCCGCGGGAGCGCCGTGACACCCTTGAGGTGGTCTCCGCGCTGGCCTGCGTCGGCCTGCTCCAGGACAAGCTGGAGGTCGGCTTCGAGGAACTGCTGGACACGGACGTCCACCCGGGCCCGGCCCGGCGCGCGCAGGCCAGGGCCGAGCATCTGTGGACCAGCCGGCGCGCCTTCGACCGGTACGGCAGACGCGGCAACGTCTTCTCCGAGTGGCACCGCCAGCAGATCTGGGACGCGCTGTGCGAGCGGCTCGGTGAGGAGGAGCGCAAGCGGCTGCGTGAAGGGAACATGGACCAGTGCCGGGCCGCCCTCGCCCGCTTCGCGAGCAACGCGGACAAGCTGGCCCTGGTGGAGGGCTTCGAGCGCAGGGTCAGGTTCCCGCACAGCATCCTGCAGGCCTACTTCGGCTACCGCGTCCTGAACCACCTGGGTGAGCGGGGCGCCGGCGAACTCGTCGAGCACGCCCTGCAGCCGCCCGGCCCCAGTCGCGAGCTGCTGATCGCCCTGGTGCTGCTGTCCCGTCGGCGCGCGGCGAGGCTCCGGGCCCGCGCGGGTGGTGTCCGCGCCGAGGTGAAGAAGGAGATCGAGGAACTGGTCCGCCAGTCACCCGTGCGCGGGCACACCCTGGCACACCGGCTCTGCCGGGCCGCCGACCGCCGCACGGACGACCCGAAGGCCCTGGACCTCTACGCGGCCGCCATGGAGGTCGAGAGCGCGGAGGACGAGCCGCGACTGCTCGGCGACATCGTGGCACGGGTGCGCAGGAGCTGGGCCGGTTTCAAGGGCGACCGGCGCACCCTCGACGACGCGAAACTGAGGCTGCTCAAGCAGCTGGGGGCCGCGCTGCGGAGCGTCTCGGACCGGATCGACACCACGCCGCTGTACGAGCAGCTCTTCGAGATCGGCGTGCAGGAGCCCGACTACTCCATACGCCTGGCCGCGGCCCAGGAGTTCGGCACCGGCGGCAACGCGGCGTTCGCCGTGATCCGTGCCCGGGTCGGACTGAACACCGACCCCATCAAGGAGTACGACGACCGGCTCGGCGAGCTGAAGACCTGGAAGCGGCACGAGTACGAGAAGTGGGCGCAGCGCATGGGGGCGGCGAGGGCCGCGCCTCCCTCACGCGCGCGGTCCGCGCGTATCGGCCGCCTGCAGCAGTACCGCAGGGCGCTCAACCAGGACTACCGCCGAAAGCGCGTCGATCTGTTCCGGGAGTTCGTGATGCGGGCCTGGCTGATCCCCATGCTGCTGGGCTCGGTCGACGAGGCGCACCGCGACGAGGCCCAGGAACGTCTCACCAGGTGGCTGCGCCACCTCGACCCGAAGGCCACCGGCGGCACCCCGGACCTGCCCCTCGCCCTCGAAGCGGCGCTGGCCCAGGGCTTCAAGTACGCGGCCAACCGGCGCATCCGGCACCCGCAGGCGTTCCCGGGCGGTCGTGCCGACCTGATCCGCCAGGCGGAGACCGTGCTGCAGCAGTCCCGGTGCTGGTACTCGCAGCTCATCCTGCTCCAGGCGCTGTGTCTGTGGGAGCTCCCGGACAGCGCGAGCGTCCACGAGCACGACGAGGAGACGCGGCGGACCCGGGACCACCGCGCCGGGGCACCGGAGCCGGCCCCGGCGATGGGCGGCGCGACCGCCGTGCAGACCGTGGAGCGCTGGCTGTCGATGGCCGGCACCGTGAACAGGCCACCCGGCCACCCCCATACGGACGCGGAGACGTCCCGACGGGCCCTGCACCCCTTCGTCGCCGAGGCCGGTGACCTGGTGGCGCTGGCGCTGGAGACCGGACAGCCCGAGCGCTTCCTCTGGATCGACGAGAAGGGGGTCGCCGACAACATCGGCGCGCGCACCGGCAACCCCGCGGGATACCGCAGGCACAGTCTGTGGATCCCGCCCTCGGTCGGGTGGAGCACCCTCGACGCACGCGCCCAGCGCCTCGTCGCCGACGTGCTGGTGATGCTGAACCTCATCGAACGGGACGGGCACCCGGACGAGGTCGAGGAGCGCATGGCCCGCGCGGAGCAGCCGGGTATGTCGCTGCCGCCGTGCATCCGCAGCGATCGGGGCCCGCTCCGGCCCGACCTGCGGGTCGGCATCTCGGACCCGCCCACGCCGGGCACCTTCTGCCTGCCCGACTGCAAGTTCCAGCTCTGCCCCTATCCGCCCCGGGGCTGTGTGCCGAGGGGGGAGATCCGGGAGCCGTTCTGCCGGCAGCAGCAGGCGCTGTTGCCGGGCAGGGTGCGGCGGTGGCTGCCCAGGGGGCTGCGCAGGAAGACCCCGCCCTGGGTCAGCATGCGGGTGCGTGAACTGGACGGTTTCTGGGGCGCGATGGCCCGGCGCACGCGGGACTAGGTCGTGTCCGCAAAGTCCCGCCTGCCCCGCGACGCCTGGCACGACGTAGGTCCCCTGATCAAGGGAGTTGTCGAGGCTCGGTGGGCTTGGCGGCGTACTGCCCGGCGTACTCGTCGGTCGGGGGAACCACGGTGATGACGTCGATCATGACGCCGTCCGGCGCCGCGACGATGAAGTGGCGCTGCCCGAACTCCTCCGTCCGCAGGGAGAGGAGTTCGGGCAGACCCGCTTGTCCGACCAGCCTGTGGTGTTCGGCATCGACGTCGTCGACCTCGAAGTTGAGCAGCAGGCCGCCCTGGAGGGGGGCGCGGTACCCCTCGGGGACGGTCGGATGGGAGTGGTCGAGCAAGGCGAGTTCGTACTGAGGGGCGTCAGGGCGGTGGAGGCTCACGTACCAGTCGGCCTCGAACGTCACCTCGAACCCGAGGTGACGGGCGTAGAAGTGGCGTGACGCGGCGACATCGCGGGTGGCGATCACCGGGTAGAAGCTGCCGAGCTTGACCGTCATGGCCTGTCTCCCTCTGCCTGTTCGTCGATTTCGCATACCCGGAGTATGTGAAATCGACGGTAGCATACCGGGGGTATGCGAAATCGGAGGGTGGGCCGAGGATGGCTGTCACGAGGGCCGAGCAGCGGGCGGCGACACGACGGGCACTGCTGGCCGAGGGGCGACGGAGGTTCGCCGCCGACGGCTATCACGGCGTGGTGCTCGCCGAGGTGGCGCAGGCGGTAGGGGCCACCAAGGGGGCGGCCTATCACCATTTCGGGAGCAAGGCGGGGCTCTTTCGGGCCGTGGTGGCCGAGGTGCAGCGAGAACTCGGTGAGCGGGTCGCGGCGGCCGCCGAACGGTACGACGGTCCCTGGGAGCAACTGCAGGCCGGCTGCCGGGCCTTCCTCGCCGCCGGCCGCGATCCGACGGTGCGCCGAATCGTGCTGATGGACGCGCCGGCCGTACTCGGATGGGATGAATGGCGGGCCATGGACGAGGAGTCCTCCGCCCGGCACTTGACCGAGGCGCTGGAGGCCCTCGTGGCGGCCGGAGTCATCGCCGACCAGCCGGTGGAGCCGCTGGCGCGACTGCTCTCGGGCGCGATGAACGAGGCCGCGTTGTGGCTGGCCCGATCAGCGGGTCCGCAGGCGCTGGAACAGACGGAGCAGGCCCTGGACCGGTTGCTGAACGGGTTGCGACTCGATCGTTGACCTGGGGGCTGTGACGACGTCTCGTGCTTGATCGGCCGGGTGGGTGACTGCCGTACATGCAGGCGGCCGTCGGCCGACCATGCCGGCCGACGGCCGCCCCGACGTCAACGGCACCGGCTGCGGCTTCGGAGACCTGCCGCTCAGTCCGGGATCGGCACGGCCGCCACCTCCAGGCGCATCAGGGCGTGGAAGGCCCGGGTGCCGCGGTCCGCGCCTCGCCGACGAGCGACAGGAAGGGCACGGCAAGCACGACGGCAACGGGCCGCCGGATCGATCCGGCGGCCCGTCGGCACGGAAACACTCAGTGGGACGAGCCCGCCGTCGCCGGGGGCAGTTCGACCTGCACTCCGGGGTCGCCGGCGTCCGCCGTGTAGTCCTCGGGCTTCGTCTCGTCGATGCCCTCGGGGGCCTTCGCCGCCTTCAGGACGAAGGTCAGGACCACCGTGACGACGATGTTGATGACGAACGCCGTCAGGCCGATGTAGCCGATCTCCCCGATGCCGGGGATCTCCTTCGCCGAGCCGCCGAAGTGCTTCTGGGTAGGCGAGGCCACACCGTACGCGGCGATCGTGCCGTAGAGCATGCCGACCGCCCAGCCCGCGAGCAGCGCCCAGCGGTGGAACCAGCGGGTGAACAGACCGCCGACCAGGGCCGGGAAGGTCTGCAGGATCCAGATGCCGCCCAGCAGCTGGAAGTTGATCGCGACCGTCTTGTCCATGGTGAGGACGAAGACCAGGGCGCCCACCTTCACCAGCAGGGAGACCAGCTTGGAGACCTTGGTCTCCTGGGCGGGCGTGGCGTCGGGCTTGATGAAGTCCTTGTAGATGTTGCGGGTGAACAGGTTCGCGGCCGCGATGGACATGATGGCGGCCGGCACCAGCGCGCCGATGCCGATCGCGGCGAAGGCCACGCCGGCGAACCAGGAGGGGAACATGTCCTCGAAGAGCTGCGGGATCGCCAACTGGGGGTTGGTGACCGTGACTCCGGCCGCGATCGCCATGAAGCCCAGCAGGGCCAGCAGGCCCAGCATCAGGGAGTACAGAGGCAGGATCGTGGTGTTGCGCCGGATCACCTCACGGCTGCGGGAGGACAGCGTCGCGGTGATCGAGTGGGGGTACATGAACAGCGCGAGCGCGGAGCCCAACGCCAGGGTGGCGTACGTCCACTGGCCCGCCTCCGGCGGTACCAGGCCGCCGGCCCCCGCCTTCGTGTACTTCTCGCCCGCCGCGGCGAAGATCTCGTCGAACCCGCCCAGCTTGATGGGGATGTAGATGATCGCCACCGCGATGACGACGTAGATCAGCGTGTCCTTGACGAACGCGATCAGGGCGGGGGCGCGCAGGCCCGACGAGTAGGTGTACGCCGCCAGCACGCCGAAGGCGATGAGCAGCGGCAGGTCCTTCACGAACCAGTTGGTGGTCTCGCCGCCGCCCACGCCCATCACGTCGAGCACTGCCTGGATGCCGACCAACTGCAGCGCGATGTACGGCATCGTGGCCAGGAGACCGGTGACGGCCACGGCCAGCGACAGGCCCTTGGAGCCGAAGCGGCCGCGCACGAAATCGGAGGTCGTCACATAGCCGTGCTTGTGGGACACCGACCACAGGCGGGGCAGGAACGTGAAGATCAGGGGGTAGACGAGGATCGTGTACGGCACCGCGAAGAAGCCCGCCGCGCCGGCGGCGTAGATCGCCGCCGGGACCGCGACGAAGGTGTACGCCGTGTACAGGTCGCCGCCGAGCAGGAACCAGGTGACCCAGGTGCCGAACGACCGCCCGCCCAGGCCCCATTCGTCGAGGCTGTGCTCGTTCTCGGCCTTGCGCCAGCGCGCGGCCAGGAAGCCCATGACCGTGACGAGCAGGAAGAAGAAGATGAAGACGGCGAGTGCGACGCCGTTCACGCCGTCCTTCACTCCGACGCACCACCCTTCTGGGACGTGCGGGAGCGCTGGTCACGCTGCCACAGCTTGTACGCGACCATCGTCAGCAGCGTGGAGACCACGACCCACAGCATCTGGTACCAGTAGAAGAACGGGATGCCGGCGACCTCCGGATCGGTCTTGGCGTACGAACCGACCCACAGCATGGCCACGAACGGCGCCACGAGGCAGAGCGCGATGACCACCCGCACGGCGGTCACCACCCCCCTGTTCACTTCTGGGGCATCTGACATCTGACGGCTCCGTCCCCTCATTGATCACCTGAGAAACGCGCAGGCAATGTAGGTGACGGTGCGACGACAGCGGAAGACCCCGTCCGCATATCGGATGTGGAGGAATGGTGTGCGCGACGGTGGGGCGCTCAGCAGCAACGGAAGCCCTGGCGCGGGTCCGCCTCCTGACGGTCGGTCCGCATGCGCTCGAAGTCGCGCCGCGAGGGCACCCGTGCGTCCGGGTGCTGACGCCGTACGTGCGCGACATAGCGGTCGTACGCCGACTCGTCGGTCAGCTCACGCACGTACCAGCGGACGCTACCGAGGACCTGACGAAGCGACCGCACGGCGTTCCTCCTCCTTCTCCTCCTTGGTCGGGAACAGCCCGGCCGGGGCGGTGATCTTCGACTCGACGTACGGTGCCTCGCTGAGCGTGGACAGGGCGGGCCGGCGCACATGCCGGACGCAGACGCGCGCGGCGTCGGCGATCACCACGACGACCAGGAGCGCGAGGACGGCCGAAAGAACGCCGTCCACCGTGGAGTTGGTGACCACGGTGTGCATGTCGTCCATGCTCTTGGCGGGCGGCAGGACCTCGCCGCGGTCGATGGCGTCCTGGAAGACCTGGCGCTGCTTGAAGAAGCCGACCTTCGGATCGCTGGAGAACACCTTCTGCCAGCTCGCGGTGAGCGTCACCGTGGCGTCCCAGGCGAGCGGGATCCCGGTGATCCAGGCCCACTTCAGGCGCCCCGACTTCACCAGCAGCGTCGTGCAGACGGCGAGGGCGACGGCCGCGAGCAGCTGGTTGGAGATGCCGAAGATCGGGAACAGCTGGTTGATGCCGCCGAGCGGCTCGTGGACGCCCACCCACAGGAAGTACCCCCACAGACCGCACACGAGCGCGCTGGTGAGGACCAGGCCGGGCTTCCAGCTGACGTTCTTGAACGGCCGGTAGACGTTGCCCAGCATGTCCTGGAGCATGAACCGGCCCACGCGGGTGCCGGCGTCCAGCGCGGTCAGGATGAACAGCGCCTCGAACATGATCGCGAAGTGGTACCAGAAGGCCCGCAGGCCGTCGCCGGTGACCTGGGAGAAGATCTCGGAGACACCGATCGCGAGGGTGGGCGCGCCGCCGGTGCGCGAGAGCAGGGACGCCTCCTCGACGTTCTCCGCCGCCCGTGCGAGCGCCTCGGGGGAGATCTGGTAGCCCCAACCGCCCACCACCTGCGAGGCGTTCTGCACGGTGTCGCCGATGACCCCGGCGGGTGCGTTCATCGCGAAGTACAGGCCGGGGTCGATGATGCTCGCCGCGACCAGCGCCATCACCGCGACCGACGACTCCATCAGCATGGAGCCGTAGCCGATCATCCGAACCTGCGTCTCCTTCTGGATCATCTTCGGCGTCGTACCCGACGAGATCAGCGAATGGAAGCCGGACAGGGCGCCGCAGGCGATGGTGATGAAGACGAAGGGGAACAGGGATCCCGCGAAGACCGGGCCGTCGCCGCGCGAGGCGAAGTCCGTGACCGCGTCCATCCTCAGCGTCGGCAGCGCGACGACCACGCCCAGCGCGAGCAATACGATCGTGCCGATCTTCATGAAGGTGGACAGGTAGTCGCGCGGCGCCAGCAGCATCCACACCGGCAGGATCGAGGCGATGAAGCCGTACGCCACCATCCAGACGACCAGCGTCGAGGGCGCGAGGGTGAAGGTGTCGGCCCAGGACGACTCGGCGACCCAGCGGCCCGCGACCAGGGCGGACAGCAGCAGCGTCACACCGATGAGGGAGACCTCGGTGACCCGCCCGGGCCGCAGGACCCGCAGGTAGAAGCCCATCAGCAGGGCGATCGGGATCGTCATCGCGATGGAGAAGGTGCCCCAGGGGGACTGCGCGAGGGCGTTGACGATCACCAGCGCCAGCACGCCGAGCAGGATGATCATGATGGCGAAGGTGGCGAGCAGCGCGGCCACGCCGCCGAACGGGCCGATCTCCTCGCGGGCCATCTGACCCAGCGACCTGCCGTCGCGCCGGGTCGAGAAGAACAGCACCACCATGTCCTGGACGGCTCCCGCGAAGATGACGCCCGCGATGATCCAGATGGTCCCCGGGAGGTAGCCCATCTGCGCGGCCAGGACCGGGCCGACGAGCGGTCCGGCCCCGGCGATGGCGGCGAAGTGGTGACCGAGCAGGACGCGGCGGTCGGTGGGGTGGAAGTCGATGCCGTTGTCGAGGCGTTCGGCGGGGGTGGCCCGGGTCCTGTCGACCTTCAGGACCTTGTCGGCGATGAACTTGGCGTAGAAGCGGTAGGCGATCGCGTACGAGCCGAGGGCGGCCGCGACCATCCAGGCCGCGGAGACCTCCTCGCCGCGGGAGAGCGCGAGCACGGTCCAGCCGGTGGCACCGACGAGCGCGACCAGGGTCCAGACGGCGATGGTGCGGACGTTCGCGGTACGCATCGGGGAGCCTCCCGTCCATGCGGCGACGGGAGGAACCTAGAACAGGAAGAGGTGATGCGCCACACCGCGTGCACCGCCTCAAGTGGCTTATTCGCGCGGCCGCTTCAGCCTCGCCACGAACTTGTACCGGTCCCCCCGGTACACCGAGCGCACCCACTCCACCGGCTGCCCCTCCCGGTCCAGCGAGTGCCGGGACAGCATCAGCATCGGCAGGCCCACGTCGGTGCCGAGCAGGCCGGCCTCGCGCGGGGTCGCCAGGGAGGTCTCGATGGTCTCCTCGGCCTCGGCGAGGTGGACGTCGTAGACCTCGGCGAGCGCCGTGTAGAGGGAGGTGTACTTCACCAGGGAGCGGCGCAGGGCGGGGAAGCGCTTGGCCGACAGGTGCGTGGTCTCGATGGCCATCGGCTCGCCGTTCGCCATGCGCAGCCGCTCGATGCGCAGCACCCGTCCGCCCGCGGTGATGTCGAGGAGCTCGGCGAGGCGGTCGTCGGCGGTGATGTAGCCGATGTCCAGCAGCTGCGAGGTCGGCTCCAGGCCCTGGGCGCGCATGTCCTCGGTGTACGAGGTCAGTTGCAGCGCCTGGGAGACCTTCGGTTTGGCGACGAACGTGCCCTTGCCCTGGATGCGCTCCAGACGCCCCTCGACGACCAGTTCCTGGAGGGCCTGGCGAACGGTGGTGCGGGAGGTGTCGAACTCGGCGGCCAGGGTGCGCTCGGGCGGGACCGGGGTGCCGGGGGCCTGGGTCTCCGTCATGTCGAGGAGGTGTTTCTTCAGGCGGTAGTACTTGGGCACGCGGGCGGTACGGACGGCGGCGCCGTTCTCGTTCTCCGCACTGCTGACGTCGGTGCTCATGGCCTGCCTTCCCGGCTCCGGATGCGGATCACATCGGTGATCCCCTCTGTATACCGTCGCCACCTCTTTTGGTCTAGTCCACAGTCCCCAGTGGTCTAGCGGACGAGGGTACCCCGGCGCCGCTGTTTTCGCTGCCTTCTTACTTAAAGGTTCCTGCATATGTAGGTCGCATAACGGCTGGTCGGAGCCTATTCGAGCACCCTTGACACCCTTTCTGGTCTGGTCCAAGCTCCCGGTACTGGTCTACACCATTGGTCCAGGTCCCGGCCCAACGCTCGTGCGGGGAGGCAGGGGGGTTTGTGGCATCCCTGAGGAGGGTGGCGTGAAGCGCAAGCTGATATCCGCGATCGGTGTCGCGGGCATGATGATCTCCCTGGCGGCGTGCGGGGGAGACAACGGCGACGACGGGGACAAGACGGGGGCGGACGGCTACGCGGGCCAGACGCTCACGGTGTGGGTGATGGACGGCTCCTCGCCCGACCAGTGGCAGAAGGACGTCGCCGCGGCCTTCGAGAAGAAGACCAAGGCGAAGGTCAAGTTCGAGATCCAGCAGTGGAACGGCATCCAGCAGAAGCTGACCACCGCCTTGTCCGAGGAGAACCCGCCGGACGTCTTCGAGATCGGCAACACCCAGACCCCGGCCTACGCCAAGACCGGCGGCCTCGCCGACCTGGGCGAGCTCAAGAACGAGATCGGCGGCGAGTGGACCGCGTCCCTCAACGAGTCCTCGATCTTCGAGGGCAAGCAGTACGCGGCGCCGTGGTACTTCGCCAACCGCGTGGTCCTCTACAACAAGAAGGTCTGGGCCGAGGCGGGCATCAAGGACACCCCCAAGACCCGCGACGAGTTCTACGCCGACCTCAAGCGGATCGGCGAGAAGACCGACGCCGAACCCATCTACCTGCCGGGTCAGAACTGGTACCACTTCGTGGGCCTGACCATCGGTGAGGGCGTCCAGCTGGTGAAGCAGCAGAACGGCAAGTACGTCTCCAACCTCGCCCACCCGAAGGTCGCCGCCGCCATGGAGACGTACAAGAAGTTCCAGTCGCTGTCCAAGGCGCCCAAGGACAAGGACGAGGCCACCCCGCAGCAGGGCGAGGTCTTCGGCAAGGGTAACGTCGGCGCCTTCATCGGCATGGGATGGGAGGCCGGCATCGCCATCAAGGCCAACCCGAAGATCGAGAAGGAGATCGGCTACTTCACCATTCCGGGCGCCACGGCCGACAAGCCCGAGGGCGTCTTCCTCGGCGGCTCCAACCTCGCCGTCGCCGCGGGCAGCAAGAAGCAGGAGCTGGCCGAGGAGTTCCTGCGGATCGCCCTGTCCGACAAGCACGAGGGGCAGCTGGCCAAGCTCAACGGCGTCATCCCGAACAAGGAGTCGCTGCAGACCAACCTCAAGGGCAACGCCGTCGCCGAGGCCGCCGCGCCGGCCGCCGCGGGCGGTGGCACCACGCCGCTGATCCCGGAGTGGGCCGCCGTGGAGAACGCGCCCAACCCGGTCAAGACGTACATGACCGCCGTTCTGAACGGCAAGTCGCCGGCCGAGGCCGCCAAGCAGGTCGAGGACGAGTTCAACAAGCGTCTGGCGCAGCAGCAGTAACGGCACCGGTGTGCGCGCCGGGGCGGGGGCGCGCGTGACGCCCCCGCCCCGGCGACCGTACGCGGTCCACGTACGCAGGTCGAGAAGAGAGAGCGCGAGCATGACCGTGCAGACCGAACGGCCGCCCTCCGGTCCGGTGGACGTAGTCAAAAGGGACGAGAGCGGGCCCGCCGGGCCGGGGCGCCGAGCCGCGTGGCGCGTCGGCGCGCTCGCCCCGTACCTCCTGCTGCTGCCGGCCTGCGCGGCCACCGTGCTGCTGCTCGGCTGGCCGCTGGTGAAGGACGTGCTGCTGTCGTTCCAGAACCTCAACATGGCGCAGCTGATCCAGCACGTCACCGAGTGGAACGGCATCGACAACTACAAGGAGGTCCTCAGCGGCGAGGACTTCTGGCGCGTCACCCTGCGCTCGATCCTGTTCACGGCGGTCAACGTCGTCCTGATCATGGTCTTCGGCGCCCTGGTCGGCCTGCTGCTCGCCCGCCTCGGGCAGCGGATGCGGGTCACCCTGATGGTCGGGCTCGTGCTGGCCTGGGCGATGCCCGTGGTCGCCGCGACCACCGTCTACCAGTGGCTGTTCGCGCAGCGCTTCGGTGTCGTCAACTGGGTCCTGGACAAGCTCGGTTGGCACTCCATGGCCGACTACAGCTGGACCAGCAGCCAGCTGTCGACGTTCTTCGTGGTCACGGTGCTGATCGTCTGGCAGTCGATCCCGTTCGTCGCGATCAACCTGTACGCGGCCACGACCACCATCCCCGACGAGCTGTACGAGGCGGCGGCGCTGGACGGGGCGGGGGTGTGGAAGAGCTTCACGACGGTGACGCTTCCCTTCCTGCGCCCGTTCCTCTACGCCACGACCTTCCTGGAGATCATCTGGGTCTTCAAGGCGTTCGTGCAGGTCTTCACCATCAACGGCGGCGGCCCCGACCGGCTCACCGAGATCCTGCCCGTCTACGCCTACATCGAGGGCGTGGGCAACCAGCACTACGGCATGGGCGCGGCGATCGCCGTCCTGACCATCCTGATCCTGCTCGGCCTGACGGCCTACTACCTCAGGATCGTGCTCAAGCGAGAGGAAGAGGAGGCCGGGCTGTGAAGCGCTCGCTCTTCGGCCGCCTGTGGCCAGGCGTCACCGCCGTCGTCCTGTTCACCGGCTTCGTCTTTCCCGTGTACTGGATGTTCGCCACGGCCCTCAAACCGACCGGCGACATCATCTCGGAGAACCCGGTCTGGTTCCCCACCGACGTCACCTTCGAGCACTTCGAGCGCGCCACCGGCGTCGACCACTTCTGGACGTACGTCACCAACTCGCTGATCGTCACGCTGTGCGCGGTCGTCCTCGCCCTGGTCATCGCGCTCGCCGGCTCCTTCGCCCTCGCCCGGATGCGGTTCAAGGGGCGGCGCGGGTTCGTCATCGGCTTCATGCTGGCCCAGATGGCACCGTGGGAGGTGATGATCATCGCGATGTACATGATCGTGCGGGACGCGTCGATGCTGAACAGTCTGCTGCCGCTGACGGTCTTCTACATGATGATGATCCTGCCCTTCACCATCCTGACGCTGCGCGGGTTCGTCGCCGCGGTGCCCCGGGAGCTGGAGGAGGCCGCGATGGTCGACGGCTGCACCCGGGCCCAGGCCTTCCGCAAGGTCATCCTGCCGTTGCTGGCGCCCGGCCTGATGTCCACGTCCCTGTTCGGCTTCATCACCGCATGGAATGAATTCCCGCTGGTCCTGGTGCTGAACAAGGAGGCGGAGGCGCAGACCCTGCCCCTGTGGCTGTCCAGCTTCCAGACCGCCTTCGGCAACGACTGGGGCGCCACGATGGCGGCCTCCTCGCTCTTCGCCGTCCCGATCCTGATCCTCTTCGTCTTCCTGCAGCGCAGGGCTGTCAGCGGCCTGACGGCCGGCGCGGTGAAGGGATAACGCACCCGATGACGACAATCGCCAGCGGCACCGACACTCTGACCCGTGATGCCCTGACCGTGCTCCAGCCCGGCTTCACCGGCACCAGCGCCCCCGACTGGCTGCTGCGCCGCCTGGGCGAGGGCCTCGCCTCCGTCGGCCTCTTCGGCCGCAACATCGCCTCGCCCGAGCAGTTGGCCGCCCTGACCGCGCAGTTGCGCGCGGAGCGGGACGACGTGCTGGTCGCGATCGACGAGGAGGGAGGTGATGTGACGAGGCTGGAGGTGAGGTGCGGCTCCAGCTTCCCCGGCAACCACGCCCTGGGCGCGGTGGACGACGTGGAGCTGACCCGGCAGGTGGCCTCCGAACTGGGCCGCCGCCTCGCCGCCTGCGGAGTGAACCTCAACTGGGCCCCGTCGGCGGACGTCAACTCCAACCCCTCCAACCCGGTGATCGGCGTACGCTCCTTCGGCGCCGACACCGCCCTGGTCGCCCGCCACACCGCGGCCTATGTCACCGGCCTGCAGTCGGCGGGCGTCGCGGCCTGCACCAAGCACTTCCCGGGGCACGGCGACACGGCGGTCGACTCCCATCACGCGCTCCCGCGCATCGACGCCTCCCGCGACGTGCTCTCGGACCGCGAACTCTCCCCCTTCCGCGCGGCGATCGCCGCCGGCACCAGGGCGGTGATGAGCGCCCACATCCTGATCCCCGCCCTGGACCCGGACCACCCGGCGACCCTCTCCCGCCCGGTTCTCACCGACCTCCTGCGAGGCGAACTCGGCTACACCGGCCTGATCGTCACCGACGGCATGGAGATGCAGGCCATCGCCGCCACCTACGGCATCGAACGCGGCAGCGTCCTCGCCGTCGCGGCCGGCGCCGACGCGATCTGCGTGGGCGGGGGGCTCGCGGACGACGACACGGTACGGCGTCTGCGCGACGCCCTGGTCGCCGCCGTGCGCGCCGGTGAACTCCCCGAGGAACGGCTGGCCCAGGCGGCCGGACGGGTGCGTGAGCTGGCCCGCTGGACGGCGACCGCCGTCGGGGGAGGGGGCGAGCCCCGGCCGGACATCGGCCTCGTCGCCGCCCGCCGCGCCCTGCGGGCGACCGGGGCGGGGGACTTCCGTCCGCTCACCGAGGCGCCCTATGTAGCGGCCTTCACCCCGGTGGCGAACATCGCCGTCGGCGACGAGACGCCGTGGGGCGTGGCGGCTGAGCTGAGCCGCATGCTGCCGGGGACGGAGACGGGCAGCTTCGCGGGGGAGGACGCGGGGCGGGAGGCCCTGGCCGCGGCGGGGAAGCGGCGGATCGTGGCCGTGGTCCGCGACGAGCACCGCCACTCCTGGATGGTGACGGCCCTCGACACCCTGCTGCGAGCCCGCCCGGACACGATCGTGGTCGAGATGGGCGTCCCTCAGGCGCCCCCTCGCGGCGCCCTGCACATCGCCACGCACGGCGCGGCCCGGGTGTGCGGACGCGCGGCGGCGGAGGTGCTGGTGGCGGAGGGCGGCGCCGGGGCGTAGGGCGCCGACGGAGCACCGTCGCCCCTTACGCCTCGAAGGGCGACGGTTGCAGCTCTGCCTCTGAATGTAGTACTTCTTATACATGAGCGAGCAGGTGCACAACAGACTGGCGATGGTGCGTGCCGAGCGAAAGGTGTCGCGCCAGAGCCTGGCCGAGGCAGTGGGAGCCCACTACCAGACCATCGGCTACATCGAGCGGGGGCAGTACAACCCGAGCCTCGACCTGGCACTGAAGATCGCGAAGTTCTTCGGTCTGCCGGTCGAGGCCCTGTTCTCCCTCGAACCGTTCCGGCCGCTCACGGACGAGGTCTACGGGAGGAACCAGCCATGACGACGACGCGGATGACGCGCTACGACCGGAGCATGCTGCGGTTGATGAACGACCCCCGGCGGAGGGAACTGCACGCCACGGTCGCGCGACGCCGGCTGGCCGTCGCGGCGCACGCCGCGCTCACCGTGGCGATCGCGACGCTGTTCGGGCACTTCTGCCTGTCCCGCGGGGAGGCGATGTGGTCCGCCCTCGCCATGGCGGCGCTGCTACTGCCCTGGATGGTGGCGCAAGGGTTGATCAACAGCGCCACCCGGGGGCTGCTGGAGCTGCGGACCCGGGCCCTGGACGAGCGGCAGGTGGCCGAGCGCAACCGGGTGCTCGCCCGGTCCTACCGCATCACGCTCTGTCTCCTCGTCCTGGCCGTGATCGGTCTTTTCGGGGTGGCCGGCGCGGACGGTGACGCCCTGCGGACCTACGCGGTGTCCGCCCTCGCCACTGTCCTGGTGGCCCACTTCGTGATGCCGTCCTGGGTGGCCGGCCTGGCCGCCCAGGACGAGCCGGCCGAGGACGAGGCGGCCCTGCTCTAGGTCGTGCCCCGCGCAGTCCCGTCCTCCATCCGGAGGCCGTGCCGGGCGCCTGGGGTGGGCGGGACTTCGCGGGCCCGGCCCGGCGCCGGTCGGGACCGGTGGCCCATTTCCGGCGGGCGCACGACGGAACCCCCGTCGGGCGCCCGCCGCCGCGTGCGGCTCCGGCCCGGCTCGCAGCCCCCGCGGGAACGCCGGCCCAGATCCTGGCGACGAACCTAGATGCCCTGCCACTCCGGTTTGTTGGCGTACGTGTGCCGGAAGTAGTCGGCGAGCTTCAGCTTCGACGCGGCGGCCTCGTCGACGACGACCGTGGCGTGCGGGTGCAGTTGGAGCGCCGAGGCCGGACAGACGGCCGCGACCGGGCCCTCGACGGTGGCGGCGACCGCGTCGGCCTTGCCCTCACCGGTGGCGAGCAGGACAAGGTGCCGGGCCTCCAGGATCGTGCCGATCCCTTGCGTGATGACGTGGTGCGGTACCTGCTCGATGTCTCCGTCGAAGAACCGCGCGTTGTCGATCCGCGTCTGCTCGGTCAGCGTCTTGATCCGGGTCCGCGAGGCCAGTGACGAGCACGGCTCGTTGAACCCGATGTGGCCGTCCGTCCCGATGCCGAGCAGCTGCAGATCGACACCGCCGGCGGCGGCCAGCGCCGCGTCGTACGCCTCGCACGCCCCCTGTACGTCCTCGGCCGTGCCGTCGGGCCCCAGGAACGCGTCCATCCCGATCCCCAGCGGCTCCAGCACCTCGCGCCGCAGCACCGACCGGTACGACTCCGGGTGCTCGGCGGGCAGCCCCACGTATTCGTCGAGCTGCGCGATGCGAGCACGCGAGACGTCCACGGAACCGGAGCGCGCCCGGCTCACGAGCGCCGTGTAGACGGGCAGCGGAGTCGACCCGGTGGCCACGCCGAGCAGCGCGTCGGGCTTGCGCCTGAGGAGCTGTGCCATGGCCTCGGCTATCAGCTCGCCACCCGCCTTGGCGTCCGGAACGATGACAACTTCCACGCTGGGCCTGCCGATCTGCAGAGGGACTCGATGGGCGCCCTGAAGGGGCATGTGGTTTAGACCAATCTAACAGAGCAGGGCTGCGAGGCCCAGGTGGAGGAGGAGGGCGCGGACGTTCCGCGAAGCCGTGAGGACGAGGCGTTTTCCGAGCCCTTCGGGCAGGCGTCATCCCGTGTTCCGCAGTGCAATGGAGACTGTCCGCCCGAACCGGAAGGCGCCTTGTCCGGCATGTCGCGCGAGAGCAGGAAGGGCCCCATGACGACCGCCCCCTCGACCCCGTATCCTCCCGACCCCCACGCCCCCCACAACGACCTCCCCGGGCGCATCATGGCCCGGGAGATGGCCGAACAGCCCGCCGTACTGCGCCGAATCCTCTCCCAGGGCGCCCCCGCCGTCCGCAAGGTCGCCCAGGAGATCGCCGCCCGCGCCCCCCGCTTCGTCCTGCTCACCGCCCGCGGCACCTCCGACAACGCCGCGCTCTACGCCAAGTACCTCCTGGAGATCCGCCTCGGCCTGCCCTGCGGGCTGACCTCCATGTCCACCACGACGGCGTACGGCGCCCGCCCCGACCTCACCGATGTCCTCGTCGTCACGGTCAGCCAGTCCGGTGGCTCCCCGGACCTCGTCGCCTCGACGAGGGCCGCCCGCGAGGCCGGCGCGATCACGCTCGCGGTGACCAACAACCCCGACTCACCACTGGCCGCCGTCTCCGAGCACCACCTCGACATCATGGCCGGACCCGAGAGGGCCCTGCCCGCGACCAAGACCTACACGGCCTCCCTCCTCACTCTGTACCTCTTCGCCGAGGGGCTGCGGGGCGGCGACGGCGCGCCCGCCCGGGTCCTGCCGGGCCTGGCCGAGCAACTCCTCGCCCGGCAGGACGAGGTCCGCGCCCTCGCCGCCCGCTACCGCTTCGCCGAACGCATGGTGATCACCTCCCGCGGCTACGGCTACCCCACGGCCAAGGAAGCCGCCCTGAAGCTGATGGAGACCAGCTACATCCCGGCGCTCGCCTACTCGGGCGCCGACCTCCTGCACGGCCCGCTCGCCATGGTCGACAACGTCTCCCCGGTCATCGCCGTCGTCACCGACGGCAAGGGCGGTGAGGCCCTTCAGCCGGTCCTCGACCGGTTGCGCGGCCGCGGCGCCGACCTGGTCGTCATCGGCCCCCGGCACCAGGTCGAGCAGGCTTCGGCCGGCTTCGTACTGCCCACGGACGAGGCCGCCGAGGAGGTGCAGCCGATCCTGGAGATCCTCCCGCTCCAGCTCCTGGCCTACGAGGTGACGATCGCCCGGGGCCAGGACCCGGACGCGCCGCGCGCCCTGGCGAAGGTGACGGAGACGCGCTGACGGTGACGGACCGGTCTCCGCCCCGGCGGGGGCGCTCCGCGTGCCGGAAAGCGGCACGCCAGGCGGCCCGAGCGGCTGCCCCGGGTCCCGGGACGGGCTGAGGCCGATGCCCGCGTCCCCTCAGGTGATCGAGCCTCCCGTGGCGTCCACCCAGCTCCCGGTGACCCACCGGCCCTCGTCCGAGGCCAGGAAGGCCACGACGTCCGCGACGTCCGCCGGTGTCCCCACCCGTCCCAGCGCCGATATCGCCTCGGCCTGCGCCCAGCCGTCCTCGGTCCCGTGCAGGAACTCTGCGGTGTTGTCGGTGTCGATCAGACCCGGGGCCACCGAGTTCACCCTGATGCCGCGCGGGCCCAGCACCTTGGACAGGTCGCGGGAGAGGATGTCCAGCGCTCCCTTCGTCATCGCGTACGCCATGTTGCCCGGCATCACCGCGGTCCGGGCGAGTCCCGACGAGATGTTGATGACCCGGCCGCCGTCGCGCAGGCGCGTCATGCCGTGCTTGACGATGAAGAACGGCGCCTTCACGTTCACCGCGAAGACCGCGTCGTACTCCCGCTCGTCGATCTCCTCGATCGGTCGCGTGTTGCCGATCCCGGCGTTGTTCACCAACACGTCCAACCCGTCCGCGTGCCGATCGAACTCCTGCCACAGCGCCTCGGCGTCCCCCGGCACCCCCAACTCGACACCGAGGGTGAACGCCGAGCCGCCGGCCGCCTCGATCGCGGCTGCCGTCTCCTTCGCCGCAGCCTCGTTCCTGCCGTAGTGCACGCCGACCCGAGCGCCGTCGCGCCCCAGCCGCTCGGCGATTCCCCGGCCGATCCCCCTGCCGGCCCCTGTGACGAGCACCGTCCTGCCCGCGAGCGCACCCATGCCGCCGCCCCCTCCATCATTCGCTAGCGATCGATACAGAAATGACCGTAGATCACGCCCGGAGTATTTGTCTAGCGCCCGCTATAAAATGCACTCCATGGTGAGCAACGAGATCAGGGCGGCCGCCCCGCCGGCGTCCAAGCGCCGTGGCCGTCCCCGTTCCTTCGACCGCGCGACCGCCCTGGAGAAGGCGATCCTCGCCTTCTGGGAACACGGCTACGAGGCGACCTCCGTCTCCGACCTCACCCGTGTCATGGACATCGGCGCCCCGAGCCTGTACGCGGCCTTCGGGGACAAGCAGTCGCTCTTCGAGGAGGCCGTCCGTGAGTACGGCGTGCGCTACGGCTCCTTCGTCGACCGCGCCCTCGCCGAGGAGCCCACCGCCCGCGCCGCGGTGGCGCGGATACTGCACGAAGCCGCCGCGGAGTACACCGATCCGGCCCATCCGTACGGCTGCCTCGTGGTCCATGCGGCGACCAACTGCTCCACACCCGAGGTCGAGGCCTCGCTCCGAGCGCGGCGCAACGCCGGCATCGCCGCCATCCGCAGCCGCGTGGAAGCGGACATCGCCGCGGGCGTCCTCCCTGCCGGCATCGACGCCGCCGCGCTCGCCCGGCATGCCGGTGCGATGATCCAGGGCATGTCACAACAGGCGCGCGACGGGGCGAGCCGGGAGGAACTGGAGGCACTCGCGGAAATTGCCTTGGCCATCTGGCCCCGCACATGAACCCACACGGGTTAGGCTGCGTGGTGTATGCGAGGGGGTCCGACCGTTTCTCCAACTGGTTCGCAGCCCCGCGAAGAGGCGTCAACAGCAAACAGGCTCCAACGCATGGACACACCCAAGTGGTCTAGTCCACAATGCGGGGGAGTGCGTAGCGCAAGAACGCACCGACTTCCGTCTTCCCCGCACAGGAAGGCGGACCGAGGAACCGGAGCTCTCTGCCCTGACTGCCCCGGCTCCTCATCCTTCGGCCGACCGGGACCGCACACCCCACGGCCGATATTGCTCCGGGCTGCGGTGCCGAGAGGGTTGAGGGTCCCTCTCAGGCGCCGCGGCCCGCGGGTGTTTCCGGGGCCGGATCGCTTCCCGGTGGCGGGTTTCGAACGATGTCCGTACCGCCAGGTACGCTCGGCCACGTGCCCTCCATGAACGAACTCGTACGCCAGCACACGGCCCTCGACGACTCCGACCTCGAGTGGCTGCACCTGCTGGTCTCGGAGTGGCAGCTGCTCTCCGACCTGTCCTTCGCCGACCTCGTCCTGTGGGTCCCCACCAGCGACGGCACCCGCTATGTCTCCGTCGCGCAGATGCGGCCCAACACCGGCCCGACCTCGTACCAGGACGACATGGTCGGCCACCTCGTCCCACGCGGGCGCCGCCCGATGCTGGACGCCGCGCTCGACGAGGGCCGGATCGTGCGCGAGGGCGACCCCGAGTGGCGCGAGGAGGTGCCGGTCCGCGTCGAGTCGATTCCGGTACGACGGGACGGGCGCGTCCTGGGCGTCATCGCGCGCAACACCAACCTGCTGACCGTCCGCACCCCGAGCCGCCTGGAACTGACGTACCTGCAGAGCGCCTCGGACCTCGCGCAGATGATCGCGGCCGGCGCCTTTCCGTTCGCCAACCAGCAGGTCGACATGGACGCCTCCCCACGTGTCGGCGACGGCCTGATCCGCGTCGACGCCGACGGCATCGTCCAGTACGCCTCCCCGAACGCGCTGTCCGCCTACCACCGCCTCGGTCTCGCCGCCGACCTCGTCGGCCACCATCTGGGCAAGACGACCGCCGAACTGGCCCCGACCCACGGCCCGGTGGACGAGGCGCTCGCCAAGGTCGCCAGCGGCTGGGCACCCCGGGAGTTCGAGATCGAGTCGAGCGACGGGGTCATCCAGTTCCGGGCGATCCCCCTCAAGCCCAAGGGCCCGCGCATCGGTTCACTGGTCCTGCTCCGGGACGTCACCGAACTGCGTCGCCGAGAGCGTGAGTTGATCACCAAGGACGCGACCATCCGGGAGATCCACCACCGCGTCAAGAACAACCTCCAGACGGTGGCCGCTCTGCTCCGCCTCCAGGCCCGCCGTATCGAGTCCGACCGTGGCCGCGAGGCCCTCGAAGAGGCGGTGCGACGCGTCGGCTCCATCGCGATCGTGCACGAGACGCTCTCCCAGAACCTCGACGAGCGCGTGGAGTTCGACGAGATCGCCGACCGGGTGCTGGCGATGGTGGCCGAGATCTCACCGGGGAAGGTGACCGGCCGGCGCACCGGCCGCTTCGGCACCCTGGACGCCGAGGTCGCCACGCCGCTGTCGATGGTCCTCACCGAGGTCCTCCAGAACGCGCTGGAGCACGGCTTCCGCGACGGCGACGCCGGCACGGTCGAGGTCTCGGCGGTCCGTGGCGGTACGTCGAAGCAGATCCGCCTCCTGGTCACCGTCCAGGACGACGGGGTGGGCCTGCCCGAGGGCTTCGACCCGCACACCGCCGGCAACCTCGGACTGCAGATCGTGCGGACGCTGGTGGAAGGCGAGCTGGGCGGCACGTTCGACATGGTTCCGGCGCCGGAGCGGGGGACCCGGGTGATCCTCGACATCCCGGTGCGGGCGCCCAAGTAGGAGCCTCGGGGTCCCGGACGAGCGGATCCGGGATTACCGCGCTGTGTGCCGCGGACAGCAAAGAGCCCCAGCCCGTTCAGGGGGCTGGGGCTCAACATGCTCGTTGCCAGCATTCGCTGCGCATCGGGGGTACTGCGCGCTGCGGCTCGGGGGCGGGAGATGCGTACTCGCTGTACGCGCCGCCAAGCTCAGGCTGTTTAGCGGGGTGGGTGTTGTCAGGCGGAGGCCTGACGGGCCCGGTTGCGGGCGGCGCGGCGCTTCATGGCACGGCGCTCGTCCTCGCTGAGACCACCCCAGACGCCGGAGTCCTGACCGGACTCGAGCGCCCACTGCAGGCACTGCTCGATAACCGGGCAGCGACGGCAGACGGCCTTGGCTTCCTCGATCTGCAGCAGCGCAGGACCAGTGTTGCCGATGGGGAAGAAGAGCTCGGGGTCTTCCTCGCGGCAAACGGCGTTGTGACGCCAGTCCATGGCTGCTACCTCTCCTTGTGTTACTGCTGGGTTGCTTGTGAATGTGAACGCTTTCACGAATCCCTCAACAAGTGAAGGGCCTACCGCCAGGTTCCCTGGCGTGGGTCCTGTGAGTTGAAGAGGGGTTCCGGTGATCAGTGGAGGCCGGTCTTGCGGGCCGTCCCGATCGCCACGTAGAGACTCGCAAACCTCAGCGACGGATACAACCCCTTCCGGAAAGTTTTTTTTGATTCCTCGGTGTCGACTAGGTCACAGCCGTACTTCCATGGGGTGGATCCTGGCCTAAACGTTCGAGTGAAAGGACTTTAGCCCGTTCCGCTCACACAATCACACGCAGTGCACGGCGTACGCCTGTGAACGTCACGCTCGTACGCAGCCCGAGGTGGTCGCCGTCCATCTGGAGGGGCAAAGGGACCTTCGAATGCAAGGTGAACTGGTCCAGGTCATGCAGCGAGACGGCGTGCTTGCCGTGGGGTCCCCGCTCGGGGGACGAAGTGAGCAACTGGGTCGCATACCGGGCAACCGAGACCGTGGACATACGGCTGAGACCGAGCACGTCGAGACCGGTATCGAACGAGGCCTTAGGTGCCGCGTACACCGGGCGATTGAGCAGATACGTCCACGGAGCGGTGTTGCAGATTATGGACAGCACCAAATCGGTCACCGGGTCCTCGCCCGGCCGCTCCAGCGTGATCGTGCCGTGCCGGCGGTTGGGTTCCTGGAGGAACTGCCGTGCAACCTGGCGCAGGTAAAGAGCGTGTGTGGATCTCTTGCCCAGCTCGCGCTGCTGCTCGACCCGCCCGACGACGCCCGCGTCGAAACCGAGCCCGGCGCAGAAGGTGAACCATCTGCCCGGCACGGCTTCGTCCGCGGTGCCCGGCGTGCCCGCCGCGATGCCCATCCCGACCGTGCGTTCGCTCCCCTCCCGCAAGGCGTCCAGCAGGGCACCGGTCGCCTCGACGGCGTCGTTCGGCAGGCCGAGGGCGCGGGCGAAGACGTTGGTGGAGCCGCCGGGGACCACGGCGAGGCGGGGGAGGTGCTCGGGGTCGGGGCCGTTGTGCAGCAGACCGTTGACGACCTCGTTCACGGTGCCGTCACCGCCGAGGGCGACCACCAGGTCGACATCGTCGCTCTCCGCCGCCTGTCGGCCCAGGTCGCGGGCGTGGCCGCGGTACTCGGTGGTGACGGCCTCCAGCTTCATCTCGCTGGCGAGCGCGTGGATCAGGACATCGCGCGTACGTGCGCTTGTGGTGGTTGCTGCCGGATTGACCACGAGAAGTGCACGCATGACTGGCAGCGTACCTACTGGGGGGTACCGGGCACAGATCGAGGTGGGGATCCGGTGAGAGATCAGGCGTGAGCCTCGACACGGGTGGACTGCGCCGGTTCGGCCCCGACTCGAACGACGGACGGGCCGAGCAGTGACGAAGGACGGACCGAGGAGTGCTGACCGGCGTCGCACGGCAGGACCAGCCTCGGCCGGCGAGGCCCACATCGTGGCGGGCTACCCTTCAGGAGTGACCAAGGAGCAGACCCCCACCACCCCGGAAACCACCGGCCCGCGTCCGCGGCGGCTGACGTACGCGGCGGTACTCACCGCCCTGGAAGGGCTGGGGCTCGCCGTGGGGGGCGTGTGGGTGCTCGTGCTGGGGCTGACCGGGGACCCGGACGACCGGCAGCAGGCCGTGACCCTGGGTGTGACGCTCGTGGCGCTCGCCCTGCTGCCCCTGCTGGCCGCGCGGGGCCTGTTCGCTCGGCGCAGCTGGAGCCGCGGGCCCTCCGTCATCACGCAGATCCTGGCGCTGCCGGTGGCCTACAGCCTGCTGCAGGCCGACAGCATCGCGATCCCGGTGGGCATCGCTCTCGCGGTGATCGCCGTCACTACGCTGGTGTTCCTGGTCAACCCGGCGACGACCGAGGCTCTCGGGATCCGGGGGCCCGGCCGGGCGGAGGACCGGTCGCAGGGTCAGAAGCGGTGAGCGGTTCTCAGAGAACCGGCACCGGCCGGGCCTGACCGTACTCAGGCCGGACCGTCACTCCTCCACCAGCAGCTTCTCCCGGAGCTGCGCCAGCGTCCGCGCCAGCAGTCGCGACACGTGCATCTGGGAGATCCCGACCTCTTGCGCGATCTGCGACTGGGTCATGTTGCCGAAGAAACGCAGCAGCAGAATCCGCTTCTCCCGTGGCGGGAGGTCTTCGAGCAGCGGCTTCAGCGACTCCCGGTACTCGACGCCCTCCAGCGCTTCGTCCTCGGCGCCGAGGGTGTCCGCCACCGCCGGGGACTCGTCGTCCGTGTCGGGTACGTCCAGGGACAGCGTGGAGTACGCGTTGGCGGACTCCAGGCCCTCCAGGACCTCCTCCTCCGAGATCGCCAGCTTCTCGGCGAGTTCATGGACCGTGGGGGAGCGGCCGTGCAGCTGGGACAGCTCGGCCGTGGCCGTGGTGAGCGCCAGCCGCAGCTCCTGCAGGCGCCGCGGGACCCGCACCGCCCAGCCCTTGTCGCGGAAGTGCCGCTTGATCTCGCCGACGACCGTCGGGGTCGCGTACGTCGAGAACTCGACGCCGCGCTCCGGGTCGAACCGGTCGACCGACTTGATCAGACCGATCGTGGCGACCTGGGTGAGGTCGTCCAGCGGCTCGCCGCGATTGCGGAACCGTCTCGCGAGGTGCTCGACGAGCGGCAGGTGCATGCGGACCAGCTGGTTGCGCAGCTCCGCGTACTCCGTGCTGCCGTCCTGCAGCTTGCGCAGCTCGACGAACATGGCGCGCGCCCCGCTGCGGTCCTGAGGGTCGTGGTGCGTGGCCTGCGCGCTGCGCGCGCCCGTCGCCTCGTCCTCGGCGTGTCGCTCGTGCTCGCTCATCGTCCTGCCCGTCGCCCTCTTCCGAGCCCTCGCCTCCGCCCCCACTCTCGGATCGGCTTGAGCGGACAGACCCCCATGGACAGGGACGGCCCCGCTCCGCCCGCCCGGAGGCGCGCCCTGCACGGCACCTTCGGCGGCCCGTCCCTCGTCGAGGAGGCTGCCGGTCGCCACGGAGTCGTCCTCCGGATGCGGCCGGGCCTGCTCGGGGATGCCGTCGATGCCGTCGACCATGCGTCGGGAAGCGCTCGGACCGCTGGGGCCCGCCCCCGGGCTCTCGGCTCCGTCCGAGCAGGGGTGAGTGCTTTCCGGCAGCTCCCGTGTGCCGCGCTCTTCGTCCCGCACCGGCCCGTCCCCGTTCCTCACGCCGGCCCTGGTCCCGCGCCGCGTTGTTTGTAGAGGCTGATCGAAACGGTTTTGTCCTCGTCCACGGCGGAGGAGACCTTGCCCGCGAGGGCGGACAGGACGGTCCAGGCGAAGGTGTCCCTGGAGGGAGCGTGGCCGTCCGTGGTCGGGGCCGAGACGGTGACCTCGAGCGAGTCGTCGACGAGTCGGAAGACACAGCTGAGCACCGAGCCGGGCACGGCCTGCTGGAGCAGGATCGCGCAGGCCTCGTCCACCGCGATGCGCAGGTCCTCGATCTCGTCGAGGGTGAAGTCCAAACGGGCCGCGAGGCCGGCAGTCGCCGTACGCAGCACCGACAGGTAGGCACCCGCGGCCGGCAGCCGGACTTCCACGAAGTCCTGGGTCGCGGGCTCGCCTGCGATCTGGGACACCCTCACCTCCAAGGTGGTACAAGCTTCTCGGGGCCGAGGGTCGCCCCCCGGTAACGCGATGTTGGTTCAGCGGTGACGCTACCGCGCCTCGAAGTCTCCTGTCCCCAGGACCCCAACCCCTTGCTGTCACTCATAGTAAACACACGGATACGCTCCGTGGCTAGGGGGTTCGCGGGCCCAATTGGGAAGAGCGCGCGCCGGTTTGACGTACCCAGACGTCAGACGATCGAACCGTCCGGCTCCCCGGTCGTCCAGGGTACGTCGGCCTCACACGAGAACGTGGTCGACGAAGCACCAGCGCCAGCGCTCTCCTGGCTCGAACGTCCGCATGACCGGATGCCCGGATTCCTTGTGGTGCTCCGTGGCGTGCCGTCCCGGCGAGGAGTCGCAGCAGCCGACGTGACCGCAGGAGAGGCACAGCCGCAGTTGCACCGGATGCCCTCCGTCCGCCAGGCACTCCGGACACGTCTCGCTGAGCGCGACGGGTTCCGGGTGCGGCAGCGCGTCGGCGTGCGTGCACTGTTTCATGATTGCCAGGTTACGACGGCCACGCGCAGGGGCGCGTGGAAAATCGAGGGCGGGCCGCGGCGGCGATGAACCGGGACGGGCGAACACCATGATCTGGGCAGGGGCAGGGGCAGGGGCAGGGGCAGGGGCAGGGGCAGGGGCAGGACGGCGAAAGGGCTCGGGCCGGTGCTGATCGGTGGGCGTGGGAGTGGTGGGAAGGGCGGGCGAGGCGTATGAACGTGATGCCGCTGCTGTTGCTGGTCGCGGGAAGCGCGGCCATCGCCGCGGCCGGCCGGCGGTCGCCCGTGCCGGCACCGCTGCTGCTGGTCGCAGCGGGCCTGGCGGTCTCGTACGTGCCAGGCGTACCCGAGTACACCCTCGATCCGCACATCGTCCTGCCGCTGGTGCTGCCCCCGTTGCTGCACAGCGCGGCGACGGACAGCTCGTACCTCGATCTGCGGGCCCAACTGCGGCCCGTGATGCTGCTGTCGGTGGGCTACGTCCTCTTCGCGACCTTCGCCGTCGGCTGGGTCGCGTATCTCGTCGTGCCCGATCTGCCGCTGACCGCGGCACTGGTGCTGGGGGCGGTGGTGGCGCCGCCGGACGCGGTCGCGGCGACGGCGGTCGCACGCCGGGTGGGGCTGCCGTCCCGGATCACCACGATCCTGCAGGGCGAGTCCCTGGTGAACGACGCCACCGCGATCACCGCCTACCGCGTGGCCCTCGCCGCCGCCGTCGGGGAGGGCGCCACCTGGGCCGGCGGCATCGGTGAGTTCCTGCTCGCGGCGCTCGGCGGCATCGGCATGGGGGTGGTGCTGATGGTGCCGCTCCACTGGCTGCGCACCCATGTGAAGGAGGCGTTGCTGCAGAACACGCTCTCCCTGCTGATCCCGTTCGTCGCGTACGCGGCCGCCGAGCAGGTGCACGCCTCCGGAGTGCTGGCGGTCGTGGTCGTCGCGCTGTACCTCGGGCACCGCGCGTGGGAGGTCGACTTCGCCACCCGCCTCCAGGAGGATGCGGTGTGGAAGATGGTCGCGTTCGTACTGGAGTCGGCGGTGTTCGCCCTGATCGGACTTCAGCTTCCGGTGGTCCTCAAGGGCCTCGGGGAGTACGAGGGCGGCCGGGCCGCCTGGTACGCGGTCGCCGTCTTCGCCGTGGTCGTCGTCTCGCGGTTCGTCTGGGTGTACCCGGCGACCTTCCTGCCTCGGATGCTGTCGGCGCGGATCCGGGAACGTGAGGACGACCCGACCTGGAAGGGGGCGTTCGTCGTCTCCTGGGCCGGGATGCGGGGCGTGGTCTCGCTGGCGATCGCCTTCTCCATCCCGCTCACCGTGCACGGCGGCGCGGACTTCCCCGAGCGCAACCTCATCCTCTTCCTGACCTTCACGACCGTGATCGGCACCCTGGTCGTCCAGGGCGTGACGCTGCCGCCGCTGATCAGGGTCCTGAAGCTGCCCGGCCGGGACGCGCAGGCCGAGACCCTCGCGGAGGCGAACGCCCAGGCACAGGCATCCCGCGCCGCCGAACGACGCCTGGAGGAGCTCCTCTCCGACGAGCGCAACGCCCTTCCCGAGCCGCTGGCCGACCGTCTGCGCGCGGTGCTGGAACGGCGCCGCAACTCCGTCTGGGAGCGGCTGGGCCAGTCCAACCCCGTCACCGGCGAGTCCGTCGACGACACGTACCGGCGCCTGTCCCGCGAGGTGATCGGGGCCGAGCGCGCGGTGTTCGTGAAGCTGAGGGACGGCCGTCACATCGACGACGAGATGCTGCGGACCCTGCTGCGCAGGCTGGACCTGGAGGAGGCGGCGGCCTACCGGGAGGCCGGCTGACGGCAGGCGTCCGTACGGCTGGTGACCGGCCGCGCGCCCGGAGGCCAGCCGTCGAACGGCGCCCCCGCGACGACGGCCGCGCCCCGCGGTCAGCCGTCGAACGGCGCCCCCGTCACCACGGCTGCGACCGTCGTCCCGCGGGGGAACGCCCCCTCTTCGGCGAGGGCGACAAGCCCGTACAGCAACTTGGCGACATAGAGACGCTCGACGGGGACCCCGTGCCGTCGCTCGAACTCCTCCGCGAAGGCATCGAGCTCAGGGGAAGTACGCGCGTACCCCCCGAAGTGGAACCGCTCGTCCAGCCGCCACTCACCCCGCGGCCCGCCGAACGCCTCCTTCTGCAGGTCCCGTACGTCGTCGGCCAGGAAGCCGCCCTTGAGGACGGGTACGCCCAGCGCCCGCTGGCCGGGGCCCAGCCCGGCGGCGAGACCCGCGAGCGTGCCGCCCGTGCCGCACGCGACCGCGACGACGTCGGCCTGCCCGCGCAGTTCCTCGCCGAGCGCCACGCACCCCCGTACGGCGAGGGCGTTGCTGCCGCCTTCCGGAACCACGTACGCGTCCCGCGCTCCGGCCGCGCGCAGGACGGCCGCCAGGGTCTCCGGTTCGGTCTTGCGGCGGTACGTCGACCTGTCGACGAAGTGCAGCCGCATGCCGTCGGCCACGCACCGCGCCAGCGACGGATTGAGCGGGCGGCCGGCGAGTTCCTGGCCGCGCACCACGCCGACCGTGGACAGCCCGAGGAGGCGGCCCGCCGCGGCGGTGGCGCGCAGGTGGTTGGAGTAGGCGCCGCCGAAGGTGACGACGGTGCGGCCGGCCGCCGCCTGCAGGTTCGGCGCCAGCTTGCGCCACTTGTTGCCGATCAGCTCCGGGTGGATCAGATCGTCACGCTTGAGGAGCAGACGGACGCCGCGACGGGTGAGGCGTCCGTCCGCCGGCTCCTGCAACGGGGAGGGGAGCCGCGGGCGGAGAGCGTTGAGATCGGCGCTGGTCACACGGCCATTGTCGCCCCGCCCCGCGAGCGGGCTACCGCAGGCGTTCCCGGATCCGCTCCCGCATCCACGCCATCGTGAACCCCCGCGGGTCCACCTTCCCCGGTTGCCATTCCAGATGCCCGATCACGGACCGCTCGTTCCAGCCGTGATGGCGGCAGATCGCCGCCGAGACCCGTTCGACGGCCTCCAGCTGGGCCTGCGGCCACGGATCCAGTCCGTCGCCGAGGTTCTCGCACTCGAAGCCGTAGAAGTGGCGGTTGCCGTCGGTGTTGGCCTCGTTGTCGGGCGGCAGGGCCGTCTCGGCGATGACCGCGCGCAGTACGTCGTCGTCGCCGAGGCCGGCGTGGTTGGCGCGGCCGTAGCCGACGAGGTGGACCCTGCCGTCCTTGGTGATGACGCCGTGGCACAGCGGGCCCGGCAGTCCCGCGTAGCCCTTGCGGCAGAGCTCCACGGTGGCTGCGCTGCCCTGGGTCACCGTGTGGTGGATCATCACGCCGTGGACCGGGCCCCATGGGCCCACGTGGTTGCGGTTGTGGTGCTCCCAGTCGCCGACCTCGACGACCGTCGCGCCCTCTGCTCTGAGTCTCTCCAGGAACCTGCTCGCGGACATGGGTGTGGCCATGACCGCCTCCTTCATGACGTGCGTCGGCCGCCGAGCGCGGCCGTCCCGTACCGGTGCTTTACCGAAAACGGGCAGACGGGACTCCTCGGATCCGTTGAATCGCACACTGTGCGACTGGATTTGGACACCTGCCGGGGCTCGTACCGGACGACGCCGCAGTTCAGGAGTGGACAAGGGCCCTCTGTCTGCCCAGTGCCCTCATGATCCATTCCCCCTCTTTCGGGTAATAGCACAGACACGCTCCGTGATGGAAGGCTCTGTCGTGCAGATTGCGATGCGCGGTGCCAGAGCGGTGCCGGGGTACGACCGGGAGGGCAGTTCTCTATGTCGGTAGGCGAAGAGGTCCGCACAGAGCAGGGCAAGCCGCAGCAGAGCCTCGGCACTGCGGCCGCGCGGAACCTGGCCACCACGACCAAGTCGGCACCCCAGATGCAGGAGATCAGCTCCCGCTGGCTGCTGCGCATGCTGCCATGGGTGAACGTGCAGGGCGGCACGTACCGGGTCAACCGGCGCCTGACCTACGCCGTGGGGGACGGGCGCGTCACCTTCGTGAAGACGGGCGACCGCGTCGAGGTCATCCCGAAGGAACTGTGCGAGCTGCCGGCGCTGCGGTCGTACGAGGACGAGGACGTCCTGTCCGAACTCGCGCAGCGCTGCCAGCAGCGGGAGTTCAGGGCGGGGCATGTGATCGCCTCGTTCGGCAGCCAGGCCGACGAGGTGTTCCTGCTGGCACACGGCAGGGTGGAGAAGATCGGTACGGGTCCGTACGGCGAGGACGAGTCGCTGGGGGTCCTCGCCGACGGCGCCTACCTCGGTGACCAGGCGCTCCTCGACGCCGACTCCATCTGGGAGTACACGGCCCGCGCGGTCACCGCATGCACGGTGCTCGTACTGCCCCGCCAGGACGTCGAGCAGGTCGCGGAGCGAGCCGACTCCCTGCGCGAGCACCTCGAACAGCTGCGGGCGATCCCCGCGCAGCGCACCAACAGGTACGGCGAGAAGGAGGTCGACCTCGCGGCCGGCCACAGCGGTGAGCCGGACATCCCGCACACCTTCGTGGACTACGAGGCCCGGCCCCGCGAGTACGAACTGAGCATCGCCCAGACCGTGCTGCGCATCCACTCGCGCGTGGCCGACCTCTACAACCAGCCGATGAACCAGACCGAGCAGCAGCTGCGGCTGACGGTCGAGGCGCTCAAGGAGCGCCAGGAGCACGAACTCGTCAACAACCGCGAGTTCGGGTTGCTCCACAACTGCGAGTACGACCAGCGGCTCCAGCCGCACGACGGCGTTCCCAGCCCCGACGACATGGACGAGCTGCTCTGCCGGCGCCGCGGCACCAAGCTGTTCCTCGCCCACCCGCGCGCCATCGCCGCGTTCGGGCGTGAGCTCAACAAGCGCGGCCTCGTCCCCGAGACCATCGAGATGGCCGGCAACCGCATCCCCACCTGGCGTGGTGTGCCGATCTTCCCGTGCAACAAGATCCCGGTCTCCGAGGCCCGTACGACCTCGATCATCGCCATGCGTACGGGCGAGGCGGAGCAGGGCGTCATCGGGCTTCAGCAGGCCGGCATCCCCGACGAGATCGAGCCGAGCCTGTCCTGCCGCTTCATGGGCATCAACGAACAGGCCATCATCAAGTACCTGGTGACGGCCTACTACTCCGCAGCGGTGCTCGTCCCGGACGCCCTCGGTGTGCTGGAGAACGTCGAGATCGGGCGCTGGCGGTGACCTCACCCGCCGATCCGCCGTGTCCCGCGCCCCGGGCGTGGGTACACCCTCGGGGTAAGCGCCCGGCCGCAGCGGAAGGGCCACCGTCCGCCGAGTCTCCGAGGCCATGCCATGGGTGAGTTCATGACGCAGACACAGCAACGGCCCGCCGGGGCGGGGCCGTCCACCGAGGTGCCCGAAAGGCGGAGGTCCATCGCGGCCCAGAGGGACGGCGGCCCGGGTCCGCTCGACGGGCCCGAGGCGGCAGTGATCCTGGAGCGTGCCCGGGCGTCGGTCGAGCCCGAACTCCGGGCGGCGGTCGCATCGCTGCCCGCCTCCATGCGCCGGGTCGTCCGCTACCACTTCGGCTGGGAGCACCCGGACGGGACCCCGGCGACGGGCAGCGCGGGCAAGGCGATCCGTCCGGCCCTCGTCCTCACCGCGGCCGGCGCGCTCGGCGGGCCGGGGGCACGGGCGGCGGCGGTACGGGCGGCTGTCGCCGTGGAACTGGTGCACAACTTCACGCTGTTGCACGACGACGTGATGGACCGGGACGCCACCCGCCGGCACCGGCCCACCGCCTGGACCGTGTTCGGTGACGCCGACGCGATCCTCGCCGGGGACGCCCTCCAGGCGTTGGCCCTGCGGCTGCTCGCCGAGGACTCGCACCCGGCGTCCACCGCGGCCGTCGCCCGGCTGGCGACCTGCGTCGTCGAACTGTGCGCCGGTCAGCACGCGGACACGGAGATGGAGCGGCGGGGCCCCGGGGAGGTCGGCCTCGACGAGGTGCTCGCCATGGCGGAGGCCAAGACCGGCGCGCTGCTGGGGTGCGCCTGCGCGCTCGGCGCGCTGTACGCGGGTGCGGCGGACGACGACGTGGCGGCGCTGGACGCGTTCGGCCGCGAGGCCGGGCTCGCCTTCCAGCTCATCGACGACGTGATCGGCATATGGGGCGACCCGAGCCACACCGGCAAGCCGGCCGGTGCGGACCTCACCGCCCGCAAGAAGTCCCTGCCGGTCGTTGCCGCGCTGACCTCCGGTGGGCCGGCGGCGGCGGAACTGGCCGCGTTGTACGCATCGCCGTACGACAAGGAGAGCGAGGAGGACATCGCGCGGACCGCGCTCGCCGTCGAGCGAGCCGGGGGGCGCGACTGGGCCCAGGCCCAGGCCGCCGACCGGATGGCCCGCGCCATGCAGGAACTGGCTCGTGCCGTCCCCGACCCGGAGGAGGCGGGCGGACTGCTGGCCCTGGCCGAGTTCGTGACGCGGCGCAGCAACTGAGGCCGAGGGCCGTACGACCCACGGCTGCCGCAGGCAGCCGTGGTGCAGACCCCGGGGCCACCCGGGCCGTACGGTTCCTGACCCCGTACGGCCGGCGGGCGGCCCCGGTCCGGCGGGTCCCGCACATCCCCACGGTGTGCGGGGCCCGTTCCTGTGCCTGGTGCTGTTTCTGTGCCCGGGCCCGTTCCTGTGCCTGGTGCTGTTTCTGTGCCCGGGTGCGTTCCTGTGCCTGGTGCTGTTTCTGTGCCCGGGTGCCTACCTGCGCCCGATGCTGTTCGTACGCTCGGGTGTCTATCTGCGCCAGGTTTGGTTCCTGTGCCCAGGTGCCTGCCTGCGCCAGATTCCGTACCTGCGCCGGTTCCGTCCCTGCGTACGGATCTCGACAAAGCCAGTCCCACAGGCGTCACACGCGCCCCAATCGCCTTACGATCAAGGCCGGTTGACGAGGAGGGGCGGGGTACACATGGGTGTGGCGATCCGGACGGCGGGCGAGGCGGACCGGGAACTGGTGGTCCGGCTGCTGGACGCGGCCTTCCAGGACGATCCGGTCAGCTGCTGGGTGTTCCCGGGCGAGGAGTACCGCCGTGTCACCCACCCCCGGCTCATGGCCGCGTTCACCGACATCGTGCTCAC
Source organism: Streptomyces sp. NPDC001920 (assembly GCF_053594495.1). Lineage (NCBI taxonomy): Bacteria > Bacillati > Actinomycetota > Actinomycetes > Kitasatosporales > Streptomycetaceae > Streptomyces > Streptomyces sp. NPDC001920. Next base: position 130,716 of record NZ_JBSFEP010000012.1, read on the forward strand.
GGTCGGGCGGATCGACGTCACCGAGGACGGCGCGGCCTGCGCGCTGTGGATGTCCGTGCCGGCCGGTGCGGACGACCAGGACGACGAAGGGCCCGCCCGGATACGCGAGGCCGTCGACCCGCGGAACGAGCGCGTCGAGTCGATCGGGCGCCTGACGGCCCGTATCCACCCGTCCGACCGTGCGCACGAGTACCTGTGGATGATCGGCACGGCCCCCGAGCGTCAGGGCGAGGGCCTCGGCACCGCGCTCATGGCCTCGGTCCTCGACCGCTGCGACCGCGAGGGCCGGCCGGCGTATCTGGAGGCGAGCAGCGCCCGCAGCCGCAAGCTCTACGAGCGTCTCGGCTTCGAGCTGGTGGGCCGTCCCCTCGACCTTCCGGCGGGCCCGCGGATGTGGCCGATGTGGCGTGAGCCGCGCGGCTGAGCCACCGTCGGGACCCGGTGCCGGACCGAGCCGGTCCCGCACCGGCCAGTAGGCGGAATGTCAGCTCTCACTTCACCCGGACCCGAAAACACCCTTGCAACCACTACAAGTGGAGTACTACAACTGGAGTGGTAAACGGGGCCCACCACGGAAAGAGTCCGACTTGCGAAAGCTCACCTACTTCATCGCCTGCTCCATCGACGGCTTCATCGGAGACCCGGGCGGGGACGCCGCCTTCATGTATGCGTTCGTCGACGAGGAGTTCCGCGCATTCCTGAAGGCGGAGTACCCGGAGACCATCGCGACCCCGGGCCGCCGGGCCCTCGGTGTCGACGACCTGGAGAACAAGAGGTTCGACACGATCGTCCAGGGCCGCAGCAGCTACGACGTGGCCCTGAAGGACGGCATCACCAGCCCGTACGCCCATCTGCGCGAGTACGTCGCCTCGCGCACCCTCGCGCAGTCGCCCGACCCGCACGTCGAGATCATCCGCGAGGACCTGGTCGCCAAGGTGCGCGAACTCAAGGCCGAGGACAGCGCCTTGGGGATCTACCTGTGCGGCGGTTCGAAGCTCGCCGGTGAACTGCTCGACGAGATCGACGAACTCGTCATCAAGACGTACCCGATCGTGCTCGGCGCGGGCATGCCGATGTTCGGCTCCGGCTTCGCCGTCACCGAGTTCACCCTGGACTCGGTGCGCGCCTTCGGCAACGGAGTGCTGGTGCGGACGTACAGCAGGAAGCGCTGACGGCCTGCCCGCCCTACTCTGAAGGCATGGACAGCCAAGAACACGTCTGTCCCGCTTGCGGACAGCCCGTGGAGACGGTCGTCAAGCGTCACAAGACGCTGGGCGCATGGGTCCCGGTGTGGGTGGCCGGTCCCTGTCGTAACCGGGAGTGCGAGGCGTACGTGGAGGAAGGCGCCGAACACGTCGAGGAACCGCACCGGAAGAGGTCCGGGAGGACGGCCGCCCAGGCGGGCGCGGCGGCGGCCGCCGAAGAGGCCGGGGAGACAGCTGGACCCGCGGCCGCCAAAGAATCCTGACGTCCCTGTCGAAAATCCCGGCCCGGCTCCGACGTCCCCAGTGAGAGCCGCCCGCCGAGGGTGGCCCGAGCCGACGGACACCGAAGGAGTTCAGTCATGAAGTACCTGGTCATGGTGCAGGGCACGCAGGCGGACTACGAGGCGATGCAGGGCAAGGCGTCCGAGCATTCCGTGGCCTGGAAGCCGGAGGAGGTCCAGGCCATGTACGCCTACATGAGCGCCCTCAACGACGACCTCGCGGAGACCGGCGAGATGGTCGACGGGCAAGGGCTGGCCGAACCCGCCAGGATCCGGCACGTCACCCTGGGCGAGGACGGCAAGGCGGTGATCACCGACGGGCCGTACAGCGAGACCAAGGAACTGCTGGCCGGCTACTGGGTGCTCGACTGCGCCAGCCTGGAGCGGGTCACCGAGATCGCCGACCGCATCATCCGCTGCCCCCAGCCCGCCCGGGCCCCCGTGTACCCGGTGGAGATCCGGCCCATCATGGACGGCGCCGGGGACATCTGATCCGTACATGAGCGCCCCATCGCAGACCGAGGACCTGCTGCGCCGCCACGCGCCGCAGGTTCTCGGCGCGCTGGTGCGGCGGTACGGCCGCTTCGACACCGCCGAGGACGCCGTGCAGGAGGCGCTGCTCGCGGCGGCCGAGCAGTGGCCGCGGGCCGGTCTGCCGGACAATCCGCGCGGCTGGCTGATCAAGGTCGCCGCGCGCCGGCTGACCGACGCCCTGCGCGCGGAGGAGGCGCGCCGGGCCAGGGAGGACAAGGTCGCCGCGCTGACACCACGGGACGCCTTCACCGCACCCCCGCCGGGTACGGACCGCGCGCCCCGCGAGGACGACACCCTCGTTCTGCTGTTCCTGTGCTGCCACCCGAACCTGACGCCGCCCGCCCAGATCGCCCTGACCCTGCGGGCCGTCGGCGGCCTGACCACGGCGGAGATCGCCCGCGCGTACCTGGTCCCCGAGGCGACGATGGCCCAGCGCATCAGCAGGGCCAAGCAGAAGGTCCGCGGGGTGCGCTTCGGACGTCCCGACAACTGGGAGGACCGCCTGCCCGCGGTCCTTCAGATCCTGTACCTGATCTTCAACGAGGGCTATACGGCGACCTCGGGTGCGAACCTGCAACGACGGGACCTCGCGGGCGAGGCGATCCGGCTGACCCGGGCGGTGCACCGGCTCCTCCCCGACGACGGCGAGGTGGCCGGCCTGCTGGCCCTGATGCTGCTCACCGACGCCCGCCGCGACGCCCGCACCGGCGCGCACGGCGAACTGGTCCCCCTCGACGAACAGGACCGCGACCGCTGGGACAAGGACGCGATCGACGAGGGCGTCGCGCTGGTCACCCGGGCCCTCGCCCGGGGCAGCGCCGGACCGTACCAGTTGCGCGCCGCCATCGCCGCCGTCCACGACGAGGCGCCCTCCGCGCAGGCCACCGACTGGCAGGAGATCCTCGGCCTCTACGACGTGCTGCTGCGCCTCGTCCCCGGCCCCGTGGAGCGCCTCAACCGGGCGGTCGCCGTCGCCATGGTCCACGGCCCGCGGGCCGGACTGGCCGAACTGGGCGCGCTGGAGAGTGAGCTGGGTACCGGGCACCGTCTGGACGCGGTCCGCGGGCACCTTCTGGAGCGGGCGGGCGCCCACGACGAGGCGCGGGCCGCCTACGAGTCCGCGGCGGCCAAGACCCTGAGCCTGCCGGAGCAGCGCTATCTGCACGGGCGGGCGGCACGGCTGAGGTCGTAGCGTGGGCCCATGCCCGAGCAGAGCTTCATCCTTCACATCACCGAGCGCTCCCTGTGGGACGCAGCGCGCGAGCGCGGCACGTACGAGATCTCGACGCGTGGCCGCACCCTCCAGGAGGAGGGCTTCATCCACTGTTCGACCCGCGCCCAACTCCCCGCCGTCGCCGGTTTCTTGTACGGCTCCTACGACGGCCCCGACGAACTGGTGGTGCTGGTCGTGGACCCCGGGCGGCTGGACGTGCCGGTGAAGTACGAGGCGCCGCAGCCCGGTGGTGAGGAGTTCCCGCACGTGTACGGGCCGATCCCGGTGGGCGCGGTGGTGGAGGTGGAGTCGTGGCGGTGACCGGTCGCCGCCGGTCACGGGGGCCGGTGACGTCGTACCCCAGGCCCGCCCAGGGCGGCACCGGGCCGACTCGCGGCCTGTGATTCCTCAGGACGCGCCGGCGCCGGGCCGTCCGCCTGTCTCCGGGTCACGTCCCGTCAGGCAGTACACGCCGCCCGCCGGGTCCCGCAGCACCGTCCAGTGCGATCCCTGGGCGACGAAACTCGCGCCCAGTTCCTCGTGCCGGGCACGGGTCGCCTCGATGTCCGCGCAGGCGAAGTCCAGATGGGCGGAGGCGGGGCGCTCCTGGCCGAGCCGCTGGAGCAGGACACGGATCGGCAGCCCGGCCGGCGGCGCGAGCACATGGAACTCGGGGAGGGAGCCCGCCGCCGACCGCCAGCCGTCCAACAGGCCTGTCCAGAAGGCGACTTCGGTGTCGTACGCCGATGGCGGCACATCGAGGCAGACCTGGTCGAGCCGGCTGCCGCGCACCACGGGTGGGCGCACCGACTCCCCGTGCCACGGCACCGCGCAGAACAACTGCCCGGCGGGCGACCGCAGCACGGCCCACCCCTCGTGCTCGGCGGCGACGTCCGCCCCCAGCCGCAGCGCCGACCGCACGAACGCCGCCACGTCGTCCACGGCGAAGTCCACATGCGCGCCCCCGGCGCCCGAGCCGACGGCCTGGGCCTTGACGCAGGCGTCGGCCCCGTCACCCGGCAGCAGGGTCACGAACTCCCCCTGGTCACCCCGGAATTCGGACAGCCGGGTGTCCGTGACCGAGGTCCAGAAGGCGTGCGCGCGGCCGAACGACGCGCTGGGGCGGTCGACGAAGGCGTAGGTCCAGCGGATGCTCATGGGGCGATCGTAGATCGGAGGCCGGGTCGGCGGGCAGGCGTGAAGGCGGGAGCGGCCTTGCCGGAGTCACAGCGCCCGCGCGCCGGATCCTCGGACACGCTCTGCCGTCGGGTCCCCGGATCTGGACCCACACTTGTTTGCATGGGGGAATGGACCACATCACCTTCCTGGTGGTGGTCGTCATCGTGACGGCCCTCGCCTTCGACTTCACCAACGGATTCCACGACACGGCGAACGCGATGGCCACCTCCATCGCGACGGAGGCCCTGAGTCCCCGGACGGCCGTCCTGATCAGCGGCGTCCTGAACGTCGTCGGTGCCTTCCTGTCCACCGAGGTCGCCAGGACGATCTCCGGTGGCATCGTCCAGGACACGCTCGTCACCCCGGGCATGATCTTCGCCGGTCTGGTCGGGGCGATCCTGTGGAATCTGCTCACCTGGCTGGTCGGACTGCCGTCCAGCTCGTCGCACGCGCTGTTCGGCGGGCTGATCGGGGCCGTCTGGGCCGGTGCGGGGGCGCACGGCGTGCACTTCGGCAAAGTCGTCGAGAAGGTGCTGATCCCGGCGGTGGTCTCGCCGGTCGTGGCGGGCGTCGCGGCACTGCTGGCGACGTACCTGGCGTACAGGCTCACCTCCCGCGCCCGTGAACAGTCCGTCACCGACGGCTTCCGCCTGGGGCAGATCGCCTCGGCCTCGCTCGTCTCGCTCGCGCACGGCACCAACGACGCGCAGAAGACGATGGGTGTCATCACCCTGACCCTGATCTCCGCGGGCGCACTGGGCCCCGACGCGGGCCCGCCTTTCTGGGTGATCGCCGCGGCCGGCCTGGCCATCGGCCTGGGCACCTACCTCGGGGGCTGGCGGATCATCCGCACCATGGGCAAGGGCCTGACGGAGATCCGCTCCCCGCAGGGCTTCGCCGCCGAGACGGCCTCCACGACGGTGATCCTCACCTCGGCCCACCTGGGCTTCGCCCTGTCCACCACCCAGGTCGCCTCCGGCAGCATCCTGGGCGCGGGCCTCGGCCGTCGTCTGGGGGAGGTCCGCTGGGGCGTGGCCGGCCGCATGGTCGTGGCCTGGCTGGTCACCCTGCCCGCCGCGGCGCTGATCGGCGGTGTCTCGGCGAGCGTGGTCAAGCACGGCGGCGACCTCGGTACGGCCGTCGTCGCTCTGGGCGGCGCGGCCCTGGCCGCCGGCATCGTGCTCGTCTCCCGCCGCAACCCGGTGTCCGCGCACAACGTCAACGACGCCCATGAGGTCACCATCCGCGACGCGGAGCCGGCCAAGGTCGGCACGGCCGCGTGAACACACCGCGTGAGTGAAGGGAGTCCACCTCATGAAGCTCGACTGGACCGCACTCGGCCAGGTCACCGCGGTGAGCCTCGCCGTCACGGTGGCCGTGGTCGCCGTCTTCGCCTTCGGCGTGGTGGGCCTGGCCCGCTACGAGGAGGCGCGCGAGGAGGGCGGCGGCACCCGCGTGGCCGGTCTCGCACAGGCCGGGCTGTGCTTCCTGGCGTGCGCGGCGGTGGTGGCGTACGGGATCCATGTGCTCGTGCCGCAGTTCCACTGACGGTGGTCCCGGACGGTCCGCACCACAGGCCGGGGAAGGGGCGGTCCTCAGCCTCCCGAGGTCCGCTCGTACGCCGTGACCCGCCGCCCCCGGACCTGCTCGTCGGCCACCACCCTGAAGTGCTCCTTCAGCACGGCGGTCTTCACCTCGTCCCGCTTGTTCGACGGGGGCCGGGCGACCTCGGGCGCGTCGGTGACGAGCAGGATCCGCCGGTGCGCCAGCATCGCGGCCCGTATCCGGGCCGGATCCGCCTCCTTGCCCTTCAGCGTCCCGGACGCCACGGGACTCTCCGCCAGTGCCACGTCCCGCAGACCGGCGAAGTGTCCCGGGGAGACCAGGGCGGTGTCCCGCCGGGCCGCCGGTATGAAGACCACCGCGTCCCCCGTCTTCTTCAGCCGCCGCACGTCCGCCGCCACCGCCAGGACGTCGTCCACCCGGCTCGCAGGCGAGCGCTTGGCCAGCGACAGCGGCAACAGCGCGGCCACGGCCACGGTGACCACGACCGGGACGATCCACCGCGAGCCCCGCGGGAAACGCGGCCCGGCCACCCGTACCGCCGTGCCCAGCGCCGCGCCGATCAGCAGGGCCAGACCGAGCATGCTGAAAAGGACGTACCGGTCCAGGAAGAGCGGCCGCACGAGGGACAGACCGATGAGGCCCAGCTGAGGTACCGCCAGCAGGGGCAGCCCGACGGCGGCGATCGACAGCCGGCCGGCCCGGGGCCGGTCCAGCAGGGCACCGAGACCGCCGATCGCCAGCAGGATCGCCGGGCCGATCAGCATGTGCCAGGTCAGCGGCGGTATCCACGAGACCTGGGCGGCCTGACGCCGGCTGAACAGGATCAACGGCAGCACCGCCGCCACGGCACCGGTCGAGGCCGCCGCCCAGCACGTCCAGGTCCGGCGCCGGGCCCGGGTCCACAGCAGGGTCGCCAGATGTGCGGGCAGGATCAGCAGCGACAGCCAGTTCAACAGCCCGCACACCGCGACCGTGCCGCCGTACGCGACCCAGTACGCCGCCCGGCCACGCCCCTGCAGCACGGTCACCAGCAGCAGCGTCGAGACACCGGCACCCGCCGCTATCAGGGCGTACGGGCGGCCCTCCTGGAGGTAGGACTGCACGGCCGGCAGCAGCCCGAACGCCAGCCCGCCGGCCAGACCCGCCCAGTACCCGGCCAGGCGTCGGCCGATGGCCGCCACGCAGACCGCCGCCACCGCCATGGCCAGCACCGAGGGCAGGCGCAGGGTGGTGGTACCGGGGCCGAAGCACACGAAGAGCCCGCGCATCAGCAGGTAGTAGAGCCCGTGCACGGCGTCGACGTTCCCCAGCATGTGCCCTATGTCGGCGACGGGTCGCCGGGCCACCTGCCAGGTGGCGGCCTCGTCCCGCCACACACTGTGCTCCCGGGACAGGCCCCACAGACCGAGGGCGAGGGTCCACACCAGAGGGATCGGCCACAGGGGCAGGCGGCGGCTCAGGGGGTACTCCCGCGGGATCGGCACTCCATTCGGCGGGGGCCGGGCCGCCAGGTGGTGTGGTCCCCACTCGCCCGCTGCCGCAGACACACCGAAGAGCGCCTCGGCCGCGCGGGCCGAGACGGGATCCGTGTGGTGCTCACCTTCCCCCGTGCGCCCACCCGTCGTGCAGCTCAGCCGCGGGGGTGGACATGCCAGAACCTACGGCACAGGACAGACCGCGGCCAGCGTCCACCGCGTGAACACAATCACCGGCGTTCCAGGCAACCTTCAGCCCGTGGAGCCGTCGCGACCCGGGGGGCCTTCGCCCGTAGAGATGGAAGGGGAGGGGGTGACGTTCTTGAGCGGGTGTCTTGCGCGAGCGGCCTGGTCCTCGTCATCGACCCCGGCGGCGTGAGCAAGCGCCGTGCCCTTTCGACGGGCGGCACACGCTGCTTCCAACCGTCCAAAGACACCTGGGGCCCGCCGAAGACCACCAAGTCCTGTTCACGATGGAGGAGGGGGAGCCGCTCAACCGCCGGCGCTGGAAGACCGAGTGGAACCGCGCCCGCAAGGCGCTCCAAGCGCAGGAGAGCAAGGCGGCCGAACGCGAGGCCGCAAGCCCGTCGAGCTGCCGCACATGGTGAGTGACCCACGAGAAGAACGCACCCGGTCCGTCATGCCCGCCGTTCTCGGCGGACTGCGGACCGGGTGCGGACTGCAAGACCAGGCGATCAAGGAAACCGCGGGTCAGAGGGCATGATTCAAGATCAGGCCTTCTTGGTCTCCCAGAAGATCTTGTCGATCTGGGCGATGTAGTCCAGCGCCTTCTGACCGGTCGCCGGGTCGGTGGAGGCCTTGGCGGCCGACAGGGCCTTCAGGGCGTCGTTGACCAGCTGGTGCAGCTCCGGGTACTTCTCGAAGTGCGGGGGCTTGAAGTAGTCGCTCCAGAGGACCGAGACATGGTGCTTGGCCAGCTCGGCGCGCTGCTCCTTGATGACGGTGGCGCGCGCCTGGAAGTGCGGGTCGTCGTTGGCGGCCATCTTCTCCTGGACGGCCTTCACCGACTCCGCCTCGATGCGGGCCTGGGCCGGGTCGTACACACCGCAGGGCAGGTCGCAGTGCGCGCTGACCTTGACCTTGGGGGCAAACAGGCGGGAAAGCATGGAGCGTTCCTTCCTCGTGATCGTCTTCTCAGGTGGGACATTACTCCCTGCGAGACGGGTTTTCGCGAGTGCCCCCATGGGCTTAGGACAAAAGTCCAGGGTCAGACTGAGACTGGTGGAGGACCGTACCGGGGAGGTGCCGGGAATGCCGGAGCTGTCGCAGGAGACCGAGCACGGGCGGGCGGGGCGGCCCTTCGGGTGGGCCGAGGTGACCGGGCCGTCGATGGTGCCCACGCTGTACCACGGCGATCTGCTCGTGGTGGTGCACCGGGGCCGGATCAGGGCCGGTGACGTCGTCATCCTGCGGCATCCGTTCCAGCAGGACCTGCTCGTCGTCAAGCGGGCCGCGGAGCGGCGTGAGGGCGGCTGGTGGGTGCTCGGGGACAACGTGTACGCCGGCGGGGACAGCACCGACTACGGCGTCGTGCCCGACGAGCTGATCCTCGGCAAGGTGCGCCTGCGGTACCGGCCGCGCAAGCCCGGTCAGCGCTCGCTGTTCGCGCTGGCGCGCTGGGCGGTGTCGGCCGTGCGGCCCGTGTTCGCCGACCGGTCCGCCTCCAGGCGCTTGCGGGCGCGGTAGGCGGCCACGTTGGCGCGGGTCGCGCAGCGGTCCGAGCAGTAGCGGCGGGAGCGGTTGGTGGAGGTGTCCAGGTAGGCGTTGCGGCACGGGGCCGCCTCGCACAGGCCCAGACGGTCGACGCCGTACTCCGTCAGATGGAAGGCCAGACCCATCGCCGCGATGGCCGCGTACCCGGAGGTCGCGTTCGAGGGGTGGTCCGCGAGGTGCATGTGCCACAGGGGGCGGCCGTCGTCGTCCCGGAAGTCGTGGCCGGAGATCTGCGGGCTCACCGGGAACTCCAGCAGCAGGGCGTTCAGCAGGTCCACGGCGAGGGTCTCGTCGCCCTGGTCCGCCGCCTCGAAGACCGAGCGCAGCCTGGCCCGGACCGAGCGGAAGCGCGTGACGTCGGCGTCGGTGGCACGGCGGGCCGCCGACTGGTTGCCGCCGAAGAGGTCGCGGACGGCCTCGACCGAAGTCAGCGAGTCCTTGCCCCGGGCCGGGTCCTCGCTGTTGACGAGTCGTACGGCGTAGTCCGAGTAATAGGCCAGTTCCACTTGTAGTCCTTACGGAGGCGTTCTATCGTCGGGGTGCGGTCGGGGTAACAGCTGATCGTGCTTCCAGGGTATTACGTGACGCGCGCGATGGAGGGGCTCGATGACGGACACGTCCACCACCACGACCGGTACCGACTGGCACGCCTGGCAGGAGAGCTGGGACCGGCAGCAGGAGTGGTACATGCCCGACCGCGAGGAACGCTTCCGGATCATGCTCGACATGGTCGAGGCCCTCGTCGGCCCCGCGCCCCGGGTGCTTGATCTCGCGTGCGGCACGGGAAGTATCACGGCCCGGCTGCTCGCGCGGTTCCCGGAGGCCACCAGTACCGGCGTCGACCTCGACCCGGCGCTGCTCGCCATCGCCGAGGGCTCCTTCGCGGGCGACACACGGGTCTCGTTCGTCACGGCCGACCTCAAGGACCCGGACTGGCCGGCGAAGTTGCCCCACGACTCCTACGACGCCGTCCTGACCGCCACGGCACTGCACTGGCTGCACCGTGACCCCCTCGCGGACCTCTACGGCCGGATCGCGGACCTCGTACGCGACGGCGGTGTCTTCCTCAACGCGGACCACATGATCGACCAGTCCACGCCCCGGATCAACGCGGCCGAGCGCGCCCAGCGCCACGCCCGCATGGATCAGGCCAAGGCGGACGGAGCCCTCGACTGGTCCGAGTGGTGGCAGCTGGCCGCCAAGGACCCGGTCCTCGCCGAGCGGACGGCCCGCCGCTTCGAGATCTACGGCGAACACGCGGACGGCGACACGCCGTCCGCCGAGTGGCACGCGCGCGTGCTGCGCGAGAAGGGGTTCGCGGAGGCGCGGCCGGTGTGGTGCTCGCCTTCCGACACCTTGCTGCTCGCCCTGAGGTAGGCCGGCGCCGGGGACGACGAAGGGGCGGTACGGGAATCCCGTACCGCCCCTCGCGGGTCGTACCGTCAGAGCACCTTGGACAGGAAGGCCTGCGTCCGCTCGTGCTGCGGGTTGGTCAGGACCTCGCGCGGGTCGCCGGATTCGACGACCACGCCGCCGTCCATGAAGACCAGGCTGTCACCGACCTCGCGGGCGAAGCCCATCTCGTGGGTGACGACGACCATCGTCATGCCGGACTCGGCGAGGTCGCGCATGACGTCGAGGACGTCACCGACCAGCTCCGGGTCCAGGGCCGAGGTCGGCTCGTCGAAGAGCATCAGCTTCGGGTCCATCGCCAGCGCACGGGCGATGGCCACCCGCTGCTGCTGGCCACCGGACAGCTGCGAGGGGTAGTTGCCGGCCTTGTCGGCCAGGCCGACCCGGTCCAGCAGCTCCCGCGCCCGATCCCTGGCCTGGGCCTTGCTCACGCCCTTGACCTGGATCGGCGCCTCCATGACGTTCTCCATCGCCGTCATGTGAGGGAACAGGTTGAACCGCTGGAACACCATGCCGATGTCCCGGCGCTGGCGCGCGACCTCGCTGTCCTTGAGCTCGTACAGCTTGTCGCCCTTCTGGCGGTAGCCGACCAGCTCGCCGTCGACGTACAGCCGGCCGGCGTTGATCTTCTCCAGGTGGTTGATGCACCGCAGGAACGTCGACTTGCCGGAGCCGGAGGGGCCGATGAGGCAGAACACCTCGCCGGTCTGCACCTCCAGGTCGATGCCCTGGAGGACCTGTACGGGGCCGAAGGACTTGTGGACGCCCTCGGCCTTCACCATGGCCGTCATACCGAACTGCCCCTTTCGCGGCTGAAGGCCATCATGTTGACCTTGATCTTCTGCCACGGAGTCGGCGGCAGGTTCCGGGTCGAGCCGCGGGCGTAATGGCGCTCCAGGTAGTACTGGAAGACGCTGAACACACTGGTCATGACCAGGTACCAGATGCACGCCACGAACAGCATCTCCATCACGGCGTACGACGTGGAGCCGATCGTGGAGGTGGCGCGCAGCAGTTCGTTGTACGTCACCGCGTACACCAGCGACGAGGTCTTCAGCATGTTGATGAACTCGTTGCCCGTGGGCGGCACGATCACCCGCATCGCCTGCGGGATCACGATGCGGCGCAGCGTCTTCCCCTGGCTCATGCCGAGCGCGTGCGAAGCCTCGGTCTGGCCCTCGTCCACGGCCATCAGACCGGCGCGGCAGATCTCCGCCATGTACGCCGCCTCGTTCAGGCCCAGGCCCAGCAGGGCGGCCATGAACGGCGTCATGACGTCGACCATCTCGTCCTTGTAGATCGGACCGAGATTCAGCATCGGGAAGATCAGCGCCAGGTTGAACCACAGCAGCAGCTGGACGTAGACCGGCGTGCCGCGGAAGAACCAGATGTAGACCCAGGCCACCCAGCTCGTCACCGGGTTCTTGGACAGGCGCATCACGGCCAGGATCACGCCGAGCACCACGCCCATGACCATCGCGAGGACGCTGATCAGCAGGGTGCGGCCGGCGCCCGCGAGAACCGTGGAGTCGAAGATGTACTCGCCGACCGCGTTCCACTGGATCTTCTCGGCGGTGGCGAAGGCGTTGACGAGCAGCGCCACCAGGGCCAGCACGACGACACCGCTGACCCAGCGGCCGTAGTGCCGTACCGGAATGGCCTTGATCGCCTCGGGCGGAAGGCTCTCGCCCTTGGAGACGGCGGCCGACGGCTCCGCGTCGGCCGGCTCCTTGTCGAACTTGTCAGTCACTGTGACTGCCCTTCAGTCTTGCTCGGGACGGTCACTTGCCGCCGTTGATCGCGGCCTTGTCGATCGCGCCGGACTCGGCGCCCCACTTCTCGAGGATCTTCTTGTACGTGCCGTCCTCGATGATGGCGTTGACGGCCTCTTCGAGGGCCGCGGTGAGCTCCTTGTTGTCCTTGTTCACCGCGATGCCGAACGGACCGGCGTCGACCTGCTCGCCGACGACCTCGAAGTCGTTGCCGCCACCGGCCTTGCGGGCCAGGTCCACGGCCACCGGGTAGTCGTTGACGCCGGCCACCGCGCCGCCCGACTTCACACGGGTCTGGGCCTCGGTGTCGTTCTCGAACGACTCGATGTTGATCTTCTTCTTGCCGTCGTCCGTGCAGGTCTTCGACTGGGTCTGCAGCGCCTTCTCGTACGTCGTGCCGCGCTGCACGGCGGCCGTCTGACCGCAGAGGTCCTCGATCGAGTTGATGTTCTTCGGGTTGCCCTTCTGGACGTACACGGCGGTGCCGGCCACGAAGTAGTCGACGAAGTCGACGCCCGGGCCGAGCTTCTTGCCCTTGTCGTCCAGGCCCTCCTGGCGCTGCTTGTTGTCCGTGATGGAGGACATGGCGATGTCGTAGCGCCCGGAGTTCAGGGCGGTGATCAGGCCGTCGAAGGAGCCGGAGGTGAACTGGACCTCGACACCCAGCTTCTCGCCCAGCGCGGCGGCGATGTCGGGGTCGACGCCGACGATCTTGCCGCCCTCCTGGAACTCCATCGGGGCGTACTCGGCGTTCGTGCCGGCCTTGATGACGCCCGCGTCCTGGATCTTCTTCGGCAGCTTGTCGAAGAGGGGAGCCGTGCTGGACTTGCCCGTCTCCTTGGTGCCCTCGCTGCCGTTGCCGTTGGTCTGGTCGCCGCAGCCGGTGAGCAGCAGGGCGCCTGCGACCGCGATCGCACCTACCGCGGCTGCCCTTGAGCGCGCGGGGGACGTACGGCGGGTGGAGCTTGCGGTCATGGTGGGTTCCTCCGGCGGATGGGTGGAGTTGCCGATGGGGCGTACAGCTACCGAGGGGCTCGGCGCTGTCGTGGGTCGACGAGAGCACGCGCCTTCGAGGGTCGCGACCTCGTGTGATTACGGCATCTTGCCATTCGGACTGAGCCATTCAGGGCGCCCGCCATGTCAAAATCGGATAACGGGTGACCCCCGAAATGCCTCAGGTCGGTACATCACGACCGCACCTTCTACGGGAATCCGAGCTTCCGGCCGGAAGATCTTCGGCATATCACGCCACACAGGTCAGTCGTGCGCAACCTTTGCTGTTGTTCGGGTTCTTTACGGCTTCTGGTGTTGATTGTCCGCTTATTTAGCCACGAATCACAGCGGTGCCACCATCCGGTCGTGTCCGATTCGTGTCGTCGCCGCCGTTGTTTCCGTGCCCGTCATGTGATCTTGCACCAATTGGACTCGTCGTCGGCGCCGTCCGTCCGGTAAGAAGGTTCTTTACACCCCTCATCCGGGGCTCAGGGCGCGTGTGCGGCGCGCCCGTCGCGTATGGGCCGTACGTCGTACGTCGTACGTATCAACGAGCAGGGTCATACGCGTCCCCGCCCACTTCTCACCAGGAGTGGTCCCACCCTCAAACCATGAACACTAAGGGGTCATACAAAGTGGCAGCGGAGATCGTCAATCCTCGCAGCGGCAGCAATACCGATCAGGACGGCGGGGTCGAACCCCTCGATTCCTTCGATCCGGCTTTCGCATTGCACCGCGGCGGCAAGATGGCCGTGCAGGCCACCGTGCCGGTCCGTGACAAGGACGACCTGTCCCTGGCGTACACGCCCGGCGTCGCGAAGGTGTGCAGCGCGATCGCCGAGCAGCCGGAGCTCGTCAACGACTACACGTGGAAGTCGTCCGTGGTCGCCGTCGTGACCGACGGTACGGCCGTGCTGGGGCTCGGGGACATCGGCCCCGAGGCCTCCCTCCCGGTGATGGAGGGCAAGGCGATTCTGTTCAAGCAGTTCGGTGGCGTCGACGCGGTCCCGATCGCGCTGGACTGCACCGGCGTCGACGAGATCGTCGAGACCGTGGTGCGGCTCGCGCCGTCCTTCGGCGGTGTGAACCTGGAGGACATCTCGGCGCCGCGCTGCTTCGAGATCGAGAAGCAGCTCCAGGAGCGGCTGGACATCCCGGTCTTCCACGACGACCAGCACGGCACCGCCGTCGTGACGCTGGCCGCGCTGCGCAACGCCGCGCGGCTGACCGGGAAGGGGCTCGGTGATCTGCGGGCCGTCATCTCGGGTGCCGGGGCCGCCGGCGTCGCCATCGCCAAGATGCTCGTCGAGGCCGGGATCGGGGACGTCGCGGTGGCCGACCGCAAGGGCGTCGTGTCGGCCGACCGGGAGGACCTGACGTCGGTCAAGCGCGAGCTGGCCGGCTTCACGAACAAGGCGGGCATCACCGGATCGCTGGAGAAGGCGCTGGCGGGCGCCGACGTCTTCATCGGTGTCTCCGGCGGTACGGTGCCGGAGGAGGCGGTCGCCTCCATGGCCGAGGGCGCGTTCGTCTTCGCCATGGCCAACCCGAACCCCGAGGTGCACCCCGACGTCGCGCACAAGTACGCGGCCGTCGTGGCCACCGGCCGGTCGGACTTCCCGAACCAGATCAACAACGTGCTGGCGTTCCCCGGCATCTTCGCGGGTGCGCTCCAGGTGCGGGCGTCCCGGATCACCGAGGGCATGAAGATCGCCGCCGCGGAGGCGCTGGCGGGCGTCGTGGGTGACGATCTCGCCGCCGACTACGTGATCCCGTCGCCGTTCGACGAGCGGGTGGCCCCCGCGGTCACCGCCGCCGTGGCCGCCGCCGCTCGGGCGGAGGGCGTTGCCCGGCGCTGAAGCAGCGGTGCGGCTTGTGAGGGAGGGCCCCGTCCGGGTGGACGGGGCCCTTTCCTTGTCGGGGGTGACTCCAGGCGCGCGACGAAGGCCCACCGGGGGCGCGACGGAGGGCCGGCGGGGTGGCGACGGAGGCCCGGCGGGCCCCCTGGCAAGAGGGTGTGTCTCACAAGGCGCCGCGGTTCCGTCGGCCGTCGCGGGCCCCTATCGTCAAGGTCATGTTCGCTGTCTACGCCGCCCGAATCGACCGCGACCAGCCGCTCTCCGGACTGGAGTCGGGGGAGCGCCCGGCCCCTGAGGCCCGTCCCGGCTGGAGCACGGTCAACGTCAAGGCCGCCTCCCTCAACCACCACGATCTCTGGTCCCTGCGAGGCGTCGGCCTCCCGGAGGACCGGCTGCCGATGATCCTCGGCTGTGACGCCGCCGGTGTCGACGAGGACGGCAACGAGGTCGTCCTGCACTCCGTGATCGGTCAGAGCGGGCACGGGGTGGGGCCCAAGGAGCCCCGGTCCATCCTCACCGAGCGGTACCAGGGCACGTTCGCGGAGCAGGTCGCGGTGCCGACCTGGAACATCCTGCCCAAGCCCAAGGAGCTGTCCTTCGCGGAGGCCGCCTGTCTGCCGACCGCCTGGCTGACGGCCTACCGGATGCTGTTCACCAACGCCGGGGTGCGGCCCGGTGACTCCGTGCTCGTGCAGGGGGCCGGGGGTGGCGTCGCCACCGCCGCCATCGCGCTCGGGAAGGCCGCGGGCCTGCGTGTCTTCGCCACCAGCCGCGACGAGGCCAAGCGCAAGCGCGCCGTCGAGCTGGGCGCCGTGGAGGCCGTCGAGCCGGGGGCGCGGCTGCCGGAACGGGTCGACGCCGTGATCGAGACCGTCGGCGCGGCCACCTGGTCGCACTCGGTGAAGTCGCTCAAGCCGGGGGGCACGCTGGTCATCTCCGGTGCCACGAGTGGCGACCGGCCCTCGCACGCCGAGCTCACGCGGATCTTCTTCCTGGAACTGAAGGTCGTCGGCTCCACGATGGGGACGAAGGACGAGCTGGAGGATCTGCTCGCCTTCTGCGCCGCCACGGGTGTGCGGCCCGTGATCGACGATCTGCTCCCCCTGGACCGGGCTCGTGAGGGCTTCGAGCGGATGGAGACGGGAGAGCTGTTCGGGAAGATCGTGCTCACCAACTGACGGTTCCCCTCCTTCGGCATGTGCGGCGGGTCCGGGCTTGTGCCCCGGGCCCGCCGTTCGCTTGTCCGTCCGCGTCCGCCGTTCGCCTGTCCGTCTGCCGTCCGCTTGGCTGCCGCTGCCGCTGCCGGTGCCGGTGTCCGGCCCCGGATGTCTGGCGCCTTCTCTGCCTGCCTTCTGTCAATTAAGGTTGACGCACCCGGGCGTGTCAATGTAGGTTGACATCATGACCGAAGCAACAGATCTCGCCGAGCGCGCCGGTGATCGCGATCCACGCGTCGGGCTGCGGGCCGTCGCGGCGTTGCGCCGGCTGCTGGAGCAGCTGGAGGCCGTGCAGGTGCGCAGTGCGCGCAATCAAGGGTGGTCGTGGCAGGAGATCGCCGCGGAACTCGGTGTCAGCAGGCAGGCCGTGCACAAGAAGTACGGGAGGCGTTGATGTTCGAGCGGTTCACGAAGGATGCCCGTGCGGTGGTCACGGGTGCCGTCGAGCAGGCGGAGCGGGGCGGGGCGCGAACCGTGGGCGCCGAGCACCTGCTGCTCGCCCTGCTCGACCGCGAGGGCAGCCGGGCCTCGTACGCGCTCGCCGTGCTCGGGGGCGGGGAGTGGCTGGAGTCGGTGCGGCGGGCGCTGGGGGAGGCGCGGCGGCGGGCCGGACTGTCGCAGGCCGAAGCCGAGGCGCTGGCAGGGCTGGGGATCGATGTGACGGAGATCGTCGCCCGGGTGGAGGAGGTTCACGGGGTCGGTGCGATGTCCGGGGACCGGAAGGACAAGGGATGGTGGTCCGGGCACCGGTCTTTCAGCCGTGCCGCCAAGGAGGTCCTTGAAGGGGCGCTGCGTATCGCCGTCGCCCGCCGGGACCGGCAGATCGGGGACGAGCACATCCTGCTGTCCCTGACCGCGCGGCCCGGTGTCCCCGCCGAAGTGCTCGCCGATCACGGGATGACGTACGAGGCGCTCGTGCGGGTGCTGCACGGGGAGGGGGAGTCCAAGGCCGGCTGACGGTCGGGCGTCGTCACCGGGGGAGCGGCGCCGAGGCCGCCACGGTCTGCTTCGGCCTCCGGACGGTACGGCCGCGACGGCTGCCGTACCGCCCGGGGGGCGGGTCACGGTTTCGGGGTGCGCAGCAGGGCGCCGATGTGCGCCGCCGCCGTCGACAAGTGGCCCCGGGCGTCCCGGAGCTGGTCCGGCGTCACACCGTGGTCCCTCGCCGCGTCCCGGATGTCGTCGCGGAAGCGGTCGAGCAGGCGGTCCAGGTCGCGGGCCGGGTCGTCGGTCGGCGGCTCATGGGCCCAGGCGGGCTCGTAGCCGGCGGGGAAGTCCTCCGGTGTCTCGGAGTAGTCGGGGCGCTGGTGCGCGGACCTGGGTTCGCCCGGGCGGCCGAAGCCGAAGTCCCTGCCGAACTCCTTGCCCAGGTCCATCCCGAATTCACCGAACTCCTTGGCCAGTTCCGTCAGGCCCTCCCGGACACCCGTCGGCCAGTCACCGCGCGCGAAGTGGTCCTGTACGTGCTCCTGGACCCGGCGGGCGATGCGCTGCACCTCCTCCTGGGCCTGGGTCCGGGCGCGGTCCTGTGCCTCCTTGGCCTGGCGCCGGGCGCGCTGTGCCTCCTCGCGGGCACGGCGGCTCTCGTCCTTGGCGCGTCGGGCCTGCTCCTTCCACTCCTGTTTGGCCCGGCGCATCTCCTCCTTCGCGGCGCGCCACGCCTCCTTGTCGGTGTACTCCGTGAAGTCACCGAACGCCCGCTCCCCCTTGGCGTCGGAACCCTGGCGGGCCTCGGAGGCCGCGGCCCGCATCTCACGCCGCAGGTCACCCGCCGCGCCGCGCACATCGGCCTGTATCTCGGCGGCGAGTTCGGCGACCGATTCCCTGATCTCCAGCTCCAGATCGGCCAACTCGCCACTTCGGTCCGCCAGTTCGGCCCGGCCGGAGTCCGTGATGGCGTAGACCTTGCGGCCGCCCTCGGTGGTGTGGGTGACCAGCCCCTCGGCCTCCAGCTTGGCCAGACGGGGGTAGACGGTGCCCGCCGACGGTGCGTACAGCCCCTGGAAGCGCTCTTCGAGGAGGCGGATCACCTCGTAACCGTGGCGCGGGGCCTCGTCCAGCAGCTTCAGCAGGTAGAGGCGGAGGCGGCCGTGAGCGAAGACGGGGGGCATGTCAGAGCACCTTCTTGTCGGTCGTGCCGTCGGCCGGGGCGTCGGTGGGACCGCCGCTCCGGCCGGAGACGGAATTGTCCCCCGAGTCGTCCTGTGCGCTGTCCACCGGGTCGGTCGTCACGCCCGTGGGCGGCGCACTCGGCGGCTCGGGCTCGTCCCAGGCCTCCGCTTCCCATGGCTCGTCCTCCTCGGGCGGGCGGCGCAGCAGTGCGATCGAGCCCGAGACCGTCGTCGCCCGCAGCCTGCCGGTGCCGGCGCCCAGGCGGCCGGTGACCTTGTGGGCCCCCCACTGTCCGTGGACCCGCAGGTCCTCGAACGCGTTGGAGATCGTGCCGCTCGCGGTGTTGGCCTCCACGTCCGCGTCCGCCGGGGCGGGCAGGCGGATGGCGATCTCGCCGGAGACGCTGGTCAGCCGGACGTCGGTCGGGCCTTCCGGATCGAGGTCGACGATCATGGAGCCGCTCACGGAATCGGCCTTCACGGCGGACCCGGAGCCCTCGACGACCGTGAGATCACCGGAGACGGAGTTGAAGCGGAGGTCGCCGGTGACGGCCTGGGCCTCCAGGTTCCCGGAGACCGTGTCGGCGCGGACCGGGCCGGACAGCCGGACGAGTGTCGTGTCGCCCGTGACGCCCTTGACGACGGAGGGGCCGCGGATCCCGGAGACCACCGCGCCGGCGCCGACCACACCGACCTCGACGCGGGTGGTGGGAGGCACCGCCAGGGAGACCACCGCGCTGCGGCGCCAGCCCTTGCGGTCGAGCCACTTGAGGAAGCCCTTCCAGGGCAGGTCCTCGTACGCCACCGTCAGTGTGCCGCCCTCCTGGGTCACCACCAGGGGCGGGCCCTCGATGTCGGAGATCTCAAGGCGGGCGGAACCCTCGTCCGTCCCCACCACGTTCACCTTTCCGTTGACGATGCGTACGTGGAGCTCGCTCACCGGCTCGTCGAAGGTGAGCTTCCTGGGCTCTGCCACGGACCACTCGGACATGGTGCTGACCTCCTGGACGACCGGTCGCGGCCGCGCGGGCCGGATCTGGGGACGCGACGCGCCATATCGCGTCTCAGGGAAAACACGATATATCGCGGCCCGGGAAAGTCAAGGCACTCGTTCTGGTGATCACAAATCACGCCAGGTGGACAAACCGGCCTAGCGTGGTGCCATGTCGACGCAAGAGCCCCGGACCGCTCGCCGGGCCCGCCCCGCGCCGGGGGCCCTGCTGCTCTGCCGCGCGGAGCCCGAGTCCGTCGCCGCCGCGGCCCATCTGCTGCGCGAGCACATGCTGCTCGCGTCGGCCGGCGGGGAGTGGAGTGTGCTCGTCCCGGAGGGCAGGCCCTGGCTGGAGGGCGACGAGCCGGTCGACCGCGTCCTCACCGGCTGGGCCACCGCGCTCGCCGTCGGCGCGCCCTGGCCCGTCCTCGCCCTGTGGTGGGACGCGGACCGCGCCGGATTCACCCTCGCCTCGGGCTTCCGCCGCCCCGTCGGCTACGTCTGGCTCGCCGACGGCACCCCGGCCGGGGAGGACGAGGCCATGCGCACCTTCGCCGGCCGGCTGGGCCTCGATCCGGTCCTGGACATGCAGTCCCTCGACGGGCTGACCCGCCCCGACCCCCAGGTCGACGCGCGGGCCCGTATACGCGGCCTCATCGCCGTCCTCACACGCGCGGGCATGTCCCTGCCCGCGGGGCTCGCCCCCGGCGAAAGCGCCGACAACCTCCATGAGGCCGCCCGCGGCGGGCCGCACGTACGGATCGAGTCGTCGGGCTGGCGCGATGCGCTCCGCGCGGAACTCGACGCCGTCGAGGGCGGCCGCCTCGGCCCCTGGCTCCCCTGGGCGGGCGGCCCCCGAGCCCACACCCTCGCCCTGACCCAGATCACGGCCGGCCTGCCCCTCACGGCGTGGGGCCTGCGGCGTCGCAGCGGGGGCTGGGTGGCGGCGGGCGCGGTGCTGCTGGCGCACGGGGTGCTGGGGCTGGCGTACGAGGCGGTGCGGCCGCTGGACTGAGGGGCGGGTGGGTTCCCGCGCGGGTGGACGCGGCCGGCGCTCTCGGCGGCGCTCTCGGCGCCCAGCGGGCGGTGTCGCCCCCACGGGCGGTGCGGGCGACGGTCGCGCAGGCGGGCGTACGACCCGTGCGGGTCCGGCCCCATGAGAACTGCGGAACGGGAGCATCTCCCCGGGACGCGTACCCCCGCAGGCCAAGCCCCCGGGGTCAAGCGTCGAGGCGCTCCGGCCCCCGCCGGACCCGCGTGCGGCCAGGCCACGTGCTGCCAGGCCCACGCGACACCAGCCCTCGTACGCCAAGGCCCCCGACACCGGCGCTCCCTACACGGAGCGCCCCCACAAGAGCGCACGAGGTGGCCGCCGACCGGTCCACCCCGCGTCGACGGCCGGCGGGAGCCGTCGGGCTCCTAGATGTCGTCGTCCTCGTCGTCCAGCCGGGCCAGCCAGGTCGCCAGGCGCTCCACCGGTACCTCGAAGTCCGGGTTCAGATCGACGAAGGTGCGCAGCTGCTCGGCGAGCCACTCGAAGGTGACCTCCTCCTCGCCGCGCCGCTTCTCCAGTTCTTCGATGCCTCGGTCGGTGAAGTACACGGATGCTCTCCTGGGGCTGGGCCTGCGGCCACGGGTCCTACACCTCCAGGTTATGCGGCCCCGAACCCCGGCCGTACCGCTGGTTTCCGCACGCCGCGCGCGCGTGCGCGGCACAATGTCCGCAGGCGCGGCGAAAGCGCCGACCGGTCAGGGACACAGGGGAGTTGTCCCGGAGTGCGGGGGAGCCATGGAGCGGAGGATCCAGGAGATCGAGCTGCCCGGAGGGCAGACGGTGCTCGCCCGGGTCGCAGTCCTCAAGGCCGACGAGATCCCCGGGGGCGAGGACGAGTTCGCCTACGACGACGTCGGCGCCCTCGACCAGCTCGCCGCCCGGGTCGACCAGCTGAACGAACTCGTCACGGGCGTCGGCAACGCCGTCCTCACCGCCGGCCGGGCCGCCGCGCCGGACGAGATCAGCGCGACCTTCGGAGTCGAACTCGCGGCCAAGCCCGGCAAGGCCGTGGCCCTCCTCGCGGACGGCGAGGCGAAGGCGGCGATCTCCGTGACACTGACCTGGCACCTGAACGGACGTGCCCTACAAGAGGCCGTGGACCGTGCGGCGAGCGGAGAAGGCGCGGCCGGCGGGGCCTGACCGTGTCCGAACTGGAAGACCTGACGCGCTCGGCCACCGTCCGCCTGGGGCCGGCGGACGACCCCGACGTGCTGTGGGGCAGCGGCTTCTTCGTCGCGCCCGGCTGGGTGGTCAGCTGCGCCCACGTCCTGCGCCTCGGCGACGGCGAAGGCGACGGCGCGGACGGCGAGCGCACGGGCCCGCTGCGGATCTCCGGCGAGCACGGCGCGGCCCGCGCCCGTCCCGCCTACTGGCTGGGCTCGCGCGTGGACCCCGACCAGGACCTCGTCCTGCTCCGGCTGCTCGACGACATGCCGCACGCCTGCGTACGGCTCAGCGACCGCTACGACCGGCCGCACGAGATCACCGCGTTCGGCTGGCGCGTCCGCTCCGGCGGCCCCGAGACGTGGAGCGGCCGCTGCCAGGTCAGCGGCACCGACGGCGACTACGGCGTCACCCTGGGCCCACAGACCGAGATACCGCACGGCGCCTCCGGCGGCCCCGTCCTGGACCGGCTGCACGGGGTCGTCGCCGGAGTCGTCAAGGCCCGCCGCAGGGGCCGCGACGGCGGCCTCGCCGTCGCCGCCACCGCCCTGCGCGGCTTCCGGGAGGCCATCGCCCTGGACGGCGAGGACACACTGGGCCCCGACCCGTACCACGCCCTCATCCGCGCCCACGACCAGTGGCACGATCACCGCCTCCGGGACCGCACGACCCGCCGCACCTGCTGGGTCGCCGCACAGGAGCGGATGGCCGCGCCGCACGCGCGCGTGTGGAGCCCGTCCGACGGCGCGGCGGCCTGCGCGCTGCTGGCCGACCTGCCGTTGCCGGACGGAGTGGACACCCTGCACCGGCTCATCAAGGTCGTTCTCGACGTCGAGCCCCACTGGCGGGGGGCGCCACCGCCGCGCGACTGGCGTGACGGCCACGGCTGGCTGTACGACCGCAGCGAGCGTGCCGACCTCGCCTTCCTGCACTATCTGACCCTGGTCGCCCAGTGGTGCGCCCAGGACTGCCCGGCCCCCGTCGCCGCCCTGGAGGACTGGCTGCGCGAGCGCGTGGAGGCCCTGCCGGACGGCGAGCGGGGTCTGCTCAAGGACAAGCTGTCGGGCGGCCGGCCGCAGGGGACCGCGACGGCACCGGCGCCTCGGGCCCACAGTGACGACGGGCAGCAGCCGGTGGTGACCGTCGTGCTGGAGCCCGATGCCTTCCGCCCCGCCGACCGGTTCCACTGGCAGGTCTGGATCTGGCCCGGCGGCCCCGGGACGGCCAGGTCCTGGGCTGAGTCGGACGGCATGGAGGGCGTACCGCTGACGGCGCTGGAGGACGAGCTGAGGGTGCCCCTGGCCAAGGCGTTCGAGCTGCTCGACGCCCACCGACGCCGCGCCCGGCTCGAAATCGCCCTGCCCGTCGAGCACTTCGACATGGACGTCGACTTCTGGCGACCCAGGACCGCCGTGCGCAGCTACCGTCTGCACCCCGCCGAGCGCCCCCTCGGCGTGCACCGGCAAGTCGTGCTCCGCTGCCTGGGCCCCACCCGCGACAGCGCCGCCGAAGCATGGTCGCGGCGCTGGCAGGCCCTGGCCGAAGGGGGCCTGGAGGCCCTGCCGCTGAGCCTGCCCTCATCCGTGCGCGGCACACTGGAGGCGGCCCCCGGCCCTGCCGTGCCCGTACTGTGCCGTACCGCCGCCGAGAGCCGCGAGGCGCTGGAGGAGGCGATCGGCACCGGCTACGGCCTCGCCCTGTGGGCCCGCGGCGTCCAGCACACCTACGGATGCGGACAGCACTGCGACGAACTGCACGGGCACGCCGCCAAGCTGCTGCGCCGCACCGGTCACGCCGTGGCGCTCCCCGAGGCCCTGCGTCGGCTGCGCGAACGCATGGGCGAATACGACGAGGAAGCCGAGTGGGCCGAACCCCTCGCCCTGCTCTACGACGATCCGCATCGCCCCCTCCCGCGTTGCGACGAGCCCCTGAACTCGCCCTGATCCGCCGCCCACAGCCCGAGGAGGGCACGTGACAACCCCCGACTGGTACGTCTTCACAGGCTCGGGCGAGCCCCACGCGGGCATCAGCCGGCTGCCCGCCCCGCCGCCCTGGCGGGACTTCGACGGCGGCCCGCCGCTGACCGCCGTACCGCCCCTGGGCACCGAGTCCGTGCGCCGCCTCGGCAGCCACGCCAGCCGCGCCCCGGCCTGGCGCACCGAGGAACTGGATCTGGTCAACGCCGCGTTGCACCTGAGGCGGCCGCTGCTCGTCACCGGCGACCCCGGCTCCGGCAAGTCCACCCTCGCGCACGCCATCGCCCACGAACTCGGCCTCGGCCGCGTGCTGCACTGGCCCGTCGTCAGCCGCACCACCCTGCGCGACGGCCTCTACACCTACGACGCCATCGCCCGGCTCCAGGACATCCAGATGGCCCGGGAACTGGGCGAGCGAGCCGGAACCGACATCGGGGAGTATGTGCGGCTCGGCCCGCTGGGCACCGCGCTGCTGCCTTATGAACGGCCGCGCGTGCTGCTCGTCGACGAACTCGACAAGAGCGACATCGACCTGCCCAACGACCTGTTGAACGCCCTGGAGGAGGGCGAGTTCGGCATCCCCGAACTCCAGCGGATCGCCCGCGTGGAGCCGACCGCCGAGGTGCTCACCGACGACGGCGGCCGAGCCGAGGTGAGCGACGGCAAAGTGCGCTGCCGGGCCTTCCCGGTGGTCGTGATCACCAGCAACCGCGAACGGGACTTCCCTGCGCCGCTGCTGCGCCGTTGCGTCCACCTCGACCTGCCGTCTCCGAAGAACGACCGCGCGGGCGCCGACCGCCTCGCCGCCCTGGTCAGCGCCCACTTCGGAGAGGGGGACGCCGTGGAGTACGAGACGCTGGTCCAGCACTTCCTCCAGAGCAGCCCCGGCTCCCTGCGCGCCGCCGACCAGCTCCTCAACGCCGTCTACCTGACCCAGCGTTCGCTGCGCGCCGCCCATCCCGACCGGCAGCGGCTGGCCGAGCTGCTGATGCGCCCGCTCGACCACGGCGAGCACGGAGGGCGCTGATGAGTGCCGGGGGTGCCATCGGCAGGCTCGCCGAACGGCTGCGTGCACTGGGCGTCGAACCCTCCGCCCGGGAACTGGCGGAGGCCCTGTGGCTGGCCCGGCACCTGACTCCGGCCGAGCCGTCGTCGCCGCCCGAGCGGCCCGCACGGCCCCGCCCCACCGCTGGGGCAGCGAAGCCCGCAGCCGTCCCACCACCGGGCACGCCCCAGCCGGACGACCTCCGTGCCGAGCCCGACCGGACCCGCCTGTACCCCGACCCCAAGCCCTCCGGCCCACCGGCCGCGCCGCCGCCCACCGGCGGCCCTCTCGTCCGGGTACGCGCCCCCGAGGCCACCGCGCTGCCCCGCCCCCTCCGGCTGCAGCGCGCCCTTCGGCCCCTCCAGCGCTACCACCCGCCGGTCCGCGCGCTCGCCCACCGGCTGGACGAACAGGCCACCGCCGAGCGCGCCGCCGAGACCGGCCTGCTCCTGCCCGTCCTCACCCCCGTCGTCCGCCGTCAGGCCCGGCTGCGGCTCCTGATGGACGCGTCGACGTCCACGCCCGTCTGGGACAAGGCACTCGGCGAACTCGCGCAGCTTTGCGCGGGCACCGGCGCCTTCCGCGAGGTGCTCGTCGACTACGTCCACGAAGGCCCCGACGGCACGCTCCTCGTCGCTCCCTCGCGCCGCCGGGACCGCGCGCCTCGCCCCGCCGAGCAGCTGCGCGACCCGACGGGACACCAGCTGACCCTCGTCCTCAGCGACTGCGCCGGGCCGCTGTGGCGCGACGGCCGCATGCAGCGACTGCTGTACGACTGGGCACAGGCGGCGCCCGTCGCGATCGTGCAGCCGCTGCCCCAACGGCTGTGGCAGCGCACGCATCTGCCCCCGCTCGCGGGCACCCTGCGCCGCCGTGAGGGCCTGGGCGCCCGCCTGGACTTCACCCCGGCCGACTCGCAAGGCCCCGAGCTGCCCGTGCCGGTGCTCGGTCTGACCGGTGCCGCGCTGGGCACCTGGGCGAGGCTTCTGTCGGGCAGCACGGGACTGGCCCTGCCCGCGGCGGCGGCCTGGGTCCGCCCGGACCACACCGCCCCCGGCCGGGAGGCGCCGGGCCACCGCGCGCCGGGGCACGATCCGTGGGCCCTCTTCCGCACGACCGCCTCCCAGCACGCGGTCGAACTCGCGGTACTCCTGTCCGCCGTCCCTCTCACCGTCCCGGTGATGCAACTCGTCCAGCGCGCGATGCTCCCCACGACCGGCCCGGCCGTGCTCGCCGAGGTGATGCTCGGCGGGCTGCTGCGCCGGGGCGGGCAGGACGGCTGGTACGAGTTCCTGCCAGGGGTGCGCACCCAGCTCCTCGATCTGCTGCCGCGCGGCGACGCCCTGCTCGTGCTGAAGCACTGCGGCGACTACGTCGACCGCCACTTCGGCCGCCGGGCCCGCAACTTCCCCGCCCTGGCCCACGCCGTGCTCACCGGCGGAAAGCCACCGGAAGGGGCCGAGGCAGGGGTGCCGGGCGCGTTCGCCGAGGTGTCGCGCAGGGTGGTGCGGCGCTACGGCGGTGCGGTGGCGGAGCCCGAGGAGCGTCGGCGCGGCACGCTGCTGCCGCAGGCGCATGTCTCCGTGGGGCGTTGCGCGATCCTGTGCGCGGGCCACGACTGGCCGTGGGCCCTGTGGGCGACGTGGGTGCTGGGCTCGTACGGCATGCAGATCACGGTGACCCGGTGGGATCCCGGCCCGGACCAAGACCTGGTCGACGCTCTGGCGACGGTGCGCGATCTGAGGGCCGCGCCCGGCGGCCGGGTGCTGGTGATGCTGAGCGAGGCCCTCCTGCAACCCGGTGTCCGACCGCTGGAGGAGTGGCGCTGGGCGCTCGACCTGGTCGGGAACGGCATGCGCGGCACGCTCGCCCTGGTCGCCCTCGGCATACGGCTGCCCGAGGAGAGCTGGCCCGGTTTCCCCCCGGCTCTGGACGCGGTCGGCCCGGCGGAGGCCGAGGAGCGGCTGCTCGCGGCGCTCGCCCTCGACATCGGCGTCTCGGTCCGCTATCGCAAGTCGGCGGCCGCGCGGCGCTTCCCACCGGTGCTGCCGGTCGACCTGACGAACGTGCCCGCGCGCGACCCGTACTTCACCGGACGCGGCGACCTGCTCCACGCCCTGCCGGAGCGGCTTCGGCAGGCCCGGCGGGCCGGCGCCGTCCTGGTCCTGACCGGGGAGGAGGGCATCGGGAAGACCGCGACGGCGGTCGAGTACGTCCATCGGTTCGCCGGTGACTACGACGAGGTGAGATGGACGGGCACGCCGACGGAAGCCACCGCGCCGAGTCGGCCCTCGGCGCCGGACCGCTGCCTCCTGGTGGTCGACGACTGGGACGGCGCCGACCTGTACGACCTGGCCGAACTCACCGGCGGCAGCCAGGTGCTGATGACCGCGCGCGAGGTGCCCGACTGGGCCTTCTGCCGTGATGTTCCGGTCGGTGCCCTCACCCGGCAGGAGTCGGTCGCGTACCTCATGCGGATACTGCGCGTGCCCCGGGCGGAGGCCGAGTCGCGGGCCAGGGCCTGCGCGGACCGCCCGGCAGCCCTGACGCGGCTCGTGGACCGGGCACCCGTGCCGACCGCCGACACGGCCGCCGTGCTGCGGCAACTGGACGATCTGGCGCGTCGTTGCGTGGTGGATCTCGGCACCGGCTGCGGTGTCCTGGTGGCGCCGGGCTGGGTCCTCACCCTGACGGACGCGCTGGGCGAGGAAGGCACGTTCACCGTCACCCTGGCTGACGGACGGGCGGTCCCCGGCCAACTGGCGCACGTCCCGGCGTCGTTCCAGGAGCCTCGCCCCGCCCTGGTGCAGCTGCCGGAAGGCATCGACCACGAGTGCGTCTGGCTCGCGGACACGATGCCGGGTCCGCCCGTCACGGCCGTCTCGGAGCACGAGTACGTCGTCGCGGGCCCCCGCGCCCGGACACCCGGGGTGGGCTGCCCCGTCGTCGACCGGTCGCAGGGAAAGGCCGTCGGGCTGGCGCTGCCAGGCCACGGCGGAGACTGGCGGGACGCGGCGTTCGTGTCCACCACCGCGCTGGCCGCCCAGTTTCTGGAGGCCGCACCGACGGCCTACCTCTGGCGGGAGATCATGCGCGCACACGACCGCCACCACCTCGGCCGCCTCCACCGCGCCCAGAGCTGGCCCGCCGTCCAGTCGGGGCTGGCGCGCGGGGGCGACGCCGAGGCCCTCACCCCGCAGCTGCGCACCCGCCTGTACGGGGTCGTCGCCTCCCTCACCGCGCCCCCCGGCCCCGAGGAGGCGCGATCCCCGCTGGTCATGGCGGGCGTCGAGGTGAGCGAAGCGCCGCGCGACTGGGGCGACGGGCTCCGGCTGCTGGTGGCGTACGGACAAGGACTGGAGATCATCGCGCGGTGCGCCGCGCACATCTGGGCCTTCCGCCTCGGTGCCGGACATGGGGAGGACCACCGGGCGCTGGTGGAACTACGGGCCTGGACGGAGGAAGTGGCGCGCGACCGGCTCGACGAAGGCGCCCGGCGCGAGGTGCTCGGCATCCTCGACGCAGGCCGGGCCCTTGCCCGCTCGGACATCTTCGTCGAGCTGGTCCACGCCCCGGGCGGGCACGGCTGGCGTGTATGCCGACGGGAGGGGGAAGTCCTGCGGACCGTTCAGGAGAGCACCGCCGGATCGCCGTCACCCCTGGCGGCGTACCGTGACAGCGGGTTCGAGGCGGCCGTCGGGTTCAGCGAGGCGCACGGCGAGGTGGCCCATGTCGCGTTCGTCGTGTCACCCGGACCGCTGCTCGACGAGGGGTTCGAGGAATGGGAAACCGCGCGCGGGCCGTTGGGGCGGCGCTGCCGAGTCAGTGTGGCCGTCGAGCGGGACGACCTGCCCCACCAGGACGGCGAGGCTCCGCGCAGATTCCGCTGGGCCGGCGTCACCAAGGGCCCGCTGCGGCCGCTGGCCCTCACCCATGACACCGGCCGGGACGCGCACGCCGATCTGCTCTTCGCAACCCTGGCGACCGTGCCGATCCACTGCGGAACGCTGAGCGACGGCAGGGGGATCGGCGCCCTGGACGCGGCCCTGGGCAACGGGTACGGACTGCTGCTGTGGCGGCGAGGTGACGACCACCGCGACTGTGCGGAGTTCCACGCCGGGGCCGCCGAGCTGGTGCGCTCCGCCGGGACGGCGGCGAACCTCCTCGAACGGGTCCGGCTGCTGCGGGTCGCCCAGGACGACCCGGCGAACGCCTGGGCCCGCGGCCTCGCCGTCCTCTACGACCCGCCCCTCGGGCACTCGCTCTTCTGAGGGCGCCGTGAAACGGGTCGGCCCCATCACCTCGTCCGAGGCGATGGGGCCGACCCGTCGATCAACCGGTGCTCAGCGGCTCAGGCCTCGAACACCTCGCGGACCAGCTGCTCCTGCTCGGCCTGGTGCCGCTTCGCGGAACCCACGGCCGGGGACGAGGAGTGCGGACGCGAGATGCGGCGCAGGCGCTCGCCGTGCGGGACGTCGGCGCCGACGGCCAGGTCCAGGTGGTCGATCAGGTTCAGCGCGATGAACGGCCACGCACCCTGGTTCGCCGGCTCCTCCTGGGCCCACAGGTACTTCTCGGCGTTCGGGTACTTGGCGATCTCGGCCTGGAGCTCGGCACCCGGCAGCGGGTACAGGCGCTCGATGCGGATGATCGCCGTGTCCGTGACGCCGCGCTTCTTCCGCTCGGCCTCAAGGTCGTAGTAGACCTTGCCGGCGCAGAAGACGACCTTCTTGACCGCGGCCGGGTCGACCGTCGCGTCACCGATGACCGGCTGGAACTGGCCGGTCGTGAACTCCTCCGCCTTCGCGGCCGCCGCCTTCAGACGCAGCATCGACTTCGGCGTGAAGACCACCAGCGGCTTGTGGTGCGGGTTGTGCACCTGCCACCGCAGGAGGTGGAAGTAGTTCGACGGCGACGTCGGCATCGCGACCGTCATGTTGTTCTGCGCGCAGAGCTGCAGGAACCGCTCCGGGCGGGCCGAGGAGTGGTCCGGGCCCTGGCCCTCGTAGCCGTGCGGCAGCAGCAGGACGACGCCGGAGGTCTGGGCCCACTTCTGCTCGGCCGAGGAGATGAACTCGTCCACGACCGTCTGGGCGCCGTTGACGAAGTCGCCGAACTGCGCCTCCCACATCACGAGGGCGTCGGGGCGGGCCAGCGAGTAGCCGTACTCGAAGCCCATGGCCGCGTACTCGGACAGCAGGGAGTTGTAGACGTTCAGCCGCGCCTGCTCCTCGGAGAGGTACTGCAGCGGCGTGTACTCCTCGCCCGTCTCACGGTCGATGATGACCGCGTGGCGCTGGCCGAACGTACCGCGCTGCGAGTCCTGGCCCGCCAGGCGGACCGGAACGCCCTCCAGCAGCAGGGAGCCGATCGCCAGGGTCTCGCCCATGCCCCAGTCGATGGTGCCGTCCTCGACCATCGACGCCCGGCGCTGCAGTTGCGGCAGCAGACGCGGGTGGACGGTGATGTGGTCGGGGATGTTGACCTGGGACTCGGCGATCCGCTTGACGGTCTCCGTGGTCACCGCCGTGTTGACGGCGACCGGGAACTCGGCCTGCGGGTCCGAGGGCTCCACGGCGGCCGGCTGCGAGGTGGCCTCGCGGACCTCCGTGAAGACCTTCTCCAGCTGGCCCTGGTAGTCCTGCAGCGCCTGCTCGGCCTCTTCCAGGGTGATGTCGCCGCGACCGATGAGGGACTCGGTGTAGAGCTTGCGCACCGAGCGCTTCTTGTCGATCAGGTCGTACATCAGCGGCTGGGTGAAGGCCGGGTTGTCCGACTCGTTGTGACCGCGGCGGCGGTAGCAGATGAGGTCGATCACCACGTCCTTGTTGAACGCCTGACGGAACTCGAAGGCCAGGCGGGCCACGCGGACCACGGCCTCCGGGTCGTCGCCGTTCACGTGGAAGATCGGGGCCTCGATCATGCGGGCCACGTCGGTGGCGTACATCGACGAGCGCGAGGACTCCGGCGCCGCCGTGAAGCCGACCTGGTTGTTGATGACGATGTGGACCGTGCCGCCGGTGCGGTAGCCGCGCAGCTGCGACATGTTCAGGGTCTCGGCCACCACGCCCTGGCCCGCGAAGGCCGCGTCGCCGTGGATCGCCACCGGCAGGACGGTGAAGTCCGTGCCGCCCTTGCCGATGATGTCCTGCTTGGCGCGGGCGACGCCCTCCAGGACGGGGTCGACGGCTTCGAGGTGCGAGGGGTTCGCGACCAGCGAGACGCGGATCTGCTCGCCGTCCAGGCCCGTGAAGGTGCCCTCGGCGCCCAGGTGGTACTTCACGTCACCGGAGCCGTGCATCGACTTCGGGTCGAGGTTGCCCTCGAACTCACGGAAGATCTGGGCGTACGACTTGCCGACGATGTTGGCGAGGACGTTCAGGCGGCCACGGTGGGCCATGCCGATGACGACCTCGTCGAGGCGGGACTCGGCGGCCGAGTCCAGCACCGCGTCCAGCAGCGGGATGACGGACTCGCCGCCCTCCAGCGAGAAGCGCTTCTGGCCGACGTACTTCGTCTGCAGGAAGGTCTCGAAGGCCTCCGCCGCGTTCAGGCGGCGCAGGATGCGCAGCTGCTCCTCGCGCTCCGGCTTGGAGTGCGGGCGCTCCACGCGGTCCTGGATCCACTTGCGCTGCTTGGGGTCCTGGATGTGCATGAACTCGATGCCGGTGGTGCGGCAGTACGAGTCGCGCAGCACGCCGAGGATGTCGCGCAGCTTCATCATCGACTTGCCGGCGAAACCGCCGACGGCGAACTCGCGCTCCAGGTCCCACAGGGTGAGCCCGTGCTCGGTGATGTCCAGGTCGGGGTGCTTGCGCTGCTGGTACTCCAGCGGGTCGGTGTCGGCCATGACGTGGCCGCGGACCCGGTAGGAGTGGATCAGCTCGAAGACGCGGGCGGCCTTGGTGACGTCGTCGTCGTGGCTGGCGTCGATGTCCTTGAGCCAGCGGACCGGCTCGTAGGGGATGCGCAGCGCCTCGAAGATGTCGTCGTAGAAGCCGTTCTCGCCGAGGAGGAGGTTGGCGACCTGGCGCAGGAACTCGCCGGAGGCGGCGCCCTGGATGACCCGGTGGTCGTAGGTCGACGTGAGCGTCATGACCTTCGAGATGCCGAGCTTGTTGAGGGTGTCCTGGGAGGTGCCCTGGAACTCGGCCGGGTAGTCCATGGAGCCGACGCCCATGATCACCGACTGGCCGGGCATCAGGCGCGGCACCGAGTGGACCGTGCCGAGACCGCCGGGGTTGGTCAGCGAGACCGTGACACCGGTGAAGTCGTCCATCGTCAGCTTGCCGTCGCGGGCGCGGCGGACGATGTCCTCGTAGGCCTGCCAGAACTCGAAGAAGTTCAGCGTCTCGGCCTTCTTGATCGCCGCGAC
This sequence comes from Streptomyces sp. NPDC001920, assembly GCF_053594495.1. NCBI lineage: Bacteria > Bacillati > Actinomycetota > Actinomycetes > Kitasatosporales > Streptomycetaceae > Streptomyces > Streptomyces sp. NPDC001920. The sequence goes on from NZ_JBSFEP010000012.1 coordinate 162,873, forward strand.
GACCAGCTGGCGGTCGCCGTTGGGCTTGACCAGGTCGATGGCGAGGCCGAGGTTGACGTGCGCCGGCTTGATCAGCGTCGGCTTGCCGTCCTTCTCGCCGAACGCGTAGTTCATCGACGGCATGGCCTTGATGGCCTGCACCATCGCGTAGCCGATCAGGTGCGTGAAGGAGATCTTCCCGCCCCGGGCGCGCTTGAGGTGGTTGTTGATGACGATGCGGTTGTCGAAGAGCAGCTTCACCGGCACCGCGCGCACGGACGTGGCCGTCGGCAGCTCCAGGGAGGCGTTCATGTTCTTCGCGACCGCGGCGGCCGGGCCGCGCAGCGTCACGAGCTCGGGACCGTCGGCGGCCGCGGCGGGCTCGGCCTTCTTCGGCTGAGCGGGCTTCGCGGCCGGAGCGGGGGCGGCGGGCTTCGCCGCGGCCGGGGCCGCAGCGGCGGGCGCGGCGGCCGCGGGCTTCGCAGCCGTGGGGGCCGGCGCGGGAACCGACGGGGTCGCCGGGGCGGCCGGAGCCGCACTGGTGGTCTCCGCGGCCCCCGTGGCCGCGGTACCCGCCGGAGCCGAGGCGGCGGCCGCCCCGGGCTTGTAGTCGGCGAAGAAGTCCCACCAGGCGCGGTCTACCGAATTCGGGTCCTGGAGGTACTGCTGATAGATCTCGTCGACGAGCCACTCGTTCGGACCGAACGCGGCAGCGGGGTTCTTGCCCGCTTGGTCGGCGTCGGTCGAGATGCTCGAGTTACTGGGGGACTGTGGCGACACGGCGGCAACCGCCCTCTTCCGCTTCACAAGGTGATGGACAGCGGGAATAAAGGCTACGCCTCCATGGCCGGGAAGGTCAGGCCGGGCAAGGTCATCGTCGTGTAAGTCACATCTGAAAGCGTGTTTCGGGCCCGGAAATGGCGGGAAACAAGCGTGGTTCCGCTTCGAATGGGAAGGATGAGGCGGGCCTCGGCACGGCGAACGTGCGGGCCTGTGCCTGATCACACGTGTCCGCCCGTCCGGACGCACATGGATCTTGTGGCTCCGCTTCGAACTTTACGTCAACTTGGCAAAGAAGGCTGCCCCGGGAGCGTGACCAGGATCCGGCAACCCCGCTCGGATTCGGCCACACCGATCCGCCCGCCGTGCAGATCGACGGCCCAGCGCGCGATCGCCAGCCCCAGACCCGTACCGCCGTCACTGCCCGGCCCGTGCGGCCTGCTGACGGCACCCCGGTTGAACCGCTCGAAGACCCGGTGCCAGTCCGACCTCGGAATGCCCGGACCCTCGTCCAGGACCTCCAGCACCAGCGACTCCGGGTGGTCCCCGCGCCGTGCCTTGACGGTCACGCGGCCGTGCGGCGGGCTGTGCTTGATCGCGTTGTCGATGAGGTTGGCGACGACCTGGTGGATGCGCTCGGGGTCGGCGTGCGCGGTCAGCTCCGGTGGGGAGACGTCCAGGTGCAGATGGACGTCGGTGCGGGTGTGGCTTCCGGAGCCCGAGGCCATGCCGGCACGCGCGGAGGCGACCATGTTGGCCTCCTTCAGCACGCCCGAGAGATACGGCCAGACCTCGAAACGCCGTGTGCGCAGGGGTACGACGCCGTTGTCCAGCCGGGACAGGTCCAGGAGCGTCTCCACCAGGCGGCCCAGCCGCTCGGTCTGCTTCAGTGCCGTACGCATGGTCTCCGGGTCGGCCTCGGCGATGCCGTCGACCACGTTCTCCAGGACCGCTCGCAGGCCCGCGATGGGGGTGCGCAACTCGTGCGAGACGTTCGCCACCAGCTCCTTGCGCTGCTGGTCCTGGGCTTCCAGCTCGTCGGCCATGAGGTTGATCGTCTCGGCGAGATCGCCCAGCTCGTCGCGGCGGTTGTCCTGCACCCGGCGGGTGTAGTCGCCGTGCGAGATGGACCGGGCCACCGCGTTCATCTCGTCCAGCGGAGCGGTGAGCGAATGGGCCACGAACTGCGTGATGAGCAGTGTGGCGATCATCGAGAAGACCGTGATGAAGCGCAGCTCCGTCTGGGTGCGCACGGCGATCATCGACAGCCCTGTCGTGATCAGCACCGAGATGACGACCAGCGCGCCGAGCTTGGTCTTGATCGAGAACGGACTGACGCCGGCCCAGGGTTCCCCGGGGCCTCTCCGCGCGGCCGGCCCGTCGCTCATGGCGTCGGTGTCTCCAGGGCGTAGCCCACGCCGTGCACGGTGCGGATCCGCTCGGCCCCGATCTTCCGGCGCAGCGCCTTGATGTGGCTGTCGACGGTCCGGGTGCCGGAGGCGTCCGCCCAGTCCCACACCTCGGCGAGCAGCTGCTCGCGGGAGAGGACGGCGCGCGGGGTGTTCGCCAGGCACACCAGGAGGTCGAACTCGGTGGGCGTGAGGTGAACATCCTCACTGCGCACCCGCACGCGCCGCTGCGCGTGGTCGATCTCCAGCTCGCCGAGCCGCAGGATGCCGGAGCGCGGGGTCGTGGCCGCCAGGGCCGCCCGCTCGACGCGGCGCAGCAGCACGTGCACCCGGGCCGCCAGTTCCCGCATCGAGAACGGCTTCGTCATGTAGTCGTCCGCGCCGACACCGAGCCCGACCAGCATGTCCGTCTCGTCGTCGCGCGCGGTCAGCATCAGTACCGGCACCGGCCGCTGGGCCTGCACCCGGCGGCAGACCTCCAGGCCGTCGAAGCCGGGGAGCATGATGTCGAGGATCAGCAGGTCGGGCTGCCATGCCTCCGCCGTGTCGACGGCCGCCGGACCGTCACCCGCGGTCTGCACGAGGAAGCCCTCGGCGCGCAGGCGGGCCGCGATGGCGTCCACGATGGTCGGATCGTCCTCGACCACGAGGACCCGGCGCTGTGCGCCAGGGGTCGCCGTCGTGCCGTTGTGGGAGGTGTGTGTCTGCTCCATCGCCCGCCCCAAAGTTGCTTTCCGGAATCCGTGGGGTGATTCCTGTGACTGCATATGCCTGCGCATGCTTGCGATTGACGCTTGAATGATCCGCGTCAGAGCAGCAGAGTACGGGGAGTCACCGCGCCAGGGCTATCCAGGTCGGACGCCGAGGTGCACGGCGTCCGGAACGCCCCGGGCAACGGGGATCTCTTCGGTACGCACCTGCTGGAATCCGGCATTACGCAAGGTTTCTTCGAATTCCGGAGAGGGCTGGGCGGACCATACGGCCAGCACCCCGCCCGGTCTCAACGCCCCTGCGCAGGCGGCCAGTCCGGCCGGTGAGTACAGGCTGTCGTTGCCCTCCGTGACGGTCCAGCCGGGGCCGTTGTCGATGTCGAGGCACAGGGCGTCGTACGTGGCGGAAGTCTCATGCACGTACGCCACCAGATCCGATTCCACAATCTCGGTGAGCGGGTCGGCGAGGGCGTCGGCGGAGAAGTGGGACAGCGGTCCGTCGAGATGCCAGTCGATAATCGCGCGCTCGCGCTCCACGACGGTGATGCGGCCGGGGCGGGGATCGGCCGCGGCGTGTGCGAGCGAGAACCCGACGCCGAGCCCTCCGATCAGCACCGCCGGCTGCGCGCGATCGTCCAGCGCGCCGAGCGCCGCGTCCACGAGGAGCCGCTCCGAGCGCCCGTCGGAGGTGTCCATCAGGAAGCAGCCGTTGGCGATGATCTGCAGCAACTCGCCGTGCCGCCGCAGGGCGACCTCGCCGTGAGGGCCTTCGCGACGGTCCAGTACTTCCGGGATGTCGTACGAAGTGGGCATCCGGCCATCCTGTCAGCTCGGCGTGGGCGGGCCGAGGGAATTACCCGCAGGGGCGGAGCAGACGGTGGGGGCGGGCCTGCCCCGGGCGGCCGGAGCTCCACCCGACTCCGGGAAACCCCAGGTCACAGCCCGTGGCAACGATGATCGCTCACAGCGAACGTGGGTCGGGGAACATTCGGGTCCCCCCGTGCATTGAGTCGGCATAACTCAACTTGACTGCCGAAGGGGAGATCATGGCTGCTGAGTCCACGGCGTTCACACCGCTCACCCTGCCCGTGCTGCCGCTCGACGACGAGGTCGTGCTGCCCGGGATGGTGGTCCCGCTGGACTTGAACGACGCCGATGTGCGCGCCGCGGTGGAGGCCGCTCAGGCCGCCGCCCGGTCGCAGCCGGGGAAGCCACGGGTTCTGCTGGTGCCGCGCATCGACGGGACGTACGCGAGCACCGGTGTGCTCGGCACCGTCGAGCAGGTCGGCCGGCTGGCCGACGGTGACCCCGGCGCCCTGATCCGCGGCCGGGGCCGCGTGCGGATCGGGGCCGGCACGACCGGGCCGGGTGCCGCGCTGTGGGTCGAGGGGACGCGGGTCGACGAGAGCGCGCCCGAACCGCTGCCCGGACAGGTCGCCGAACTGGTCAAGGAGTACAAGGCACTCGCCACCGCCTGGCTGCGCAAGCGCGGAGCCTGGCAGGTCGTGGACCGCGTCCAGGCCATCGACGACGTGTCCCAGCTCGCCGACAACTCCGGATACTCGCCCTTCCTGACGACCGAACAGAAGGTGGAGCTGCTGGAGACCGCCGACCCGGTCGCCCGCCTCCGGCTCGCCACCAGGCAACTGCGCGACCACCTCGCCGAGCAGGACGTCGCCGAGACCATCGCCAAGGACGTCCAGGAGGGCGTCGACAAGCAGCAGCGCGAGTTCCTGCTGCGCCGTCAGCTGGAGGCGGTGCGCAAGGAACTGCGCGAACTGAACGGCGAGAAGGAGGGCGAGGAGTCCGACGACTACCGCGCCCGCGTGGAGGCCGCCGACCTGCCGGAGAAGGTGCGTGAAGCCGCGCTCAAGGAGGTCGACAAGCTGGAGCGGGCGAGCGACCAGTCGCCCGAGGGGTCATGGATCCGGACCTGGCTGGACACCGTTCTCGAACTCCCGTGGAACGAGCGCACCGAGGACGCGTACGACATCCAGGGCGCCAAGGCCGTGCTGGACGCCGAGCACGCCGGCCTGGAGGACGTGAAGGAGCGGATCACCGAGTACCTCGCGGTGCGCAAGCGCCGAACCGACCGGGGGCTCGGCGTCGTCGGCGGGCGGCGCGGCGGTGCCGTGCTGGCCCTGGTGGGCCCGCCAGGCGTCGGCAAGACCTCGCTCGGCGAGTCCGTCGCGCACGCCATGGGGCGCAAGTTCGTCCGCGTCGCCCTCGGCGGTGTCCGCGACGAGGCCGAGATCCGCGGCCACCGCCGTACCTACGTCGGGGCGCTGCCCGGACGGATCGTGCGGGCGATCAAGGAGGCGGGGTCGATGAACCCGGTGGTCCTCCTCGACGAGATCGACAAGGTGGGGTCCGACTTCCGCGGGGACCCGGCGGCCGCCCTGCTGGAGGTACTGGACCCGGCCCAGAACCACACCTTCCGGGACCACTACCTGGAGGTGGAGCTGGACCTGTCCGACGTGGTCTTCCTCGCCACCGCCAACGTCCTGGAGGCCATCCCGGAGGCGCTGCTCGACCGTATGGAGCTGGTCCGCCTGGACGGCTACACCGAGGACGAGAAGGTCGTCATCGCCCGTGACCACCTGCTCCCGCGCCAGCTGGAACGGGCCGGTCTGGACAAGGACGAGGTGGCCATCGAGGAGGGAGCACTGCGCAGGCTCGCCGGTGAGTACACGCGCGAGGCGGGCGTCCGCAACCTGGAGCGGTCCATCGCGAGGCTGCTCCGCAAGGTCGCGGCGCAGCACGAACTCGGTGAGCGGGAGCTGCCCTTCACCGTCACGGACGGCGATCTGCGCGGCCTGATCGGCCGGCCGCACCACGTGCCCGAGTCCGCGCAGGACCCGGCGGAGCGCCGCACGGCCGTGCCGGGCGTGGCGACGGGCCTGGCGGTGACGGGCGCTGGCGGCGACGTGCTGTACGTGGAGGCGTCGCTGGCCGACCCGGAGACGGGCGCGGCGGGCCTGACCCTCACCGGCCAGCTGGGTGACGTGATGAAGGAGAGCGCGCAGATCGCCCTGTCCTTCCTGCGCTCCCACGGCGCCGAACTCGAACTGCCCGTCGCCGACCTCAAGGACCGGGGTGTGCACATCCACTTCCCGGCGGGCGCGGTGCCGAAGGACGGCCCGAGCGCGGGCATCACCATGACGACGGCACTGGCCTCGCTGCTCTCCGGCCGGCTGGTCCGCACGGACGTGGCGATGACGGGTGAGGTCTCGCTGACCGGCCGCGTCCTGCCCATCGGCGGGGTGAAGCAGAAGCTGCTGGCCGCACACCGGGCGGGGGTCACCACGGTGATCATCCCCAAGCGCAACGAGCCCGACCTGGACGACGTCCCGGCCGAGGTGCTGGACAAGCTCGACGTCCACGCCGTGACCGACGTCTGCCAGGTCCTGGAACTGGCGCTGGCGCCGGCCACCGACGGCGCGGCCCCCGAGGTTCCGGTCGCGGCGTGACGGACGCGGCCGGAGGGGCAGGGCCCGGGTCCCGTGAGGGAGGCCCGGGCCTTCGCCCTGGGCAGCGGGCGGTACGGCTCCGGGTCAGCCGTTGGCCAACGCCTGCAGCCTGTCCAGTGCCCCGTTGAACTTGTTGTGGTCGCCGACCGTCGGGCCGGAGGAGGTGTACTGCCACATCGTGTAGTAGCTCCAGCCCGCGGGCAGCTCTCCCACCGTCGCCGCGTACCGGGCGATCCACAGCGGGTTGGCGGTGGCGAAGCCGCTGTGGTTGCCGGTGCACCGGGTCCACCAGCTGGTCGCCGTGTAGATGACGGCGTCGCGGCCGGTGCGGGCCTTGTACCGGGTCAGGAAGTCGCGGATCCAGGTGACCATCGCGCTCGGTGTCCTGCCGTAGCAGGTGTCCCCGTACGGGTTCCACTCGATGTCGAGGACGCCCGGCAGGGTCCGGCCGTCGCGGGACCAGCCGCCGCCGTGGTCGACGAAGTAGTCGGCCTGGGTTGCTCCATCGGTGGTGTCCGGGGTGGCGAAGTGGTACGCGCCCCGGATCATGCCCATGTCGTAGGAGCCGTTGTACTGCTGGGCGAAGTAGGGGTTGGTGTAGTAGGTCCCCTCGGTGGCCTTCGCGTAGGCCCACTTGACCCCGCTGTTCCACAGGGTCGGCCAGTCGACGTACCCCTGGTGGCTGGATACGTCCACGCCTTCGGTCCGCGCGGCCTTGGTGCCGGCGGGCAGGCCGTGCACGCCGTCGTGGGCCGCGACCCCCATGCCCATGTGGGCGGAGCCGCGGGGCGGGACCTCGTCGCGGGCGGCGGCGGGGGCGGTCCGGGTGGTGAGGAGGAGGGTGAGGGCGAGCAGCAGGAGCCCGGCGAGGTACGGGCCCCGGGCGCGAAGCGGTTCAGGTCTGTGCACGGGCAACAGCGTGCCTCCGAAGGCCCGGAACCGCTCGGTGGAGGAGTGGGCCGCGGCTCCGGCTACCGTGATGTCGCGTACATGCCGCTCGACTGTTTCGGTGCTGCCGTCACGCACGCAGAACAGCAGGTGGGAGCGGAATCCGGAGGCTGCCGTCGGTCCCGGCCTGCGAAATACTGAAGGAGCAGGGGTGACGACCGCGGCGGTCGGCGAAATCCCCGGGACCGGGAATCAAGGCAGGGGCTGACGTGCACGACAACGGGAACGGCGACGGACGGGGAGTCGGATCCGGGGTGCCCGGAGGTGGCCCGGGCCGGCCCGAGTTCCTCGATCTCGAACGGGAGTTGACGGTGCTCCTGCGGCGCGCCCGCGCCAAGCAGGGCGAGATGGCCCGCGAGGTCCATCCGGACCTGGAGCCCGCGGCGTACGGCCTGTTGGTCCGGCTGGGTGAGTGCGGCCGCCAGCGGGCCACCGAGCTCGCGGCCTACATCGGCGTCGGCAAGGCCACCATGTCCCGTCAGCTGCGGGCCCTGGAGGACCTGGGCCTGGTCGCCAGGGAGCCGGACCCCGCCGACGGGCGGGCATGGCTCGTGCACCTCACGGAAGAGGGCCGCGGCCGGGTCTCCAAGGTGCGCGAGGCCCGGCGGGCGCGGTACGTCGAGCAGCTCTCCCACTGGGACCGGGGTGAGGTGGCCGAGCTGGCGCGGTTGCTCAACCAGTTGAACCGGGGCATGGAGAAGTAGCCCCCGGCCGGGGCCCGCGGTGCCGCCGGGCGCTCCCGCCGCTCACCACTGCGCGTACACGACCGTCGCGTCGTCATGCGTCTTGCTCCGCCCGAGGAACGCCCGCTCCTCGGCGTCCGCCGCCTCCAGCGCCCGCACCCGCTCCACCAGCGCCCGCGCCCCTTCCTTCCGTACGAAGGTGAAGCAGTCCCCCCAGTCCCCCTCGCGGAACGTCTCCACCCACCGCGTCGCCCCGTCGGTCATGGCGGCCAGCGCCCGCACCTCCGTGCGCGGCAGCGCCCCCGTCACCGCCCGTGCCGCCACCGTCGGATCCGCGGCGGCCGTGAAGAAGCCGCCCTCCTTGTTGCGGATGTGGGCGTCGATCATCGCGTCCGTGGCCAGCGACGCGCGGGGGAGGAGGGCCAGACGGTCGTCCAGGTGGGCGGTGACCGCCCCGTCGGGGGACTCCGTCAGAAGCGCGGAGTCCGACAGGACCAGGTACTCGACCGTCGCCTCCGTCCACCGCGCCAGAGCGACGGTTGCCTGCGGGGTGCGTGGGTGAGAAAGGTCACAGGTTGCGGCGTGGGAGTCGGCGGTACGTGCGATGGCACGGGCCAGGACATCTGCGAGGGGAACATCCAGGAGTGAAACGGTCAGTTCGGTCAGTGCTCCGCCGAGCCGTGCGGTGAACCAGGGGACGGAATGCAGACAACCCGTCTCACCCCTCGGCGGCGTCACCCCGTCCAGGACCACCAGCGCGCCGCCCTGTCCCGAGGCGGGAAGCGCGACACTCGCGAAGTCCTCGTTGGGGCGGGCCGGATCGCCGGGTGCCGAAACAAGCTCAGTTCGCATCCGGCCAGTCTGCACGAGCCCTTCACAAGGTTCGCAAAGGGCCTGCATCGGTTGCCGAATGGGCGTAGGCGCGCAGGTCAGCCGCCGGATTTGCGGCGGAATGGTCGGCTCCGGCCAGGCGTGGCGGCGAATACTGCCATCGCCCGCCGCAGACGTCCAACCGGCCCGCCGCGCAAGGCCCGTGCACGAGCCAGAGGAACTTGCCCGCCAACTCCCCTCCGGGGTTCACTCCTTCGGGTGGCGGGTCAGGTGATGCGCGACCGTTGCCCACCGGCACTGGGAGGGTCGGGGACCGGTGAGGGCACCCCCTGCTCGCGCAGAGTCGAGAGCTTGGGGGAGGGGTGCACGCGAGGTCAGCGGTAGTTGACAAAGCGTCATCCGAACCCATGGGTATCACGAGTCAGGAATGCGAGCACCGGTGCAGAAGATGCGGCCTCGTCGCTCAGGCAAGCAGTCGCCCTCCGCGGGGGCCACGCAGCCCACTCCCGGCACCACGACCGACGCCGCACCCGCCGGCAAGGGGCGCCCCACCCACGTGCGCAACCGGCTGATCGTCGCCGTGGCCGTGGTGGCCGCCGCCATCGCCGGAGCCGGTGCGCCCTCGATCGTCGCCGCCTCCGGGCAACTGCACGACTCCCAGGAACTGGTGACCCTCGCCGAGCAGACCGAGGACGCGCTCACCCTGGCCCACTCCCTCGCCGACGAACGCGACGAGGTCACCTCCTACATCGCCGCCGGCCGCCCCAAGTCCAAGGCGCCCAGCGAGCAGCGCAGCGCCCGCGTCGACCGGCAGGTCGAGGAACTGCGCACCGACACCGACACACCCGCCTCACTGCGCGACGACCTCGACGGCATCGCGGCCGTGCGGCGGTCCGCGCTCACCGGCAAGAGCACCGCGCTGGAGGCGCACGCCGCCTATTCGGCCGCCATCACCGAACTGCACCGGCTCGCCGAGCGGCTGGCCGAGCAGATGCCGCCGCGCGCGGGCGCCGGCGCCCACGCCCTGGCCGAGCTGGACTCCGCCGTGCAGCAGGCCGCGGCCGCCCGGGGGCTGCTGCTCGCCGCCCTCAGCGTGCCGACCACCACCGAGACGGTCATCGACCCGGTCACCGGGCTCGCGACCACCCGGAAGACCTCCTCGGAGGCCGACGCCAAGCAGCGCGCCGCCCTCAGCGCCGCCGCCCAGCAGGCCCGGCTGCGCTCCGACGCCGCCCTCGCCGGGTTCCACGACACCGCCCTCAAGACCGCGCGTACCTCGTACGACTCCACGGTCACCGGCCCCGAGGTCAACAACGCCGAGAAGTACCTGGCGGCCCTCACCGACCAGCCCGCCTTCACCGACCGGGACCTGGCCGCCGACGTCCGGCGCGCCGAAGCCGCCCTCTCCGCCCGGGTCGACCTGATGCGCGGCGTGGAGTCCGCCCTGTACGACCGCCGCACCAAGGCCCTTGAGGAACTGCGCGACGACGACGTCACGGCGCTGGAGATCCGGATCGCGGTCCTCGGCGCCCTGATGCTGCTCGCCGTCGGTGTCGCCACCGGCATGGCCCGCAGCCTCACCCGCCCCCTGGCCGTCCTGCGGCTCGGCTCCGCCCGGCTCGCCGAGGCCGAGGACCCGGCGGCCGAGGAGCCCGTCAAGTTCACCGGCCGCAAGGACGAGTTCGCCCAGGTCGTCGACTCCGTCAACGCCCTGCACGCGCACGCCGCCGCCCTTCACGAGCGCATCACCACGCTGGAGGCGGACCGCAAGCACCTGGTGGGCCAGCGCCAGAAGATGGCCGACGCCCGCGAGCAGCTGCGCGCCGAACTCGCCGACTCCGCCGCCCAGCTGGAGCGGCTGCGCGGCAGCATCGGCGGCACCTTCGTGAACCTCGCGCTGCGCACCCTCGGCCTCGTCGAGCGGCAACTCGCCGTCATCGAGGGGCTGGAGGAGCGCGAGCAGGACCCGGACCGGCTGGCGACCCTCTTCAAGCTCGACCACTTCGCCACGGTCATGCGCCGGCACAGCGAGAACCTCCTCGTCCTCGCCGGCACCGAACACGTCCAGCAGCACGCCGGGCCGGTGCCGCTCGTCGACGTCGTCCGCGCGGCGGTCAGTGAGATCGAGCGGTACGAGCGGGTCCGTATCGCCGCGCTCCCGCCGCACGCGCACCTGGCCGGCTTCGTCGCGGACGACCTCTCCCACCTGCTGGCCGAGCTGATGGAGAACGCCACCTCGTTCTCCCCGCCCGACCTGCCCGTCGAGATCTCCGGCTGGCTGCTGGAGAGCGGCGAGGTCATGCTCTCGGTCCAGGACGAGGGCATCGGCATGACCGAGGAGCGGCTGGCGCGCCTCAACTCCCGCCTCGCGGACTTCGACCCCGAGGCCACCTACGACCAGGAGGGCGACGAGGGCCTCGGACTCGGCCTGTACGTCGTCGCCCGCCTCGCCCACCGCCACGGGATCCGCGTCCAGCTGCGCGAGCAGAAGCAGGGCGGCATCGCGGCGGTCGCGGTCCTGCCGGGGAGCCTGCTCGCGGCGGCCCCCGCGGCCGCGGTCCCGTCCCAGGCACCGCAGCACGCCGGTGCCCAGGCCTTCTCGCTGCCGGGTGCCGACGCGGAGGCCAACTCCAACCTCCTGCACGGCCGGGCGAAGAACAGCGACCCCTTGGTGGCCCTCGCCGAGAAGGCGGTGCGCGAGAACGGCGACGCGGAGGGCGGCGACGCGGAGGGCGGCGACGCGGAGGGCGGCGACGCGGAGGGCGGCGACGCGGAGAGAGCCGTACCGGAGCCGGCGGAGGCCGAAAGGGCCGTACGGGAGCCGGAAGCCGCCGAGGAGAGCAGGGACGCCGTACGGCCGGCGACGGAGCGCCGGGAGGCGGGGCCGGCGGCCGAGCGGGAGCGGGAGCATCCCGCCGAGACCACGATGGAGCTGCTGATCCCGGCGCAGCCGACGGGGGAGCAGACGGCCCCCGAACCGGCGGCCGCGGACGGCGACAACACTCCCGCCGAAGCCGAAGCCGAAGCCGAAGCCGAAGCCGAAGCCGAAGCCGAAGCCGACGCCGAGGTGGAGGCCGAAGCCGAAGCCGAGGCGGAACACGCCCGCACCGCGGACGAGGACCTGCTCACCGACAAGGGCCTCCCCAAGCGCACCCCGAAGATCACCGCACCCGCACCGGCCCCGCGACAGCGGACCGCCGGAGTCGACGCCGAAGCCCTCCGCAGGAGGCTGGGTGGCTTCCGCCAGGGAGCGGAGGCCGGGTACCGCGACGTACAGGCGGAGATCGCCGACCAGACCGGCCAGAGCAAGACACCGAGCACCGAATCCGAAGCAGCCACGGGGGGCACAGTCGAGGAGGCAAGCAGTTGACCGCGCCCAGTACCTTCGGACTGAGCAGTGAAGCCCGCAACCTGCACTGGTTGTTGACGAATCTGGTCGAGGAGGTGCCGGGCATCCAGTCGGTCGCCGTCGTCTCCTCCGACGGCCTGCTCCTCCTCTCCTCCGACCACGCCCGGAACACCGCGGCCCGCGAGGCCGGGACCGACCGGCCCAGCGGCCCCCGTGGCTCCTCCGCCGACCTCGCCACCGTCGTGTCCGGCATCGGCAGCCTCACCGTCGGCGCCGCCCGGCTGATGGAGTTCGGCGGGGTCAAGCACACCATGGTCGCGATGGACGAGGGCAGCCTGTTCGTGATGTCCATCAGCGACGGCTCGCTGCTCGGCGTGCACGGGTCGGCGGACTGCGACATGAGCGTGGTGGCCTACCACATGGCGCTCTTCGTCGGTCGCGCCGGCCACGTCCTCACCCCCGAACTGCGCAGCGAGCTACGGAAATCCCTCGAGACCGCGTCGGCGGGGAGTACCCGATGAGCAACCTCCCGAAGAAGCCGCCCACCAAGCCCCTGCTCCCCACCCGCGGCGGCGACCGCAAGCCCGCCCGGGTGCGCCCCTACTCGCTCACCGGCGGCCGTACCCGCTTCGGCCATGTGCTGCTCGTCGAGACGTTCGTCAGCAGCACGGCCGCGCTGGAGGCGGCCGAGGAGCGCAAGGAACTGACGAATGGTTCCCTCAGCTCCCGGGTCATGCCGGAGATGCGGGCCATCGTCGAACTGTGCCGCCGTATGCGCACGGTGGCCGAGATCGCCGCGCTGCTGAAGATGCCGCTCGGCGTGGTCCGCGTGCTCCTGAGCGACCTCGCGGACCAGGGAAAGATCCGTGTGTACGGCACCGGAACCGGTCATGGCACGGGCCGGCCGGACCGCGCGCTGCTGGAAAGGGTGCTGAGTGGACTCCGTCGTCTCTGACGCCGCCTTCGCTGTCGGCGGTACCACCCCGTTCGTCGAGCCCGACGAGGACCTGAAGTCCTGGCAGACGGACCGCACCCGCGCGCCCATCGCCACGAAGATAGTCGTGGCCGGCGGCTTCGGCGTGGGCAAGACCACGCTGGTCACCGCCGTCTCGGAGATCACGCCGCTGCAGACCGAGGCGCTGATGACCGAGGCGAGCGAGGCCACCGACGACCTCACCGCCACGCCGGGCAAGTCCACCACCACCGTGGCCATGGACTTCGGGCGTCTCACGCTCGACGACGACCTGGTGCTCTACCTGTTCGGCACGCCGGGCCAGCAGCGGTTCTGGTTCATGTGGGACGACATCGTGCGTGGCGCGATCGGCGCCGTGGTCATGGCCGACACCCGACGTCTGAAGGACTGCTTCCCGGTCCTGGACTACTTCGAGAGCTCCGGACTGCCGTACGTCGTCGCGGTCAACCACTTCGACGGCAGTGAGCTGTTCGAGCCGGAGGACGTGCGGGAGGCTCTGACCATCCCGCGGCACATACCTGTCATGATCATGGACGCGCGTCGCCGGATCTCCGTGATCGAGACCCTCCTGGCCCTCGTGGGCCACGCGCTCGACGAAACCCCCGAGTAGGAGACAGCCCCGCATGCGGAAGATACTCGTCGTCGGAGCCGGTCAGTCCGGGCTCCAGATCGCTCTCGGCCTCCAGTCGCAGGGGTACGAGGTCACCTTGATGTCGAACCGGACGGCGGACGAGATCCGCAGCGGCCGGGTCATGTCCACGCAGTGCATGTTCCACACCGCCCTGCAGCACGAGCGCGATCTCCAGCTGAACTTCTGGGAGTCCCAGGCCCCGAAGATCGAAGGGCTCGGCGTCTCCGTCGCCGCCCCCGGCTCCTGGGCCGAGGGCCCCTCCGCGCGTGCGATCGACTGGCTGGGCCGGCTCGACGGGCACGCGCAGTCCATCGACCAGCGGGTGAAGATGGCCGGCTGGATGGAGACCTTCGCCCAGCGCGGCGGCCAGCTCGTCATCCACGGCGCCGCCGTCGGCGACCTCGACTACTTCTCCCGTACGTACGACCTGGTACTGGTCTCGGCGGGCAAGGGCGAGCTGGTGCAGATGTTCGCCCGCGACCCCGAGCGGTCCCCCTACAGCGAGCCGCAGCGCGCCCTGGCCGTCTCGTACGTCCACGGCCTCGGCCCGCGCCCCGAGCACCCCGACAGCGAAGCGGTCCGCTGCAACCTCGTCCCCGGCGTCGGCGAGCTGTTCGTCATGCCGTGCCTGACCACCTCCGGCCGTGCCGACATCCTGTTCTGGGAAGGCATACCCGGCGGCCCGCTCGACGTCTTCGACGGTGTCAAGGACCCGGCCGAGCACCTCTCCCTGACCCTGGGACTCATGGAGCGGTACCTGCCTTGGGAGTACGCGCGGGCCACCAAGGTCGAGCTGACCGACGCCGGCGGCACGCTGGCCGGGCGCTACGCCCCCACCGTCCGCAACCCCGTCGGCCGTCTCCCCGGCGGTGGGATCGTGCTGGGCGTTGCCGACGTCGTCGTGGCGAACGACCCCATCACCGGCCAGGGCTCCAACTCCGCGTCCAAGTGCGCCGCCGCCTACCTCGCCTCGATCGTCGAGCACGGCGACAAGGAGTTCGACGAGACCTGGATGCGTGCCACGTTCGACCGGTACTGGGCCACCGCCCAGCACGTGACCAAGTGGACCAACGCGATGCTGGCGCCGCCGCCCGAGCACATCCTCGACCTCATCGGGGCGGCCGGGCAGCTGCAGACGGTCGCCGACCGGTTCGCCAACGGTTTCAACGACCCGGCTGATTTCGAGAACTACTTCTACGAGCCTGAGAAGACCAAGGCGTATCTCGCCGAGGTTTCGGCGGCTTGATCCCGGGGCGTACGGCGCCCAGGACCGGGTTGGACGCGATCGGGGAGATCTTGACCTTCTCGCCGGTCCGCGGGGCCTGGACCACCTTGCCCTTGCCCAGGTACAGGGCCACGTGGGTGGCGTCCGGGAAGTAGACCACCAGGTCGCCGGGGCGCAGTTCGGTCAGCGGAACGCGTTCGAGCTGCGCCCACTGCTCCTGGCTCGTGCGGGGGATCGGGGTACCGGCGTGGGCCCATGCCTGGGACGTCAGGCCCGAGCAGTCGTACGACTTCGGGCCCTCGGCGCCCCACTTGTACGGCTTGCCGAGCTGCTTCTTGGCGTAGCGGATCGCCCGGTCGGCCTTGCCGGACGGCTTGTTGTCGTCCTTGGCCAGGGCGCCGGACGCCATGAACGCCCGCTGCGCCTTGGCGATGCCCTTGCGCTCCAGTTCGGCCAGGGCCGTGAGCTGGTCGGCGGTCAGTGAGGCCAGGAGCTCCTCGACGTTCCTCAGACGCTTGCGTACGGCCTCCTTGTCCTTCTTCTGCCGTTCGGCGAGGGCGAGTCGCTCGTCCAGGGCCTTGCGGGCCCTGCGGGCCAGTTCACCGGCCTTCCGCTCGCTGCCGGTCAGACGGCCGACCGTCTCGGCGCGCTCCCGTGCCAGTCGGCCGATGACATGTCCCTGGTCCAGGGCGTGCTGTGGGTCGCGGGCCAGGAGCAGTCGGACGTACGGGGAGAGGTCGCTGATGTCCTGGTACTGCTGGCGGGCCAGGCGGCCGGCCGCGCCCCGGCTGTCGTGCAGGGACAGCCGTGCGCGGGACAGTGCCGCTTCCAGGCGGGTCACCTCGGCGCGCTGCTTCCTCAGTTTCTCCTCGGTGGCGTTGTAGGTCTCCGTGGCCCGCTCGGCCTGCCGGTACAGACGTTGAAGGTCCGTCAGCAGCTCGGCGACGGACCGCTCTTGTGGTTCGGGAGCCGCCATCGCCGGTACCGGTGCCGGTGCGAGGATCGTGCCGGCCACCACCGCCGTGCACGCCAGACGCAGAATCCTTCCTGACACGTCATCACCTCCGATGCGGAGAGGCTCTCTGCTCCGCATCGTGAGCATCGGGTGATCGCCCGCTCTTCGCTCGGTGGCTGTGCGCGGTCCGGCGCAGCCGCGTCACTCCTTTGTGTCGTCCCGCTTGCCGTCCGGCGTGGCGTTCGGCGTGGTGTCCGGTGTCGCGTTCGGCGTGGTGTCCGGTGTCGCGTTCGGCGTGGTGTCCGGTGTCGCGTTCGGCTTGGACCACGGCCAGTTCAGGCGGCGGGTGGGGGCGCCTTCCGGGGCGTACTCGTACTTCCAGCGCGCCGTCAGGCCCATGCGGGCGCCCGGCGTGCGCGGGACGCGGCGGTAGACGAGGACGGTGGGCGGGCCGCCGTGCGGGTCCGGGACCGGGATGCGGTACGTCTTGGGCGGGTGGCCGGTGATGCCGAGGAGTACGGGCAGGACGCGGCCGTCCATCGGGCCGCCCTCGAAGGGGGTGTCTTCGCTCTTCACGGCACCAGTGTCAGCCATCCGCCGCGAGCTTCTCGGCCAGGGCGGCGGTCTGCGGGTCCCTGGTCGCGGTGACCGCGAGCGCGGCGGTGAACTGCTCCACCAGCCAGTCCCGCAGTTCCTGCACGGGTGGCTGCTTGTCCTCGTCGAGCCAGATGAGGGACGCCGCCTCGACCGCGGTGATCCACAGTCGGACGGTCATGCGGAGGCGGAGGCCGGGGTCGGCGATCTCCAGGTGGTCGAGGATGTGCTCGGCGGCGGCGCGGCGGACACCGTCCACGATGGCTGTCGTGCGGGAGGTCTCCACGACGCTGCCGCCCTGGAGGAGGGCGCTGAAGCCGGTGTCGTGCTCGTCGACGAAGGCGAGGTAGCGGTCCAGGGCCCGGGTGAGGCGGCCCAGGAGGGGGCCCTCGCGGGGTTCGGCGAAGCAGTGCTGGAGCTCTTCGGCGGCCGAGCGCAGGGCGGCCTCGTAGAGCTGTTGCTTGCCGCCGGGGAAGTAGCGGTACACCAGGGGCCTGGAGACTCCCGCCGCCTCGGCCACGTCGTCCAGGGAGACGTCCTCGGGGGCGCGGTGCGCGAAGAGGGTGAGCGCGGCGTTGAGGAGTTGGCTGCGGCGTTCCTCGACGCTCAGGCGACGGTAGGCGGGGGTGGGTGCCGAGGGCGTCATGACCAGCAGGGTAGTCGGGTGGGCGTGATGCCTGCGGCGGCTGTGCGGGCTCGGTGGGGGCTCGGTGGGGGCGGGTGTGGCGCCTGGGGCTGGTGGGGGGCGGGGCCGTACCGGGGGGTGTCCGTCCTCGGGCCGGCGGCTGGGGTCGGGACAGGAGGTGCTGTGTCCTGACGCCGGCCGCTGCGGGCGGGCACCCCCCGGTACGGCCCCTTCGCGCCGTGGGCGGCCGGCCGCCGGTGGGGGTGTGTGTTCCTGCGGCCTGCTCGGGGGCGGCTCCTGGGGGTGGTGGGGGGTGTGGCGTGGAATTCGTCTATGCCAGCAGGCCCGATGACTTCCACAGGCGGCGGCCCACTCCGCGCAGGACGCCTATGTCGTCGAGGAAGTCCGTCAGGCGCTTGGCGCCGGTCTGCATGATCTCGCGGCGGTGGGCGCTGGCCTTGACCTGGGCCATGGCCTCGCGCTTGTCCAGGCCTACGTTCGTGTAGACATCGGGGTTCACGAAGGCCACCGAGAACACGCGGGCGAACTCGCCGGAGGTGACCCTGGTGAACTCCTGCGACCACCTGGGGGCCGTCACCATCTGGCGGCGCAGTTCCTCACGGGCGTAGCGGACGTGGCGGGCCTCCTCGACCACGTGGATGCGGGTGACGCCGCGGATGAGGGGCTGGACGCGTTCGTCGGGGAACGTCAGGCGCTGCATCCAGTCGAGGACCTCCTCGCCGAGCAGCGTGGCCGTGAAGGAGCCGGGCGTGGTGGAGATCGTCTTGAAGAGGCGGCCCAGGTGCTGGTGGACGCGGCTGACGGGGTACCAGGGGGTGCCGCCGTGGGAGATCAGTCGGGCGAACATCTTGGAGTGGCGGCACTCGTCCTCTATCTCGGTGAGGGCGTAGCGGACGTGTGCGCTGGTCGCGGCCTTGTCGTAGATGTGGCGGACCAGGAGCTGCATGAGGATGATCTCGAACCAGATGCCCAGGGACGCCAGGGCAGCCGACTCGTGCTGGGAGAGCAGGATGCGCTGCTCCTCGCCCATGCGTTTCCACAGCGGGGTGTCGTAGAGGGACACCAGTTCCGGTGGCCAGAACCACTTGCCCTCCTCGAAGGGCGCGTCCCAGTCCAACTCCTTGTCCGGGTCGAAGGAGTGCTTGGCGGAGGAGTCGAGCAGCCGCTGGGCCACTTGCTCCCGGTCCTTGAGCAGGCCGAGCGCATCGCGCAACCCCGCGACCGCATCGGCTTCCGTCAGCGTCGTCATGCCCTTATGAGACTGCCTGTCAGCAAGCCCGTCAATCCCTTGTGCGCAACTTGTTGACCGCGCGTCTACCACGTGTGAGCCTGCGGGACATGCCGACTTTCGACCTGTACGTCGCAGATCCGGGAGACCCTCACTGGCAGGTGCCGGCGACCGGCGCGGCACGTTTCAGCTGGGAGTACGACGACGGCCGCGACCGCCTCCTCGCGCTCTACCAGAAGGGCAAGGACAAGCAGTGGGACGGGCGGACGCGCATCGACTGGGACCTGGACGTGGACCCTTGCGACCCGCTCGGGACCCCCGACGAGTCGCTGTCCCTGTACGGCACCAAGTACTGGGCGAAGCTCACCGACCAGGACAAGGGCGAGCTGCGCAAGCACTTCGCCTCCTGGCAGTTCAGCCAGTTCCTGCACGGTGAGCAGGGCGCGATGGTCTGCGCCGCGCGGATCGTGGAGTCCGTCCCCGACCTCGACGCGAAGTTCTACTCGGCGACCCAGGTCATGGACGAGGCCCGGCACGCGGAGATCTACGGCCGCTTCCTGCACGAGAAGATCGGGATGCTGTACCCCGTCAACGACAACCTGCAGGCACTGCTGGGGGACACCCTGCGGGACAGCCGGTGGGACATGCCCTACCTCGGTATGCAGGTCCTGATCGAGGGGCTGGCGCTGGCGGCCTTCGGCATGATCCGGGACACCACGGACAAGCCCCTGCCCAAGCAGATCCTGGCGTACGTCATGCAGGACGAGGCCCGGCACGTCGCCTTCGGGCGGATGGCGCTCAGGGACTACTACACGCAGCTCAGCGACGCCGAGCTGCGTGAGCGCGAGGAGTTCGTCATCGAGGGCTGCTACCTGATGCGCGACCGGCTGCGGGGCGTCGAGGTGCTGGAGAACTTCGGCATCCCGACCGCCGAGGCCGAGGAGTACAGCGAACAGTCCGAGTTCCTGGCCCTGTTCCGCCAGTTGCTCTTCTCCCGCATCGTCCCCTGCGTCAAGGACATCGGCCTGTGGGGCGAACGGCTCCAGCGGGCCTATGTCGACATGGGTGTCTTCGAGATGGGCGACTCGAACCTGGACCTGTTGATGGCCCAGGACGAGGAGATCGCCGAGAAGCTGGACGCCGAGCGGTTCGCCGTCGAGGAGCGGGAGCGGGTGGCCGAGGTGGCGGACGCCGTCGAGGCGGGGGCGGAGGGCTGAGGGGCCCGGCCCGGCGTCAGGCCGGGCAGCCGAGTCCGTCCGGTACCTCGCCCCGCACCGGCTGGGCCCCCTGGGGCGGGTACGACGTACGCAGGGTGAAGGCGTACGGCGTGGGGCCGTTCGTGCGGAGGTGGAGGAGGCGGGACTCGGCTTCCGCGACCGTCGGGCGGTGGCCTGCGGGGACCCACCACAGGGCGGTCATCGCCTCCTGCACGCGTTCGAACCACTCGCGGCGACGAGCCAGCATCTCGCGGTGGCGGCCCTGGTACATGTACGCGGTCAGGGCGTTCGTGTCGCGCCACATCGTCAGGTTGATGATGAGCCAGGAGTCACCGAAGACGGGTACGGCCGTCGCGTCGCCGGAGTCGTCCTGCAGCCGCCACACGAAGCCGTCGGCCGCCTCGGCGTCGGCGTTCACGGGGTCGAGGTTGTCGACGAAGTCCCTCAACTGCGGTGAGTCCAGCGGGGCCTTGAGGCGGGCGATGTTGACCTGGGCGAGTTCGTAGGCGGCTTCCGGCGCGGTTGATGACGTCATGGGCCGAACGATAGGTCGGGCGGCGAGGCAAGCCCAGGGAACATCTCAGAATATGGGCACATGCCCTCTTTCACAGCCGGGACGACAGCCGCGTGAGGACCTGTGCACCGCCGTCTTACGGGCGGGAAACCCCGCGCTGACCGGCCCGCCCGTAGCCTCGCGGAGCATGACGGGGAATGTACTGACCACCCTTCGCCCGACCCTGCGCCGCCCGGCCGCACTGCCCGGATGGAGCTCCATCCGCGGCCGTATGGCCATCGTGCTGGCCGTACCGACCTGCCTGCTGCTCGCCCTCATCGGGCTCGGCGTCGCCGACCGGGCCGCCGACTGGTCCACCGCCCGGAAGACCGAGACACAGGTCGGGGTGCTGCTGAAGGCACAGGAGCTGGTCCGGGAGGTGCAGCGCGAACGCGGACTGACCAACGGGCTGCTGGGGGGCGAGGAGGGGTACCGCGACGACGTCGTCGCGCAGCGCGGACGCACCGACGAGGCACGGGACGCGCTGCGCACCGCGCTCGACGAGGAGGGCGGCGCGCTGCCCGGTGCCGCGATCTCTGCACTGCGGTCCGCCGACGGCCAGCTGGGCGCCCTCACCACGACCCGCGAGGACGTCGACGCCGGGACCGCCGACCGCGCCGCCACCCTGCGGACGTACACCGAGGCCGTCACCGCCCTCATCGACGCCGAGTCGGCCGGTGCCCCGGACGGCGACCGGCGGATCGCCCAGGGCGTGCAGGCGCTCCAGGCCCTCGCCAGGGCGACGGAGGCCGTCGCGCTCGAACGCGGATCCCTCAACGGGGTGTTCGCGGCCGGGCGGTTCCGGGCCGGGGAGTACCTCGACTTCACCGAGGTCCGCGCCGCCCGGGTGGCCGCTGTGGGGCAGTTCCGGCAACTGGCGGGCAAGGGGCAGGAGTCCGCTCTCGACGACGCCTTCGGTACGGCCGCCGCACGCCGGGTCGCCGGGTACGAGGCGCGGGCCGAGCGGGGGGCCGACGGGTCCGCGCTCGGTGTGGCCCCGGGCCGCTGGTGGGCCGACATGACGACCCTCGTCGATGATCTGCACGCCGTGCAGCGGGCCGTCGGGGACGACGTACGGGCCCGCGCCGCCGACGCCGGTTCCGCCGCCACCCGCCAGCTCGGCGGCTTCCTCGCCCTCGGGGCGCTGATCGTCGCGGTCGCCGTCGCGCTCGCCCTCTTCTCCGCCCGCTCCATCACCCGGCCGCTCGGCGCCCTCGCCGACGAGGCGGACGCCGTCGCGGGGACGCGGCTGCCCGAGGCCGTGCGGCGGATCCAGGAGGCCGACCCCGGCAGCGCCCCTGCCGCCGAGGACGGGCGGAGCGAACTCCCGGGTGGCGCAAGGGAGATCAGCCGTCTCGCCGCAGCCCTGCGCAATGTCGAGGACACCGCCGTCGGGCTCGCCGCCGAGCAGGCCGCCCTGCGTCGCACCAGTACCGAGTCCCTGGCCAGCCTCGGGCGCCGCAACCAGAGCCTGCTCAACCGGCAGCTCGGTCTCATCACCACCTTGGAGAGCCAGGAGCTGGACCCGGACGCCCTCGCGGAACTGTTCGAACTCGACCACCTCGCCACCCGGATGCGCCGCAACGCCGAGTCGCTGCTCGTGCTCGCCGGCGAGGAGTCGCCGGCCCGGTCCTGGAAGGGCACGGTCCCCGTCGCCGACGTCGTGCGGTCGGCCGTGGCGGAGGTCGAGCATTACCAGAGGGTCGCCGCCGTCGACATCCAGCAGTGCGGCGTCCGCGGCCACTGCGTCGCCGAACTGTCCCACCTGCTGGCCGAACTGGTCGAGAACGCCCTGATGTTCAGCCCGCCCAAGCAGCCCGTCGAGGTCTACGGCTGGTGGGACGGCGGTGAATACTGCCTGGCCGTCGTGGACCGGGGGATCGGTATGGCACCGGAGCGCATGGCCGAGTCCAACCGGGTGCTGTCGGGCCGGGGCGGCACCCCGCACACCGCCCCGACCAGGTTCCTCGGCCACCACGTCGTCGGCGCCCTCGCCGTCCGCCTCGGCGCCCAGGTCGAACTGCGTCCCACGCAGGGCACGGGCGTCACGGCGTACGTCGCCCTGCCCGCCGCCCTGATCCAGGAGCCGACGTCAACGGCCGTCCTGCGAGGGTGACCTCAGCACCGCCTCCATCACCGCCCGGGCGACCGGTGCCGCGTCCCCACCCCCGCTGATCTCGCCCCGGTCCGGGTCCGCGTCCTCCACCACCACCGCGACCGCGACCTTGGGCTCCAGATCGCGGTCGCCCTGCGCCCAGGAGACGAACCAGGCGTACGGCGTCCCGGAGTTGCCGAGGCCGTGCTGGGCCGTGCCGGTCTTGCCGCCCACGGTCGCGCCGGGGATCCAGGCGTTCGTGCCGGTGCCCTCCCGCACCACGTCCACCATGAGCTCCTTGAGCTGGACGGCGGTCGACGGGCGCATGGCCTGCCGCATCGGGCGCGAACCGGCCGTCGCGACCGTGCCGCCGCTCGCCCGGGTCGTGCGCTCCACCAGATACGGCGAGCGCACCTGCCCGCCGTTCGCCACCGCCGCCGCGACCATCGCCATCTGCAGCGGGGTGGCCCTCGTGTTGTACTGGCCGATCGACGACAGCGCGAGCTGCGCCCGGTCCACCTTGGCGTCGAAGGTGGACTCGGCGACCGGGAACGGGATCCGCAGATCGGCGTCGTTGAAGCCGAAGGTCCTGGCCGTCGCGGCCATCCGTTCCGCTCCCACCCGCACACCCAGCCTGGCGAACACGGTGTTGCACGACCACTCGAACGCCTTGCGCAACGAGACGTCCGCGCAGCCCTTGGACGGGTTCGTCAGCCTGGTCCTGGTGCCCGGCAGACGGTACGGGTCGGGGGAGTCGGTCGGCTCGTCCAGGTCCTCGACGACACCCGCGTCCAGGGCGGCCGCCGCGGTCACCACCTTGAAGGTCGAACCCGGCGGATACGTCTTGCGCACCGCCCGGTTGAGCATCGGCTTGTCGGGGTCGCCGTTCAGGGACTTCCAGGACCGGGTCACCGACGAGCCGTTGCCCGACAGCACGGACGGGTCGTACGACGGTGCCGACACCAGGGCCAGGACCCGCCCGGTCGACGGCTCGACGGCGGCGACCGCGCCCTTGCGGCCGGCCAGCCCCTCGTACGCCGCCTCCTGCGCGGCCCGGTGCAGGGTGGTCACCACGTCACCCGCGGGATAGCGGTCGCGGGCGGTGCCGTTCCACAGGGGGAACGGCGACAGCAGCGGGTCCGTGCCCGACAGGACGCCGTCCTCGGTCTGCTCCAGGAACGTCGTGCCGTACACCTGCGAGGCGAAGCCGGTCACCGGCGCGTACATCGGGCCGTCCGTGTACGTCCGCTCGTAACGCAGGTGCTCGCGGGTGTCGTGGGATCCGGTGACCGGCTCGCCGCCGACCAGGATGTCGCCGCGCGGCTGTCCGTAACGGGCCATGGTGGTCCGCCGGTTGGCGATGTTGTCGTCGTAGGACGGGGCCTGGAAGACCTGGATGCGGGCGGCGTTCACGAGCAGCGCGACCAGCAGCAGGGCGCAGAAGAAGGCGGCGTGCCGGATGTGCCGGGTCATCGGGCGGCCTCCCCGTCCTCGGGGACGCCGAACCGGCTGCGCGCCCTGTCGCTGAGCCGGATCAGCAGGGCCACGATCGCCCAGTTGGTGACCACCGAGGAGCCGCCCTGTGCCAGGAACGGCATCGCCATCCCGGTCAGCGGGATCAGGCCCGTCACCCCGCCCGCGATCACGAACACCTGGAGCGCCACGATCGAGGCGAGCCCCACCGCGAGCAGTCTGCCGAAGGGGTCGCGCAGCGCGAGGCCCGCGCGGAAGCCGCGCTCCACCAGCAGGCCGTAGAGGAGGAAGACGGCCGCGAGGCCCGCCAGGCCCAGCTCCTCGCCGGCCGTCGCGAGGATGAAGTCCGACTTGGCCGCGAAACCGATCAGGATCGAGTGGCCGAGGCCCAGTCCGGTGCCGAAGACGCCGCCCGCCGCGAAGGCGAACAGGGACTGGGACAGCTGGTTGGGGCCCTCGCCCGCCTCGATCGACGCGAGCGGGTGCTGCCAGTCCTCGACCCTGCTGTGCACATGGGGTTCCAACTGGCCGACGGCGACCGCGCCGAGCGCCGCGAGCAGCAGGCCGACGGCGATCCAGCCGGTGCGGCCGGTGGCGACGTACAGCAGGACCACGAACAGGCCGAAGAACAACAGCGAGGTACCGAGATCCCGTTCGAGGATCAGCACGCCGACGCTGAGCAGCCAGATGGCGACGATCGGGCCGAGCACCCGTCCGGTGGGCAACTGCAGCCGGCGGAAACCCAGGATTCGGCGGCCCGTGTACGCCAGCGCACTGCGGTTGGCGGCCAGGTACGCCGCGAAGAACACCGCGAGCAGCACCTTCGCGAACTCGCCCGGCTGGATGGAGAATCCGGCGATCCGGATCCAGATGCGGGCGCCGTTCACGGAAGGGAAGAAGATCGGCAGGGTGAGCAGGACGAGAGCGGCGACGACACAGACGTAGGAGTAGCGCTGGAGTACTCGGTGGTCGCGCAGCAGGAGGACGACCACGGTGAACAGCGCCACGCCCAGCGTGGACCACACGAGTTGGGCGGGAGCGGCCAGGTCGTCCGGTGTCTCCAGGTCGAGCCGGTAGATCAGGACCAGGCCGAGGCCGTTGAGCAGCACGCCGATCGGCAGCAGCAGCGGGTCGGCGCAGGGGGCGCGCAGCCGCACCGCCAGGTGGGCGAGCACCGCGAGCACACCGAGCCCGGCGCCGTAACCGGCGGCGCCGGGCGGGACGGTGCCGTCCCTGGCGAGGCCGACCGCGCAGTAGCCGTACACGGAGAGCAGGACGGCCACGACGATGAGGGCCAGTTCGATGCCGCGGCGCCGGGGGAGCGGTGCGGCGGGAGCGGGCGCGTCCGCTGCCACCAGGGTGGTTCCGGCCTTGGTCATGTCCGGAACTTACCCAAATCATCCGTCTTGTGTGTCTTATGTGTCAGCACCAGCGCGGCGCGGCCCCGATGTTCTCGATGTACCGGGCCGCTCCCCAGGCCCAGGTGCCGTCCGCGAGCAGGTACCAGAGCGGGTTGCCGTCGACCCGCTGGCCCGGCGTCTTGCAGAAGATCTTGACGATGTCCCCGCGGTGGACGGTGCGGATCACCTGGCTGCCCCGGTTGGGCGCGCTGCGCAGCAGCAGCGTGCCCGCGGTGACGCGACCCCGGGTGAACCGCTGGTCGTCGTGGCCCCCGCCGCCCCAGTCGCCCTGGCCGTTCCCGCCTCCGCCCTCCCCCTGGCCGTTCCCGCCTCCGCCCTCCCCTCGGCCGCCGCCCCAGTCCCCCTGGCCGTTCCCGCCGCCGTCTCCTTGGCCGTTTCCGCCGCCGTCTCCCTGGCCCCCGCCCCAGTCGCCCTGGGACGTGCCCGAGCCGGTCCCGGACCCCCACTCGTCATCCGCGACGGCGGGTGTGGCGCAGGCCGCGGCGACGAGTGCGCCGACGGCGACGGATATGGCGAGGCGAGAGCGCAGGGCCATGGGGACCTCCATGCGAGAGGGACGAACCTGACTACTCGCCACATTAGGAGTCCGTCTGGAGGGTCGCGCGTCACGCTGGGCCATAGGGGCGCAGCCGCCCGCGGGGGCGCGGCCTCAGGCCGGTGCCTGCCGGCGCAGGACGAGACGGGCCACGGCTCCGCCGTCCGCCGCGTTGGCGAACGTCAGCCGGGCTCCGAGGACCTCCGCCTGGCCCAGCGCGATGGTCAGCCCCAGCCCGTGCCCCCGCGATCCCCCCTCGGTACGGAACCGCTGCGGCCCGTGCGCGACGAGGTACCCCGGATAGCCGTCCCCGTGGTCCCGCACCGTCACGACCGGCCCGTCGACGGTCAGGGACACCGGCCTGCGCCCGTGCTTGTGCGCGTTGGCGACCAGGTTCCCCAGCACCCGCTCCAGGCGCCGCCGGTCGGTCTCCACGATGACGTCCCGGGCGACGACGACCTCCGTGTCGGTGCCGGACGCCCGCACCACCCGCTCCGCCAGCGCCCCCAGCGGCTCGCTGTCCAGTTCCAGCTGCTCCCGGCCGGTGTCCAGCCGCGAGATCTCCAGCAGGTCCTCGGTCAGCGTGCGCAGCGCTGCCACCCGGTCCCGTACCAGCTCCGTCGGCCGCCCCGAGGGCAGCAGTTCGGCCGCCGCGTGCAGCCCGGTCAGCGGCGTGCGCAGCTCATGCGCCACGTCGGCCGTGAACCGCTGCTCGGCGAGCAGCTTGCCCTGCAGCGACGACGCCATGGAGTCCAGGGCGGCGGCGACCGCGGCCACCTCGTCCTGCGGCCGGCTCGGGTCCTTCGTGCGGGGGTCGTCCACCCGCGCGTCCAGATCGCCTGCGCTGATCCGCCGGGCCACCCGGGCCGTGGTGTGCAGCCGGCGCGTCACCCGTGTCACCGCGAACGCGCCCACCAGCACCGTCACCCCGATCGCCAGCCCCGACGACCACAGGATGGCCCGGTCCAGGCCCTCGATGGTGCGGGCCTGCTGGGAGTAGTCGACCCGGACGGCGAGGACACGCTCGTCGTCGGCCGGGCCCGCCGCCCACATCGTGGGGTGCCCCTGGTGCTCGGCGACCACCGTGCCCCGGTCCCCGGTCAGCGCCAGGTCCCGCAGCGACTCGGGCAGCTCCGGCGGATCGAGTCCGACGCCCGGCCTGAGCGGGTCCCCGGCCTCGAACGCCGCCGTCGCGTCCTCCAGCCGGGACAGCGCGAGATCACGGGCCTGGCCGACGGTCTGGTTGGTCACCGAGACATGCACGAGGATGCCGAGCAGCGCGGCGAGGGCGCAGCACATCATCGTGATGAAGACGGCGGCCTTGACGGCGAGGGTGCCGGCCCACTGGGGAAGCGCGAGCCTCATGGGGTGCTCGCAGAAGGCGACGGGGAGAAGGAGGGGGAGGGGCGCGGGGTCTTCTTACGGGGTCCGGTGCGCAGCATCTCGTCGTGCGTGAGCAGCATCGCCTTCTGGTCGGCGTCCCAGGTCCACTGCAACCGGTACTCGTACCCGGCCACCTCCGACGGCGAGCGGAGGATCACCGACCGGCCGGCCAGCTCCACGCCGCTGACGGCGTCGTCCCACTCCATCACCTGCACGAGCCTGCGCTTCTCCACGGTGTAGACCCGCACCGCGGTCGTGTTGCCCGGCATCAGCCGGAAGCCCAGCGTGAGGTCGGGGCGCCCGTCGCCGGTCAGGTCCCGGTAGTACGGCTGGAGCACCGGGCAGCGGCCGCGCCCGGCGCCCTCGTCGCAGTAGGCCATCAGACTGCCGGTGCGGTGGTACGGCGCCTTGTCGCCGTCGTAGTCCCCCGGGCTCTCGGCGATCTCCCCGCGCACGACCGCCACCGGGTCCACCTCGCGGATGTCGCCCTCGGGGACGGCGACGCCCTTGACGACCTCCCGGTTCACCTCGCCGACGACATAGGCCGGGCTGGACGCCGGCGTCAGCTGTGGCCAGAGCTTGTCCGGGCTGATCGCGGTCTCCGTCGGACCCGCGCCCTGGAGCCCCCCGGCGTCACCGCACGCCGTCGCGGTCGCCAGCAACAGGGCGACGAGCGCGACGATGCGCGTGGGGCGGCTGCGGGGCACGGCTCTCCCGGGGCTGGGGTGGTGATCAGTCCGTACACCCTATTCGTACGGAAGTCCTTTTTGCGCACCCGGTGGGCGGACGGGCGAAACGGTTACTCGGCGAGTTCCTCCAGGAGCCGGGCGGTCGGGAGCCCGGCCCGGAGGTAGTCGACGAACAGCTCGTTGTGCAGAGCCCACGGAGAGCGGCGGGAGCGTATCAGCCGGATCGCCTGCTCGGCGGAGCGGTTCCGGCGGATCAGCGCGTGGGCGACGACGAGCCCCGAGCGGTTGTAGCCGTGATAGCAGCGGACGAGGACCCTGCGGCCGTCGTCCAGGGCCTCGCACGCGGCTTCCGCCAGCCTGATCACCCCCGCCAGCTGGGTGCCGTCCAGCGGCCCGTCGGGGATCGGCCACACATGGTGCTCGACGCCGGGGTCGGGTCCGTGCCCGGGCAGCCGCAGCAGCGTCTGTACGACGTCGAACTCGTCCGTCACGACGGCGAACTCCAGTTGCCCCGACGGCCCCCGGAACTCGTGCCCGCCCATCCACAGGCCGGGCACGATCTCGCTCCACGGGCTGTCCGGAGCCGGCACGTCGGGTTGCTTCCTGCGCGTACGCAACGGCGCCTCCCCCACCACCCCTCTCGGGGGGTCTGCCCAACTCCTGCCGAGGGTAACCGGCTTCTTGCCCGGGCAGCACCCTGCCTGTTCCCATGGTCAGTGGGGTGATGGTGCATGAGCGGACTGCGCGTCGTACCGACCTGGCGGCACGGTCGGGAACGGCTCTACGTGTGCCTCACGGACGGGCGGAACATCGCCTGGTACGACAGGGAGGCTGCCAGGATCAACCTGCTCAGCGAGGACCGCAGAGAAGAGGTGCTGGAGGCCCTCGGCCCGTTCGTCACCGGACCGGTGACGGTGGGCCCGCCTCCGGTCCCCACCCCGGCCGAGCTGGTCAGGCTGGCCCTCCACCCGGACGACGACCTCGCGCCCAACCGGCCCGGCGAGGCGCTCCTGGTGGACCTCGACCGGGACCCGGGGCCCGCCCACCGGCTGCGTCCCGACCCGCGGCGCCGGGCGCTCACGGCGGAGCAGGCGGTGGGGGAGATCCTGGACCGGCTGGACGGGGCGGGGTGGCACACCCTGCACTCCCTGCCGCTTCCCGGCGGCGACCGGATCCATCACCTGGTGATCGGGCCGGGCGGGCTGTTCGCCCTGCACGCCCTGTACGCCCGCAAGCAGAAGGTGACGGTGGCCGATCCGATGGTCTCCCTCGGCCGCCGCGAGCCGCAGCCCCTGCTGCGCCGGGTCCGCGCCGACGCCGACCGCGCCTCCTACACCCTGACCGCCGAGGTGCGCCCGGTCCTCGCCCTGGTCGCCCCCTCCGACGTGGTGGTTCCCGCGCCGCCGCGGGAGGTCCGGGTCCTCAGGGACACGGAGGTGGAGGGGCTGGCGCGGGTGGGCGGGGTGCTGAAGCCGGCGGATGTGGAGGCGCTGCACGCGATGGCCCGGGACCGGCGGGTGTGGGGCGTGCTCGGCTGAGTCACGCCGGGGCGGGGGTGAGTGCCGGGCGTGGCCGGGGGCGCCGGCCGGCGTCGGGCAGCGGGTGGTGGGTGGGGTCAGGGCAGGGTGCCGGCCCGTGCCGGGTCCAGGAGGGGGGACAGCAGGTCGCCGTAGTCCTGCAGGCGCGGGGCCAGGTCGGGGGCGAGGAAGGTCAGGTTCTCGGGGGAGCGGCAGTCCTCGACCTCCTCCCAGGTCACGGGTGCGGATGCGGTCGGCTCGCGGCGCGCGCGCAGGGTGTAGGGCGTGGCCGTCGTCTTGCGGGCGGCGTTCTGGCTCCAGTCGACGAAGACCTTCCCGGGCCGCAGGCTCTTCGTCATCCGGTGGATCGCGAGCCGGGGCAGCGCCTTCTCGGCCTCCACGGCGAGCGCCTTGGCGTACTCCGTGGCCCGCTCGGAGGGCGCGGGGCGGATGGACGCGCACAGGTGGAGCCCCTTCGAGCCGGAGGTCTTCGCGTACGCCTCGATGCCGTCCGCCGCGAGCCGCTCGCGCAGCCACAGGGCCACCTCGCAGCACTCGACCACCGTGGCGGGTGAGCCCGGGTCGAGGTCGAAGACCAGCCGGTCGGCCTCGCCCGGCGCGTCGATCACCCACTGGGGCGTGTGGAACTCGGTGACGAGGTTGGCGGCCCACATCAGGCTCGCCAGGTCCTGGACCAGGACCATCCGCGCCGGTCCCTCGACGCGCGGCACCTCGGAGGTGGTGACCCAGTCCGGGGTGCCGGGCGGGACGTTCTTGGCGAAGAAGACCTGGCCGTCCGGGCCGTCCGGATACCGCAGGAAGGACAGCGGCCGATCGCGCAGATGCGGCAGCAGGGCGTCGGCGGTGGTGGCGTAGTAGTGCAGCATCTCGCCCTTGGTGAAGCCGTTCTCCGGATACAGCACCTTCTCCAGATTGCTGAGCGCGAGCCGTCGCCCCTCCACCTCTGTGATCGGCGTCATACCATGAGAATTCCAGAAATAATGATGGATGTCTGAGCAAGCCGGGCAAAACTACCGAAAGGGTGCTGCGTGTGCGATCCATTTGGAACGGTGCCATCTCGTTCGGCCTGGTCAGCATCCCGATCAAGGTCGTGAACGCGACCGAGAGCCACTCCATCTCGTTCCGCCAGATCCACACCGAGGACGGTGGCCGCATCCGCTACCGCAAGGTCTGCGAGCTGGACGAGCGTGAGGTCAGCCAGGCGGAGATCGGCAAGGGGTACGAGGACGCGGACGGCACGATCATCCCCATCACGGACGAGGATTTGGCCCACCTTCCGCTCCCGACCGCGAAGACGATCGAGATCGTGGCCTTCGTCCCGGCCGACCGTATCGACCCGCTCCACATGGACAGCGCGTACTACCTCGCGGCCGGCGGGGCGCCGGCGGCGAAGCCGTACACCCTGCTGCGGGAGGCGCTCAAGCGCAGCCAGAAGGTGGCGATCGCCAAGTTCGCCCTCCGGGGCCGGGAGCGGCTGGGCATGCTGCGGGTGGTCGGCGACGCCATCGCCATGCACGGGTTGCTGTGGCCGGACGAGGTGCGGGCGCCCGAGGGTGTCGCGCCGGACACGAACGTCACGGTCAACGACAAGGAACTGGACCTCGCCGACGCCCTGATGGACACGCTCGGCGAGGTCGACCTCGACGAGCTGCACGACGAGTACCGCGAGGCCCTGGAGGAGGTCGTCGCCGCGAAGGCCGCCGGTGAGGCGCCGCCGGAGGCCCCCGAGCCGGCGCGGGGCGGCAAGGTCCTGGACCTGATGGCGGCCCTGGAGAACAGCGTGCGCGCGGCGAAGGAGTCGCGGGGCGAGGCACCGGCCGAGGAGCCGGCGGAGGTCAGACGCCTGGCCCCGCGCAAGACGGCGCGGGCGGCGCCGAAGCAGACGGCCGGGAAGAAGTCGACCGCCAAGAAGACGGCGGCGAAGAAGACCGCGTCGTCCGCCCGGAAGTCGACGTCGAAGACGGCCCAGGGGGCGAAGAAGGCGGCGACGAAGAGCACGGCGAAGTCCACCGCGAAGAGCACGGCGAAGAAGGGCGCGGCCAAGAAGACGGCGTCCCGCAAGCGCACGGCGTGAGAAAGGCCGCCCCGGCCGCCGGGGGCCGTACGGGAGCCCTCACCCCCCGGCGGGCTCCCGTACCGAGACCTGTCAGGCCAGCTGTGACGTGATGAAGGTGAGCAACTCCCTTTTGCGCGGGGTGAGATAGAAGTGCTTCCCCTCGAAGACCCGGACGTCCAGTCCCCGGGACGTCACGTCCGCCCACGACTTGAGGTCCTCCGGCGCGCACACCGGGTCCCGGTCGCCCCCGCAGGCCGTGACCGGCACGCCGAGCGGGTCCAGACGAGCGGGGCGGTACCTCGCCAGGATCCCGAAGTCCGCGCGCAGCGCCGGCATGATCACCGGGCGCAGGTCCGGGTGCTCGTAGACGGCGGCGTTCTCCGGATCCAGTATGCGGACGTGCTGCAGGATCTCGGTGTCGCTCGGGGTGGGGCCGGGCGGCCGTTCCTCGGGGAGGCGCGGCCTGCCCCGGCCCGACACGATCAGGCGGGTGAGGGGGAGACCGGGGACGGCGTCCAGCCGGCGGGCCACCTCGTACGCCGCCGACGACCCCATGCTGTGCCCGAACAGGGCCAGCGGCCGATCGTCGGCGTCCCGCAGCAGGACCTCGGTGGCCGTGTCCGCCAGCTCCTCCATCGTGGTCGCGCACGGTTCGGCCAGGCGGTCCTGGCGGCCGGGGTACTGGACCGCGACGACCTCGATCTCGGGCGGGGTCAGGGCCGCCCAGTCGTGGAAGGAGTTCGCGGCTCCCCCCGCGTGCGGGAAGCACACCAGGCGGATCCGCGCATCCGGTACGCGACTGCCGCGCAACCAGCGGGCCCGCTCGTCGGGGGCGGTCATGACTCCGCCTCGAACTCGGCGAGGAGGGCGTCCAGGGCCCCGTCCGCGGCACCGTTCTGCTTCAACTCGCAGATCCGGGCCGTCATCTCCCCGAGTGTGACCGGCTCCAGGAACAGCTGGATCGGCACGTCGACGTCCAACTCGTCGCGCAGCCTTCCGGTGAGGTGAACGGCCGTCAGTGAGTCGCCGCCCGCCTCGAAGTACGTCCGCTCCAGGTCGGCGGCGCCGTTCAGGTCCAGGGCCTCGATCACCAGCGCCTGCACCGTGGCCCGCAGTTCGCCGCCCTCCGCCGCGCCCTCGGGCGCCTGCTTCGATGCCTCGGCGGTGGGTCTCCCCGGCGTCAGCGACCCGTGGCTCTCCCCGGCGAACGGGTACGTCGGCAGACGCACCCTGCGCCCGTCGCTCCCCGGCGCCGGCCACGTCACCTCCTCGCCGCGCACCCACGCCTCACCCACCGGGTCGGGGGTGCCGTGCGCGGCCCCGCCGCGGGCCAGCGCCGTCAGCCTCTCCGCCGCCTCCGCCGCATCCGACGCCACCACGTACGCCCGTGCGGCCAGCGCGGCCCGGCCGGTGCGCAGGGTGTGTGCGACGGCGGACAGGGCGGGGGCGTCCGGGGCGCGCAGCACCGACGCCAACCGCTCCGCGGCCGAGGCCAGTTGCGCCTCGGTGCGAGCCGACAGCGGCAGCAGCAGCGGTCGGGCGGCGTCGTCCGCCGGAGCCGGCCGCTGCGGTGCCTCCTGGACCACCACGTGCACGTTGGTGCCGCCGATGCCCACCGACGTCACGCCCGCCAGCCGGGGCAGCTCCGGCCTGCCCGGCCACTCCTGCGCCTGTGTGACCAACCGCAGCGGCGACCCGTTCAGGGCGGGAGCCGGGCTGGTGACATCCACCGTGGGGACCAGCGTCGCGTGCTCCAGCATCAGGATGGTCTTGATCAGCGCCGCCGCTCCGGCCGCCGCGTCCGCGTGGCCGATGTTCGACTTCACCGAGCCCAGGCCGATGCCCGCACCGCCCGCGAAGGCCGCGCTCGCCGCCTCCAGCTCGATACGGTCGCCCAGCTCCGTCCCCGTCCCGTGCGCCTCCAGGTACTGCGCCGCCGACGGCTCCAGCCCCGCCGCCGCCCACGCCTCCGTGATCGCGGCCGTCTGCTGGGCCACCCCCGGGGCGGTGAAACCGACCTTGCCGGCACCGTCGTTGGTGACCGCCGTGCCCCGGATCACCGCGCGCACCGGGTCGCCGTCGGCCAGCGCGTCCTCCAGCCGGCGCAGCACCAGCACGCCCGCACCGCTGCCCGGCACCGTACCGTCCGCCTTCTCGTCGAAGGGGCGGCAGCGGCCGTCGGGCGAGAAGATCCCGCCCTGGTAGTGGACGTAGCCCTGCCGGCGCACGGTGCCGATGGCCACGCCGCCCGCGAGCGCGGTGTCGCACTCGCCGACGAGGAGGGCCTGCACGGCCAGGTGGACCGCCGTCAGCGACGTCGAGCAGGCCGTCTGGACCGTCATGCTCGGGCCGTCCAGGCCCAGACGGTAGGAGATCCAGGGCGCAAGGAACTCGCGGTCGGTGAGGATACGGACCTGCAGGGCACCGACCGAGGCGGCGAGCGCCGGATCCGTGCCGGCCGCCAGCCCGTGCTCCGTCGGGCTGCCGCCCATGTACACGCCGGTGCGGGACGGGGCGTCCAGCGGGGCGTACCCGGCGTCCTCCAGCGCGGACCAGGCGGTCTCCAGCAGCACCCGGTGCTGCGGGTCCAGCACCGCGGCCTCGGTGCGGTTGAAGCCGAAGAGCTCGGCCTCGAAGCGGTCCGCGTCCGGGAGCCGGCCCTGCGCCGGGACGTACGCCGGATTGCGCAGCTCCGCCGGGTCCGCCCCGTCGGCCAGCAACTCCTGCTCGGTGAAGGTGGACAGGGAGCAGACACCGGCGCGCAGATTGCCCCAGTACGACTCCAGGTCGGGCGCGCCGGGGAAGCGGCCGCTCATGCCCACGACGGCCACCGCGGACTCCAGCTCCCGCGTCGGATCCTGCATCGGGTTGTCCTCGGTCGTCATCGCGTCGTGCCTTTCCTGGAACGGAGCTGGTGCAGTGCCGCCTGGCGCTCACGGCGGGCGCTTCCGCGCCGGGCCGCCTCCTCCTGCAGGGCGACGTCGGGCGCCGCCGTGCCGGTGAGGTGGGTCGCGAGCGAGGCGACCGTGGGGTACCGGAAGAGGTCGACCAGGGTGAGGTCCCGGTGCTCGGGGTGCTCGTGGAGCGCCGCGAGCACGGCCAGCAGCCGTACCGAGTTGCCACCCAGGTCGAAGAAGTTGTCGTGGGCGCCGACCCGGTCCACGCTCAGCACCCGCTGCCAGACCTCGGCCACGCGCCGCTCGGCCGCGGTGCTCGGAGCGGCGTACGTCTCCCTCAGCTCCGGTCGCCCGGTGGGCGGTTCGGGCAGCCGGGACCGGTCGATCTTGCCGGAGCGGTTCAGCGGCAGCTCCGGCAGGCGTACGAAGACCTCCGGGACCATGTAGCCCGGCAGCCGCCGCGCGAGGTGCGCCCGCAGCGTCTCGTCCGGCACGTCGGCGGTGGTGACCGCGTACGCCACCAGCCGCTGCCCGGAGCCCTCGCCGCGCACCGCCGCCGCGGCGACCGTGACCGCCGGGTGACCGGCCAGCACGGCCTCGACCTCGCCCAGTTCGATGCGGTAACCCCGCAGCTTCACCTGGGAGTCACCGCGGCCGAGGTAGTGCAGCACACCGTGCGCGTCGAGACGGCACAGGTCGCCGGTGCGGTACATCCGGCTGCCGGGCGGCCCGTACGGGTCGGCGACGAAGCGTTCGGCGGTCATGCCGGGGCGGGCGAAGTAGCCGCGGGCCAGGGTGGCGCCGGCGACGTACAGCTCGCCGGTCACGCCGACCGGGACCGGACGCAGCCGGCGGTCCAGGACGTAGGCGCGCGAGCCGGGGACCGCGTGGCCGATGACCACCGGCTCGCCGGGCCGCAGGTCGGCCGTCGTGGAGTACACGGTGGCCTCGCTCGGGCCGTACGCGTTGACGATCCGGCGGCCCTCCTCGCCGAGCCGCTCCACCAGCTCCGCCGGGCACGCCTCGCCGCCCACCGCCAGCGTGCGCAGCTCGGGCAGCGCGCCCGGGGCGCGGGGCAGGGTCATCGCCGCGGACGGCGGCAGGAACACGTAGGTGATGCGGGAGTCCCGCAGCCGTGCCTGGAGCGCCTCGCCCAGCCGCTCGTCCTCCTGCGCGATGTGCAGCTCGGCGCCCGCGACCCAGGGGAAGAACAGGTCGGACACGGCCACGTCGAAGCCGAACGACACGAACTGCAGGACGCGGTCCGTCTCGGTCACCGGGAACACCGGGCGTACGTTCACCGCGAGGTTGAACAGCGCACCGTGCTCGACCGCCACGCCCTTGGGGACTCCGGTGGAGCCGGAGGTGTAGAGGACGTAGGCGAGGTCGCCGGGCGCACACGCGACGGGCGCGGCCGCGGCCACCGCCTCCTGGTCCTCGTCCACGCGCAGTTCCGGTACGTCCGTGCCCGTCAGGCCCGTCGTCCCCGCCGCCGTCAGCAGCAGGGACGTGCCCGAGTTCGTGACCATGTGGGCGAGACGGGCGGCGGGATGTGCCGGATCCAGCGGTACGTACGCGCCGCCCGCGCGCAGCACCGCCAGGGCGGCGATGCCCATCTCGGCGCCGCGGGGCAGCAGCAGGCCGACCCGGTCGCCTCGGCGCACGCCCCGCGCGCGGAGCCGGGCCGCGAGGCCGTCGGCGCGCTCCAGCAGTTCGCGGTACGTCAGCCGCAGCTCGCCGCAGACCAGTGCGGTGGCCTCCGGCCGTTCGGCGGCACGGTCCGCCACCAGGTCGGGCACCGAACGCCCCATGGCCGGTGCCGCGTCGTGCCGCCGGGCGCCCGAGGGGGCGTCGGGGCTTGCCGCGCGGCTGTCCGCGGCCCTTCGCGGCGCTGCGGCCCCCTGGGTGAGCAGCCACTCCCTCTCGTCCGCCGGGACCATGTCGACGGCCGACAGCGGGGCGTGCGGGCGGTCCAGCAGGCCCTCCAGCAGCGTCTCGAAGCAGCGCACCCACCGCCGTACCGTCTCCGCCTCGAACAGCGCGCCGCGGTGGATCAGATAGGCGGCGAGGTCCTCGCCCCAGCGCTCCACCTGGAGGTGGAAGTCGAACTTCGCGGTGTCCAGCGTGACGGGGACCCGCTCGACCTCGGCGCCGGCCAGCCGCAGCGTCAGCTCGGTGTCGTCGTCGTAGCCGAAGACCACCTGCACGACCGGGTCGTGGCTGATCTCGCGCGCCGGGGCGACCTCGTTCACGACCGCCTCGAAGGGGGCGTCCTGGTACGGCTGGGAGTCCAGAAGGACGGTGCGCAGGCGGGCGATGAGGTCGTGGTACGACGGATCGCCTGACAGGTCGATCCGCAGCGCCAGGGTGTTGGTCAGCATGCCGACCATGTCCTGGAGTTCCGGGCGGTCCCGCCCGGACACGGGAAAACCGATCACCAGGTCCTCGGTGCCCGACAGCCGGCCCACGAACGCGGCGTACGCGGCGAACAGGGCCATGAACGGTGTGCCGCCGCGCTCCCGGGCCGTCGCGGCGATCCGCTCGCGGACCCGGGCCGGAAGAAGGAACCGCTCGGTGCCGCCCGCCGCCGAACGGACCGCCCCGCGCGGCCGGTCCAGCGGCAGCGCGACCGTCTCGGGGGCGCCCCGCAGCCGCTCGGCCCAGTGACCGACCGAGCCGGCGTACTCGCCGTTCGCCTGCCGTTCCCGCTGCCAGACGGCGAAGTCGGGGAACTGCAACGGGAGTTCGGGCAGAGCGTGGTCCAGCCCCTTGGCCTCGTTCTCGTACCCGGCGGCCAGCTCGCGCAGCAGCACGCCCAGCGACCAGCCGTCGCAGACGAGGTGATGGGCGACGAGCAGGACGCGGTGACTGCCGTCGTCCACGGTGTACAGGGTGCACCGCAGCAGCGGTCCGGTCGTCACGTCGAAGGGGCGGGCCGCCTCGGCGCGCATCCGGGCGTCCACCTCGGCGACGGGCACGTCGCGCGCCACCCCCGGCTCGATCGATCCGACCGCGGACACGATCTGCGACGGCACCCCGTCGGGGCCGGTGCGGAACACCGTGCGCAGCGACTCGTGCCGGGCGACCAGCGTGTTCAGGGCGCGCCCGAAAGCAGCCGCGTCGAACGGCCCGCGCACCGCGAAGGCGGCCGGCACGTGGTAGGTCGCGCTGCCCGGGTCCATGTGGTCCAGGACGAGCAGCCGGGCCTGCGCGTCCGAGGTCGGGAACTCGTACTCCTCGCACGCCCCGCCCGTGCCGATGCCGTCAGCGTTCATCTGCCTGTGCTCCGTCCCCCGTGCGGTGTCCCGCCAGTACGTCCTCCACGGCCGCGGCGACCTCGGCCACCGGCCCCGGTGCGAGCACATCGCTGTGCTCGCAGTCCAGTTCGTGCACGTCCACGCCGGCCGAGCAGCGCTGCCACGCGGCCGTCTTCTCCTCGGTCGTCGCCTCGGAGGCACGGGTGGCCGAGAAGAGGGTCACCCGCCCGTCGTACGGTGACGGCTGCCAGGCCCGCGCCATCTCGATGTACCGCTCCATGGCGCCGACCAGGGTGTCGAGGCGCTGTTCGTCGAGGTCGGCGAAGAGCGCGCTGTGCGCGTGGACGCGTGCCACGACCTCCGCCCGCTCCAGCGGCCCCGGCCCCGCCGGGACCCCGGGCAGCGCGTTGCGCAACAGGTTCCCCAGCGACAGCTGCTCCACGGCGCCGGGGGCCGGCGCCACCCGCGCCACCTCGGGCGGCTTCGGCATCGAGTCGAGCACGGCGACCAGCGCCACCCCCTCGCCCGCCGCGCGCAGCCGCACCGCCAGCTCATGGGCGAAGGGCCCGCCGAAGGAACGGCCCAGCAGCAGGTACGGGCCGTGCGGGCGCACCGCCCGAAGACGCGGCACGTACCGCTCGGCCAGTTCGCCGAGCGTGCGCGGCAGGTCCTCGCCGTGCAGCACCGGTGTCTGCAGGGCGTACACCGGCCTGCCGGGCGCGAGATGCGGCAGCAGCGCCGCGTACCCCCAGCCGAGCCCGAGGCCCGGGTGCAGACAGAACAGCGGAGGCAGGTCGCCCTCGCCGCGCAGGGTGAGCAGCGGGGCGTAGGCGTCCTCGGCCGCGTCGCCCGGGTCCGCCGGGCCGGTGGCGAGGCGGGCGGCGAGCGCGGCGGGCGTCGGCGCCTCGAACAGGGTGGCCGGCGGCACCCGGCTCCCCAGCTCCGCGTGGATCCTCGCGGTCAGACGCAGCGCCAGCAGCGAGTGGCCGCCGTACGCGAAGAAGTCGGTGTCGGGGCCGACCGCGTCCACCCCGAGCACCTGCGCGAACAGGGCGCACAGCCGCTGCTCGCGCCCCGGCCTGGCCATCCGCCCGTACCCTCGCCGCGCCCGCTCCGGCTCCGGCTCGGGCAGCGCGGCCCGGTCGACCTTGCCGTGCGCGGTCAGCGGGACGGCGTCGAGGCGGGCCCACGCCGACGGCAGCAGATGCGCCGGCAGGGTGCGCGCCGCATGCTCCCGTACGAGGCCCAGGTCGCCTCCCACGACGTACGCGACGAGCCGTTTGCCGCCGTCCGGCCCCGAACGCGCGGCGACCACTGCCCGCTCCACGCCCGGGCACGCGGCCAGCGCGGCCTCCACCTCACCGGGCTCGATCCGGAAGCCGCGCACCTTGACCTGGTCGTCGGCCCGGCCCGCGAACTCCAGCTCACCGCCCATGAGGCGGCGCACCAGATCGCCCGTGCGGTACATCCGGGCGCCGGGCGGCCCGTACGGGTCGGCGACGAACCGCTCGGCCGTCTGCCCGGGGCGGTCGAGGTAGCCGTGGGCGAGCCCGGTGCCGGCGACGTACAACTCGCCCACCGCGCCGACCGGTACCGGGCGCAGGACCCGGTCGAGCACGTACGCGCGGGTGTTGTCGAGGGGCCGTCCGATGGGCACGGACGCGCCGACCTCCCCGGTCACGCCGTGGGCCGTGGCGAACACCGTCGTCTCCGTCGGGCCGTAGCCGTTGACGATCCGCGTGCCCGGACCGTGCGCGCGCACCCGCCGGACCGCCTCGGGCGCGAGCACGTCCCCGCCCGCCCACACCTCGCGTACCGTGCCGAGCACCTCGGGCGCGATCTCCGCGACCGCGCGCAGGAGTTCGGCCGTGAGCCACAGGGCGGTGACGCGGGCCTCGGGCAGCAGCCGCTTGAGCAGGTCGGGGGTGACGGGGCCGGGCGGGGCGACCACCACGGTGCCGCCGTTCAGCAGGGGCACCCAGGTCTCGTACGTGGCGGCGTCGAAGGTGTGCGGGCTGTGCAGGAGCACGCGCTGATGGGCGCCGCCCGCGAAACGGCTGTCGGCGGCCAGTTCGACGACGGCCCGGTGCGGGGTGACGACGCCCTTGGGCTCGCCCGTCGAACCGGAGGTGTACATCACGTAGGCGGCGGCCTCCGGGTGCACGGCGGCCGGCCCTGCCGTCGCCGCCGCGGGAGCACCGCCCCCGGCGAGGCCCAGGGCCGTGACGCCCTCCGGCAGCCGGACCGCTTCCGACGTCACCGCCAGACGCACCCGAGCCCTGTCCGTCAGCACCGCCAGCCGCCCCGCCGGTGCCGCCGGATCCAGCGGCAGACAGCACGCGCCCGCCTTCAGCACCGCGAGCTGTGCGACGACCATGCCCACGGACCGGCCGAGCGGCAGCCCCACCGTGTCGCCGGGCCGCACGCCCGCCTCCCGCAGCCGCCCCGCCAGCCGGTCGGAGGCCGCGTCGAGACCGGCGTACGTCAGCACCTCGCCGTCCGCCTCCACGGCCGGCGCGTCGGGCGTTCGGGCCACCTGCTCGGCGAAGCGCGCCGGGATGCCCGCCGCCCGCGGCACCGGACGTGCAGGGCCCTCGGCCAGGGCGCGCAGAAGTTCCCGCTCCTGCGACGGGAGGACGTCGAGTCGGTCGGCCGGCGTCCCCCGCGCGGACGTCAGCGCCTCGAAGGCGCCGGCCAGGCGGGCGGCGACCGCGGCCGCCGGGACGCCCCGGCGGCAGCCGACCCGCAGCAGCATCCGCTCCCCGGCGACGACCGCGACCGTCACCGGGTAGTGCGTCGCGTCCCGCGTCTCGACCAGCTCGACGTCCCCGGCGGGCCCCGTCGTGCGCGGGAAGTTCTCGAACGCCAGGACCGTGTCGAAGAGTTCGCCCGCTCCGACCGCCCGCTGCACCTGCGACAGCCGTACGTGGTGGTACGGCGCGAGCCGCAGCTGCTCGTCCTGGACGCGGGCCAGCAGCTCGTCGACGCCTTCCCCGGAGCGCAGCCGGATCCGCACCGGCAGCGTGTTGATGAACAACCCCACCATCCGCTCGACACCGGGCAGATCGTGCGGCCGCCCGGAGACGACCGCGCCGAAGACCAGGTCCTCGGCGCCGGTCAGCCGCGCAAGCACCAGCGCCCAGGCGGTCTGCGCCACGGTGTTGACGGTGACGCCCGCGTCCGACGCCAGCCGGGTGATCGCCGCCGTCAGCCCGGCGGACAGCTCGACATCGACCGTGTCCTCGCCGCCGTCGGATCCCGCCGGGGCGAGCAGCGCCGGTCGCGTCAGACCGTCCAGCGCCGCACGCCAGGCCGCCTCGGCGGCGGCCTGGTCCCGGCCGTTCAGCCAGACCAGGTACTGCTTGAAGGGCACGGCGGGCGACGGCTCGGCGCCCGCCGTCAGCGTCCGCAGGTCCCGCGCGAGCAACGGCAGCGACCAGCCGTCCAACAGGATGTGATGCAACGTCAGCAGCAGTTCGGCGCCCTCGTCGTGCCGGACCAGAGCGGCCCGCACCAGAGGCGGCCGGGCCAGGTCGAACCGGCGTACCCGGTCCTCGGCCATGAGACGCGCGAGCTCCGCCTCCCGCTCGTCCGGCGCACGGCCGGTGAGGTCGGTCTGCGTCCACGGCAGCCGCACCGCACGCGGAATCACCTGCACCGGCCGGTCGACCTGCTCGTGCCGGAAACACGCCCGCAGATTCGGGTACCGCTCCAGCAGCCCCGTCACCCCGGCCCGAAGCGCGTCGGCCGGGACCCCGGGGGCGATCCGGAAACGGGCCTGCACCAGGTAGGGGTCGGGGCGGTCCGGATCGCGCAGGGCGTGGAAGAGCAGCCCCTCCTGGGCGGGGGAGAGCGGCAGTACGTCCGCGATGCGGCCGCCCATCAGCCGTCCCCCTCGTCGTCCAGGTCGAACGCCACGTCGCCCTCCAGCAGGTCGAGCTGGTCCGAGGACAGCTCGACCAACGGGAAGTCGGAGCTGGTGTGGCCACCGGTGCCCTCCCGGCCCGCATGCTCGACCAGCACCTCGATCGCCTCGCACCACAGCCGCGCCAGCTCCAGCACCTCGTCCTCGCCGAGCACACCGCGCGCGTACGAGAACCCGGCGCTCAGACACAGCCGTCCGGAGTCCCGCTCCGCGACGAGCGCGTCCACCTCCACGGCATGCCCGAGCGGCAGCGCGTCGGCCGCCATCCCGAGCAGCTCGCCCTCGGCGAGGTCGCCGCCAAAGAACCGGCCCAGATAGTTGAAGCGCAGGTCCGGGACGGGCAGCGCGGCCAGCTTCGGGGCCGTGTCCGGGTTGAGGTGGCGCAGCAGACCCCAGCCGAGGCCGCCCGAGGGGACCGCCCGCAGCTGCTCCTTGACCTGCTTGAGCGCCGCACCGGCCGCGTCCCGCGACGGCTCCCAGAAGCCGGGTCCCAGCGCGGCGCCCGCGTCCAGCCGGACCGGGTACTGGGTGGTGAACCAGCCGACGGTCCGTGAGACGTCGGCGGGCTGAGAGAGCACCTCGCGGCCGTGTCCCTCCAGGGCCACCAGCAGGCCGGTGCCCGCACCCCGGCGCCGTACCGCCGCGGCGGCCAGCGCCGTCAGCAGCACGGCGTCCGCGCCGCAGTGGAAGGCCGCGGTCACGTCGGACAGCGCGGCCTCGGTGACCTCGGGCGTCAGCTCGACGGTCAGCACGGCACGGTCCCCGCCGACCCCGCGGCCCCCGGCGATCCGGGCGTCCGGGCCGGTCAGCATCCGCTCCCAGCGGCCCGCCTCCCGCTCGGCCAGGTCGGGCCGGACCGCTTCCCGGGCCAGCAGCCGCGCCCAGCGCGCGAAGGACGTGCCCGTACTCCGCGGCCACGACTCACCCGCCAGACCGGCCGCCAGCTCGGGCCCCAGCAGCCGCCAGGACACCCCGTCCACCGCCAGATGATGCACCGTCAGCGCCAGCAGCCCCCGCTGCCCGGGGCCGTTGTCCAGCCAGGTGGCCCGCAGCATCTCGCCCTTCTCCGGGTCGAGCCGCACGGCCGCCGCCACCTCCTCGGCCCGGGTGCGCGGATCGACGCCGTCGGGCACCTCGACCCGTTCGACGGTCACGTCGGGGACGGCCTCGGTGACTTCCAGTTCCCCCTCCACCAGGCGCATCCGCAGCACAGCGTGCCGCTCGACGAGCCCGCGCACGGCCGCCTCCACGCGC
The DNA here is from genome assembly GCF_053594495.1 of Streptomyces sp. NPDC001920. Lineage (NCBI taxonomy): Bacteria > Bacillati > Actinomycetota > Actinomycetes > Kitasatosporales > Streptomycetaceae > Streptomyces > Streptomyces sp. NPDC001920. The sequence continues at coordinate 205,577 of NZ_JBSFEP010000012.1, forward strand.
CCCGTGTCCGCCTGCGGCGGCACCGGGAACACCATCGACTGGGTGAACGCCGCCGGATCCCCGGACTGCTCACGCCACCAGTGCATGACCGGTGTGAGCGGGAACCGCCCCGTGCCCGAGTCCTCGCCCGGACCGAGGTCCGCGGCCTCCCGTGCCGTCAGCGCGAGCGCGGCGGGCGTCCGCGCCGTGAAGACGTCACGCGGCGCGATGCCGAGCCCCGTCCCCGACGCACGCCCCGCGAGCTGGATCGCCATGATGCTGTCGCCGCCCAGCCGGAAGAAGTCGTCGTCGGCGCCGACGCCTTCCACACCGAGGACCTCCTCGAACAGGGCGCACAGGGCGACTTCGCGCGTCCCCTGCGGGGCCCGCCCTGCCCGCTCCGGCCCGGTGTCCGGGGCGGGCAGCGCCGCCCGGTCCAGCTTTCCGCCCGGCGTCAGCGGCAGCTCGTCCAGCACCACCACGTCGGCCGGCACCAACGCGGCGGGCAGCAGCCCGGCGGCGTACCCGAGCAACCCGTCCGGAACCGGTACGCCCGCACCGCTCCCCACGACGTACCCGACCAGCCGCGGCCGGCCCGGCACGTCCTCCCGTACGACGACCACCGCCTGCCGCACCGAGGGGTGCCCGGCGAGGACGGCCGCGATCTCGCCCGGCTCGATACGCCGGCCGCGTATCTTCACCTGGTCGTCGGACCGGCCCAGATACTCAAGCTGCCCGTCGTCCCGGCGGCGGGCCAGGTCACCGGTGCGGTACATGCACGCGCCGGGTGGGCCGTACGGGTCGGCGACGAACCGCTCGGCGGTCGCCCCCGGCCGCCCCAGATAGCCGTACGCCACCCCCGGCCCCGCCAGGTACAGCTCGCCGAACACCCCGGGCGGCACCAGCCGCAGCCGCTCGTCGAGCACGTACGCGCGCGTGCCCGGCAGCGGCACACCGATGGGCGGGGCCGCCCCGTCGGCGGCCAGCGGGCCGGAGACGGTGGCGCCGACGGTGTACTCGGTGGGCCCGTACGCGTTGTGGAAGCGGCGTCCGCCCACGGCCCAGCGGGCCACCAGGTCCGGTGGGCACGCCTCCGCGCCCACGGCCACCGTCCGCAGCTGCGGGTACCTTCCGGGGGGCAGCGTCGCCAGCACCGAGGGCGGCACCAGCACACAGCTGATCCGCCGGTCCGTCAGCACGTCCGCGAGGCCCTGCCCGGCAAGCGGCCCCTCGGGCGGCACGACCAGGGTGCCGCCGGAGGCGAAGGCCAGGCACAGCTCACCGACGGAGATGTCGAAGGCGGGCGAGCCCACCTGCAGCACCCTGCTGTCCGCGTCCAGTCCGAGGACCTCCACCAGCCCCTGCCCGAGGGCCGTCAGGCCCGTGTGCGGGACGACCACGCCCTTGGGACGGCCGGTGGAGCCGGAGGTGTGGATGACGTACGCGGGCAGGGACGGGTCCAGCGGGCCTGCCACCAGCGGCCGTTCGTCGTAGGCGCGCTCGTCGAGGACCAGCGTGGGCACCTGTGTCCGCGGCACCACCCCGGGCGCGCCGGCCACCACCAGGACCGGCGCCGCGTCCTCGAGCGCCAGCCGGATCCGCTCCGGCGGGTAGTCCGGGTCGATCGGCAGGTGGGCGGCGCCGGTGCGCTGCACCGCGAGCAGTGCCGGGACCATGGCGGCCGTCCGGCCGAGCGCGAGGGCGACGACACGGCCGGGACCGGCTCCGTGCCGGGCCAGGTGAGCCGCCAGCCGGTCCACCCGGTCGCACAGTTCGGCGTACGTCAGCCGCAGGCCCGCCGCCTCCAGCGCGGGGGCGTCGGGTGTGCGCGCCGCCTGCCGGGCCACCAGGTCGGGCAGGGCGAGCGGCTCGGGGGCGGGGCCGCCGGACGAGAGTTCCGCCAGCCGCCGCCGGCCGGCCCCCGGCACCAGGCCGACCTCGGCGAGCGGCACCCGCGGGTCGGCGGTGAACCGGCGCAGCAGCTCCAGATAGGCGTCCGACCAGTGCCGTACGGTGTCGGCGCCGAACAGGGCCGTACGGATCTCGAAGCTGCCGTCCATCGTGCCGTCGTCGGCGTCCCGGACGATGCCCACCAGGTCGTGCTCGCCACCGGTGTGGATGCGCTCGGGCTCGCTGAACTCCCGCATCGCGGCCACGCTGCGCTGCTGGGTGAGGTGCATGAACACCCACTGGAACAGCGGGGACCGCCCGGCGCTGCGCTCCGGCGCGACCGCGGAGACGATCCGGCCCACCGGCACGTCGGCGTTGGCCATCAGCTCGGGGAAGTCCGCCGCGAACCGGGCCAGCACATCGGCGAAGGAGTCACCCGGCCGGATCCGCCAGCGGGTCGGGATGGCGTTCATGACGTACCCGATGACCCGCTCCAGGCCCTTGGCGGCCCGGTTGGCGGTCGGCGTGCCCAGCACCATGTCGCCGGCGCCGGTCAGGCGGTGCGCCAGGACCGCGAAGGCCGCCATGAGCACGACGTAGACGGAGGCGCCGCGCTCCCGGGCCAGCTCCCGCACCGCCCGCGCGGTCGACGCGTCCACCTTGAACGGGATCTGCGCGATGCCCTCCGCGAGCCCGTTCCCGGCGCCCGGCACGGTGAGCGGCCCCGGCGGATCGGCGAGGTAGCGGCGCCAGAAGTCCAGCCGTGCCTCGAAGACCCCCGCCTCCTCCAGCTCGCCCTGCCAGGAGGCGAAGTCGGCGTACTGGATCCGGGGCCGGTCGGGAGCCGGGACCGTACCGGCCCGCAGCGCGCGGTGCACCTCGGCGAACTCGGCCTGGAGCACGTCGAAGGACCACCAGTCGGCGATGACGTGGTGCAGGCTCAGCATCAGCGTGGCCCGCCGGTCGTCGACCGTGACGAACCGGGCCCGCATCAGCGGCTCGCCGGCCAGGTCGAAGGGGCGGCGCCGGAACGTCTCGAAGGCCTCGGCGATGGTGGTGCCCGTGCCGCGCAGGTCCTCCCGCTCCAGGCGGAAGCGCTCCTCGGGCGGGAAGGTGACGGCGAGCGCCCCCGGGTCACCGCCGATCCGGGCGCGCAGCACGTCGTGCCGGGCGCGCACCAGGGTCAGCGCCGTCTCCAGGCGGTCCGGGTCGACCGGCTCGACGGTCTCGTCGAAGTGATAGGCACAGCACAGGTTCAGCGCCGGGGTGCCCGGATACAGCGACTCGTACACCCACAGGTCCTGCTGCGCCGGGCTGAGCCGCACCGGCCCGTCTCCGTCGCGCTGCGGCACCACGGCCGGGACCAGGGCGGCCTGACCGGACTCCACCAGCCGCCGCATGAGCCGCACCCGCTGCTCACCGCTGAGCGCGCTGAACCGCTCGGCCAGCGAAGCGCCGGACGCCCCCGTAGTCGCCGTCACGCCACGTCCTCCAAAAGCTCGGCCAGCCGGTGCAGCCCGGCCAGCACCTCGTCGCGGCCCAGTCCGAAGTCCACGAAGCAGGCGACCTCGTCACAGCCCAGCTCGCGCAGGTCGGCGAGCATCTTCCGGCAGGTCTCGGCGGAGCCGAGCAGACTGCCCCAGGTCAGATAGCGGTGGAAGGCGAACTCGGCGAGCATCGCGGTCTGTGCCTCGCTCAGAGCGGCCGTGGCCCGGTCGGCCGTCCGGTTCGCCGAGGTCTGCCGGACGTAGGAGCGCAGGTAGCGCTTCAGCGGTACGGAGGTCAGCCGCCGTGCCTCCTCGTCGTCCGCGCCGACGAACGTGTGCGCCATCAGCGTCACCCTGCCGTGCGCGTCGGTGCCGCCCTGATCGGGAGCGGCGGCGCAGGCGGCCCGGTAGCGGCCGATCTTCTCGGCCAGCTCCTCCCGGCTCTGCCCGACGGTCGCCCCGAGGACCCCGGTGCGCAGACTGCCGGCGGCCTCCCAGGTCGCCGGGTTGCCGGAGGTGGTCAGCCACAGCGGAAGGGTGTCCTGGACGGGCCGGGGCTGCGGCAGGACGGCGACCGTCGCGCCGGTGCCGTCGGTGAACTCGGCCGACTCGCCCGCCCACAGCCGCCGCAGCAGCGGAATGTCACGCATGGTCCGCTCGCGGCGGTCCTCGTAGCTGTCCGGGGCCAGCACGAAGTCGGCGGAATGCCAGCCCGTCGCCGCGGACAGCCCGATCCGGCCGTGCGAGAGGTTGTCGACGACGGCCCAGTCCTCCGCGATCCGCAGCGGATGGTGCAGCGGCAGGATCACGCTGCCCGCCCTGATGTTGATCCGCTCGGTCGCCACCGCCAGTGCCGCGCTCAGCACCGGCGGGCTGGGGAAGACCTGGCCCACCTGCTGGAAGTGCCGCTCGGGCGTCCAGACCGCGTGGAAGCCGAGCCGGTCCGCGGTACGGGCGACGGTGAGGATGTCGTCGTAGACCTCACTGTGCCGGGGGACGCCCCCGGCCACGGAGTCGGCGGGCGTGTCGGCGCCGAAGAACATCACGCTCAGGTCCATGGCACCTCCTTGTCACTGGTGTCGGTACGGCCGTCGCGGCCGGGCTGCCGGGGAACGCGCGGCCGGCGCGGGATGGGCGCCGGCGCGGCGGGAGCCCGGGCAGGCGCCCGCTCCAGCTCGGCGGCGAGGGCGGCGACCGTGGGGGAGGTGAAGAGCTGGGCGGCCGTCACCGTGCGGCCGGCGCCGGTCAGCCGGGCCGCGACCCGCACCGCGCGCAGGGAGTTGCCACCCAGCTGGAAGAAGTCGTCGTGCGGGCCGATCCGGTCGACGCCTAGAACGTCGGACCAGACGGCGGCGATCTCGCCGCGCAGCGCCGAGTCCGGCGTGCCGTCGTCGGCGGGCGCGGGGGAGCGGACCGAGTCCCGGGCCGCGTCCGCCCGCCGGGGCGGCTCGGGCAGCGGGAGCCGGGACAGCGGTACGTCCGGCTCGGCGGCGCCCGCCCGCAGCGCCTCGACCACCGCGTCCGCCAGCCACTCGACGAACTCCGGCTCCAGGCACGACGTCCGGTACTCGAAGACGAAGGTGATGCCGTCCGGCGCGCCCGACGGCCCGTGCTCGTCGGTGACGTCGACCAGCAGCTCGAACCGTGCCGTGCCGGTGCGCAGCGGCTCCACACCGGCCTCGGCGCCGGGCAGGCCGACCTCGGCCCGGGCGTTGTTCTGCAACGCCAGCACCACCTCGGTGAACGGCTGCCGGCCCGGCGGCCGTGCCGGGTTGAGCGCTCCCACCACCTGCTCGAAGGGCACGTCCTGGTGGGCGAAGGCGTCCAGAGCCGTCTCCCGGGCACGGGCGAGCAGCTGCCGTGCGGTGGGGTCGCCGGAGGCGTCGCTCCGCAGCACCAGCATGTTGACGAAGAACCCGACGACGTCCTCGACGGTGCCGTCCTGTCCCCGGCCGGCCACCGGTGAGGCGACGGCGAGGTCCTCACCCGCCCCGGCCCGCACCAGAGCGGCGGCGAGGGCGGCGTGCAGCGCCATGAACAGCGTGGCGCCCTGCGCCCGCGCCCCCTCCACGACCCGGACGTGCGCCTGCGCGTCCATCCGCCGTACGACGGTGGCGGCGTCCCGCCCGGGTACGGCGGGCCGTCCCGCACGGCGGGGCAGCAGGGGGCCGCCCGCCGGCAGGCCGGCCAGGACCTTCCGCCAGAAGGTGAGCTGGGCCGAGGCGAGGGACCCGGGGTCGTCCGCGGAACCCAGCCGCCGCTGCTGACGGCGGGCGAAGTCGGCGTACGGCACGGGCAGCGGCTCGAGCCGCGGCGCGCGGCCGTGGACCCGGGCGGCGTAGGCCCGTGACAAGTCCCTGAAGAGCGGGGGCAGGGACCAGCCGTCCCCCGCGATGTGGTGCAGGACGAGCAGGAGTGCGTGCTCACCGGGCCGGTCCCGGGCCGTGAACAGCACGGCGTGCAGGGGCAGTTCCGCCGTGAGGTCGAAGCGGTGCCGGGCCGCCTCGCGCACCGCTCGCCCCACCTCGGCATAGCCGAGGATGACGTGCCGCAGCCGCGGCCGGGCCCCGGCGCCGCTCAGCACCCGCTGACCGGGCTCGCCGTCCCGCTCCTCGAAGACGGTGCGCAGTGCCGTCTGCCGGCCGGCCACGTCACCGAGAGCGGCCCGCAGGGCCTCGGGGTCGACCTCGCCGCGCAGCCGCACCAGCACCGGCAGGGTGTAGGCGGTGCCCGCCTCGACCCGGTCCAGGAACCACAGGCGGCGCTGCGCGTACGACAGCGGCAGCGTGCCCTCGTCCCGCACCGGAGCGGGGACGCCCGGCTCGGCCTCCCGCACGGCCTCTCGCACGGCCTCTCGCACGGCGTCCCGCTCGGCCTCGCGCTCGGCCTTCGCCACGTGCGGAGCCAGCGCCCCCGGCGTCCGGCAGTCGAACAGCGTCCGTACGCCGACCTGCGCGCCGAGTGTCAGCTGGATGCGGCCCAGCAGCCGCGCGACCGTCAGCGAGTTGCCGCCGAGGTCGAAGAAGTCGTCGTCGGGGCCGACCGATGCCACGCCCAGCACCTCGCGGAACAGTCCGCACAGCGCCTCCTCGACGGGCCCGGCCGGCTGTCGTGCGGTCGCCGAGGCCAGCGAGCCGGTGACCGGGCCGGGCTCCGGCAGACCGGCGCGGTCCAGCTTGCCGTTGGCGGTGAGGGGCAGCGCGTCCAGCAGCACGAAGGCGGCCGGGACCAGGTAGTCGGCCAGCACACCGGCGGCGTGCTCACGTAAGTCCCGTTCGGACAGCGGCTGCTGGGCGTCCGCGCGCGGAACGACGTACGCGACCAGCCGCTTCTCACCCGTCGCGTCGGGACGTGCCACGACGGCCGCCCGCACGACCCCCGGATGACCGGCGAGGACCGTCTCCACTTCTCCCGGCTCCACCCGGAACCCGCGGATCTTCACCTGCGCGTCGGCCCGCCCCAGGTACTCCAGCACCCCGTCCGCACGCCGCCGCACCAGGTCCCCGGTGCGGTACATCCGCTCACCGGCGGGCCCGTACGGGTCGGCCACGAAGCGTTCGGCGGTCAGCTCGGGACGGCCGCAGTAGCCGAGCGCGACGCCCGCGCCGGCGGCGTACAGCTCACCGCTCACGCCGTCCGCGACGGGCCGCAGCCGCTCGTCCAGCACCCGCAGCCGCTTGCCGGCCAGCGGGCGGCCGATCGGCACCGGACCGCCGTCCCGCACCTCCCGTGCGGTGACCGGGTGGACGGACAGGAAGACCATGCCCTCGACCGGGCCGTAGCCGTTGCTCAGCCGCAGCGCGGGGTAGCGCTCCAGGGCGCGGGCCGCGTGCGCGGGCGACAACGGCTCACCGCCGACGATCAGTTCACGCACTCCGGCGAGCGCCCGCGGAAACTCGTCGACGATCACATGGAACAGGGACGCCGAGAGATACAGGCAGGTGACGGCGTGCCGGTCGACCAGGCCGGCCATCACCACCGGGTCGGGGCGCTGCCCCGGGTGCAGCACGCACAGCCCGCCGTTCAGCAGCGGACCCCACAGCTCCAGCGCGAACGCGTCCCAGGACACCGGGGAGCACTGCAGCCACACCGAGCCGGGCCCGAAGGAGGCGAAGTCCTGCCCGGTCAGCGTCCCGGTGATCGCGGCGTGCGAGGCGACGATGCCCTTCGGGCGGCCGGTGGAGCCGGACGTGAACATCACGCAGGCCGGGTCCTGCGGCCGTACCCGCACCGAGCCGGGCCCGAGCGGCTCGGCCTCCTCGGCGTCCTCGACCGCCACCGACTCGGCGCCGGTCACCGGCTGCCGGGTGCCGCGCCGGGACACCACCAGGGTCACGCCCGCGTCGGCCGCCATCCCACGCAGCCGCTCCGCCGGGAAGTCCGGGTCGAGCATGACGTGCCCGGCCCCGGCCTTGAGCGTGCCCAGCAGCGCCACCACCATCTGCGGGGACCGCTCCAGGTGCACGCCCACCAGGGCGCCCGGCCGCACCCCGCGGCGCCGCAGCAGCCCCGCCAGCCGGTCGGCCCGCAGGTCGAGTTCGCGGTAGCTCAGCCGCTCGTCGCCGTACACCAGCGCGGTGGCCGCCGGGGACCGCCGCGCCTGTCGTTCGAAGAGTTCCGGCACCCCGTGCGACGCCCCCGTGGCCTCCGCCTCAGGCATCGGCGGCCGTGCGGGTGGGACATATGTCGGTCCAGTGCTCCTCGACGAAGGCGAGGCAGTCCGTGCGGCTGCTCGCGGTGAGCGCCACGTCCCACCCGTCCGGCACGTCGATCCCGTCGGGCCACAGCGAGTGCCGGCCCTCGGCGTTGGTGAGGACGAGATACGTCCCGTTGTCGTCCTCGAAGGGATTGGTGGTCATGGTCAGCCCTCCACGAGTTCTTTGCTCTCGGGGTTGTCGGGGTTCTCCGGGTCCTCGGGATCGCCGGGGCGCCCGGAGCGGTCGTCGGCCGGGGTTGTCGCGTCCGTCTCGCCGTCCCCGGCATCGAGGTCGGGCAGCAGCGTGTCGATCTCCCGTACCGTGCGCCGGGACATGCTCAGCACGCCGACCGCGACACCGCACAGGCCGGCGATGAGCAGCATGGCGGCCATGCCGCTGCCCGGCCCGTCACCCACCAGTGGCCCCAGCACCACGAAGACGCCGGTCCCGGCGGCGGCCCGCGGTTCGAAGACATGGTCGGCGAGCGGCCCGGAGACCGCCGTCGCCACCGGCACCGAGATCTGCGACAGGAACACCACGGCACCGAAGACCCGGCCGTGCCACTCCTGAGCCACCTTGGTCTGCACGATCGCCTGCATCACGCCGTTGATCATCGGCATGAGCGCGGCGCCCACCAGGATCGCCGCGCACCAGCCGACCACGCCGCCCGCCAGCGCCATGGCCACCTGCGCGGACAGGCACATGCCGATGATGCCGAGCAGCATGCCCCGGGCCCGGTTCTTCGGCCCGCTCCAGGCCGCCATCAGCAGCCCGCCGGCGACCCCGCCGACCCCGATGGCGGTGTTGACGCTCGCCAGCGCCGCCGTCTCCCCGCCGGAGCGGGCCAGCACCATGGGCTGTACGGCGGCGAAGCCGAAGACCATCACCAGGTTGACGACGCAGAACGCCAGCATCAGATCGCGCAGGCTCGGATGCCGGAAGAGGAAGCGCATGCCCTCGATGGCCTCGGCCACGAGCTTCTTGCGCGGTCCGCCGCCCGGCCGCTTCGCCGGACCGGTGTCGCCCCGCAGCCGTACGACGCGGACGGCGGCCAGCGCCAGGGCGAAGCTCACCAGGTCGGCGACGAGGATGAGACCGAGCCCCGAGAACGCCACCAGCAGGCCGCCCAACGCCGGGCCACCCACGTCCGCCGTGCTCTTCGCGCTCGCCAGCAGGCTGTTGGCCCGCTGGAGCCGGTCCTTGTCGACCAGCAGCGGCACGGCGGCACCCAGAGCCGGGAACTGGAAGGCGGCGGCGCCGCCGAGCAGCATGACGGCCGCGTACACCTGCCAGGTGTGCAGCCCGCCGGTGAAGTGCAGGACGCTCAGCAGCGCCACGACCAACAGGCCGCCGCCGTCCGCGAGTTGCAGGGCGGTGCGCCGGCTGACCCGGTCGACGAAGGCTCCGGCGAGCGGGCTGAGCAGCACCTGCGGCAGCATCGCGCACAGCGACAGCGTGGTCAGCGCCGTCGCCCGGCCGGTGGCCGACCAGGTCTCGAAGACGAAGGCGAACCGCAGGACGGAGTTGCCGACCAGGGACACCGCCTGCCCGCTCCAGACGAGCATGAAGGGGCCCATACCGGTGAACCGGCCAGGCTTCCCCCCGTTCCGCGCGGTGTCGTCGAGCGAGCGCGCCGAATCGGCCACGTGCGTACCCCCGTCGAATGTGGCTTCCGATCAAGAACCTTAGTTCGAAGTGATGTCCCGCGCAGCCATGTCATGAAAGGCGTCCGAGAAACCCTCACGGATCCGCGCGGCGGCTGTGAGGACCCCGCTCCGACATGCCCTGAACTGCGGTGTTTCGAGGGAACCTGCGCCTGTGCGGCGACCCGGCGGCGCCGGGCGGCTGGGTCTCGGTGGCCGAAATTCCCACCACGGGTGGCTGTTCCGTGGGGGTTGACCGATGGACTGGCCCGACCAACTCCCGTCTCCCTAGGATGTGTTGTCGTACGAGGTGATCTCCTCGGCCGGCCTGCCCCTGGGGGAGCGATGGAGCCTGGAAAGCAGCTGTCCACATCGATCGACGCCACGGTTCCGACCGCCGCGCGCATGTACGACTACTACCTCGGCGGCAAGGACAACTACGCCTCCGACCGGGCCGCCTGCGAGGAGCTGGACAAGGTCGTCCCCAGCACCCGCGCCCTCGCGCTGAACAACCGGCGCTTCCTGCAGCGGGTGGTCAGGACGCTGGCCGAGGAGTACGGCATCCGGCAGTTCCTCGACCACGGCTCCGGCCTGCCCACGCAGAACAACGTCCACCAGGTCGCCCAGGCCGTCGACCCCTCCGCGCGCGTGGTGTACGTCGACAACGACCCCATGGTCCTGGTCCACGGCCGCGCGCTGCTGGAGCAGAACGAGAACACCGCCGTCATCCACGCCGACATGCGGGCGACCGACGCCATCTTCTCCCACGCCGAGACCCGGCGCCTGATCGACTTCTCGCAGCCGGTGGCCGTGCTGTTCAACTCGGTGTTCCACTGCATCCCCGACAGCGAGAGCGACGGGCCGCTCGCCGTGTCGCGCCGGGTGATCGAGCACCTCGCGCCCGGCAGCTTCGCGGTGATGTGCCAGCTGGTCAGCGAGGACGCCGAGGTCCGCGACTTCGTCACGAACTTCATGGACCAGGCGACCCAGGGGCACTGGGGCCGGGTGCGCCAGGAGAAGGACGTCGCCCAGTGGTTCGAGGGACTGGAGATCCTTGAGCCGGGCCTGGTCGAGGTGTCCACCTGGCGCCCGGACACCGAGGTCGCGCCCCGCCAGCTCACGCAGGAGTGGATCGAGTTCGGCGGGGTCGGCCGCCTTCCCTGAGCGGCCGGGCCCGCCGTCCGGCGCGGGGCCGGCCGCGGCAGGACGATCCGGACCGCCGGAGCAGAAGGGCGGCGCGGTACCTAGGGAGCGCCGGAGTACCGGGCCTTGGTCGCGCGCAGGCGCTCCAGCGACTCGCGCGGGTTGAGGGCCTCGTCGCCCAGCCGGTCCAGGGCGATCCGGTACTCCTCCGTCTCGTCCTGGTCCTCCAGGAAGGCGGCGCTCCTGATGTGCTCCAGATAGACGATGTCGGGCAGATCCACCCCGCCGAAGCGCAGATAGGTGACCGGTATGGCGGGCGCGGAGGCGTTGGTCACGTCCAACGGGACGATCTGCAGGGTCACATGAGGCAGCCGCGCCATCGCCTCCAGGTGCTCCAGCTGCTCGCGCATCACCTCACGGCTGCCCAGCACCCGCAGCAGCACCGACTCGTCGACGATCGCCCACAGCAGCGGCGCGTCCGGGCGGTTCAGCAGCTCCCGCCGGCGCATCCGCAGCTCCACCCGCCGCTGCACCTCACGGGCTGACGCGGACGGCAGCCCGCGCTCCACCACCGCGCGGGTGTACGCCTCGGTCTGCAACAGGCCCGGAACATACTGGAGTTCGAAGGTGCGGATGGCCGTCGCCGCCTCCTGCAGTCCGACCAGACGGTCGAACCACTCGGGCATCAGCCGCTTGTCATAGCGCTGCCACCAGCCCGGCTCCCCGGCCCGCCGCAGCAACTGCAGCAGCAGCGACGCCTCGTACTCGTCCGCCTTGTACAGCTCCAGCAGCGCGCGGACGTCGGCCTCGGTCGGCGGCCGACGGCCCTTGCCCGCCTCGATGCGCGAGAGCTTGGCCGGGCTGAACCCGACGGCGCGCGCCGCTTGGTCCTGGGAGAGGCCGACGTCCTCACGAACGCCCGCCAGCTGAACGCCGACCAGCATCTTCAGCAGGGTCGGCGCGGGCTCGGAGCGAGTGAGATACGGCTCGAGGCGCGAGATGCGAGGTGACTCCGCGGACATCCTGACTCCCCGTAGACCGGCATACGACAGACCGCATTATCGCATCCCGCCGCCCCGTGTCGCCGGAACCGCCGGAAATGGTGTTATCAACTTCCGTTTCCGGCCCGGTTTCTGACGTGACGTCGGCTTGCTTCACGCGAGGTGGTCGAACTCCCCGTCCTTGGCGCCCGCGAGGAAGGCGGCGATCTCGGCGGGCGTGTAGACGAGGGCCGGCCCGTCGGGATCACGGGAGTTGCGCATCGCGACGCTGCCGTCGCCCAGGGCGGCGACCTCGACGCAGTTGCCCTCGGCATTGCTGTGCCGACTCTTGATCCAGCGGACGCCCAACGAGCTTGCCCGCACGCCGTTCGGTGCTGTTGGCACTGCACTCTCCTTGCTCACGTTCCGCCACGTGCGCGCCCCGCCGCCCCGGTGGGCCCGGACCGCCTCACGTGCTCTGCGACGGCACCGCTCGCGCAATTTCCCGTGAAATTGCACGGAGGCGCCGTCGGCGTGGATAATAGTCCGTGGCGTCAACTGCTGTGCAGTGGCCCCGTACTGACCATGTATCAGGGAGACGTTGTGTCCTTACCTGCGTACGAAGGGCTCCGACTGCCCGGCAGTGCTGTGTCACAGACGGGCGCGTGCGGGGCGCCGGACGCTCCGCCCGGCGCCCCGGGCCGACGCCACCTCACCCGTGCGCAACCGCCGGGCACCTCCCCCCGCTCGGCAGCCCTGCGCCTCACCGGCCTCGAACGGGACTGCTGCCAGGCCCGCGACTTCGTCCGTCGCACCCTCGGTGACTGGGCGCTGGACCACTGCGGCGACGACGCCCTGATGGTGGTCACCGAACTGGCCGCCAACGCAGTACTCCACGCCGTGCCGGAGTGCGCGGCGCCCGTCCCGGTCCGCGGCGAGGCGGAGATCTGGCTGCGACTGAGCCTGCGCCGCCCCGCCCACCTCGTCTGCGCCGTCACCGACCCGAGCGACCACCCGCCCGTGTACCCGCACCAGAGCGACCCCCTCGACGAGCACGGCCGCGGGCTGCGCATCATCGACGCCCTCGCCGAGCACTGGGGCTGGACCCGGCACCAGCCCATGGGCAAGACGGTCTGGGCCATGCTGCCGACCGGCCGCGAGGTCTGATACGCCGACGGCCCAGGTCGGGGCGTGCACGGGACATTTTCACGATGGGCGCCGCGGGGCCACGATTTCTCCTCAAATACGATCCTTCGGCTGTGTTGTATGTGTTGCCGGGCGGGGACTTCCTGTCCGACTCCACGAGCCTGACGGCGACGACCAGCGAAAGGATCGGCATAGTGACGCTCAGTCGTGCCGAAAACGTTCACCTGCCGATCTACGAGGATTTGGTACGCGAACGCGGAGACGTGGTGGCCGAGGCCCAGATGGCGGCCGCGAACACCGAGGGACAGGCGGCGGAGCTGCTGGGCGGCGGTGACGCCGCCGACTGGGGCGGCCGGCCGACCGGACCCCGGTCGTCCACCGACTTCGGGTGACCGGTCGGCGCCGGGCGATCGAGCCGCGCTCCGGGCCCCGGCGGGCAGCTCCGCCGCGATGAGTTCCGGCCGTGTCACGCGTCTTTTGTGGTGACCGTCGTAGGACGTCCACGACGGTGCTCTGCACATCAGACCCGCACATCAGACCCGGAGGACACCATGGCCACCACGGACGAACCGACCACCGCGCTGCCCGGCCGCCGCTGAACGTCGACATGGCCACCTGGACGCCCCACGGCCGCGGCGAGGCGTGGGAGGACAACCCCGAGGGCCGGCCCGAGGGAGGCAGTCCGAGCTGGTCGTGGCGCTCCGGCGCGGACGGCAACGCCGACCGGAGCCCGACCGGCCGCCCCGTACCGCAGTGGACCCGCCCCGGCGCGCCCCCGGTGGACACCCTCGGCCTGCGCGGCCCGCACCACTGACGCCGACGGCGACATGACCCCGCCCGCCGTTCCATCGCGGGGAATCACTCAGCGGCCCCCTCCCGGAGCGTGAGCTGCCAGGCTGGATCTTGGTCTGACGCGCAGCCGGATCACCGACACAGGGAGACGCCGCACATGAACACGCCATCACCCCGACGCGGAGCGGAAGGCTCCGGCCACCCGACCATCCGGATCGGTGCTCTCGTCCCACTGTCCCGGCCCGGCTGGGCCGACGCGGGCCGGCACCTGCTCACCGGACTCGAACTGGCCGTCGGCGAAGTCAACGCCACCGGAGGGATACACGGCACCCCACTCGACCTGATCGTCCGGGACACCGCCGCCGATCCACAGCGAGCGGCGGCGGCCATGGACGACCTGGCCCGCCTGGGCGTGGCCGCCGTGGCGGGGGAGTACCACAGCGTCGTAGCCCGCGCCGCCGCCACCAGGGCCGACGCCCTCGGCGTGCCCTTCCTGTGCTCGTCAGCGGTGCTCGACGCCCTCACCGACACTCCGACCGGATGGGTCGCCCGCCTCTGCCCGGCACAGTCTCACGGCTGGCGGCTCTACGCGGACCACCTCCTCGCCGCGGGCCACCGCCGTATCGCCGTGGCCACCGAGCCGAGCGTGTACTGGGCGTCAGGCGTCCGCATCCTTCGGGACCGCCTCTCCCCGCACGGCGGCACCGTGACCGAACTCGACGCGCGCGCCCTCGACCCGGCGGCCCTGTGCGACGAACTGGCCGGCCACCGTGCGACCGCCCTCCTTCTGCTGGTCGGCTTCCCGGAGCCGGCGGTGCCGATCGTCAGGCCGTCCGCCACGACCCACGCCTCGCCGAGGTCATGATCGGCGCTCCGGCCGGCCAACCGGAGTTCGCCGAATGGCACAGGTCGCTGGGCGCCGACGGTGCCGGGATCCCGTTTCTGCGCTACCTGCCCGAGCACCTCGGCCCACTCGGCGTCCGGGTCCGGACCGCCCTGCGCGAGCGGCTGGCCGAACCGCCCTCCTTCGTGGCCTTCGAGGGCTACGACACCATCGCCGTCCTCGCCGACACCCTGCGCTCGCACGGGCCGGACCGGGCGCGCATCGCCGCGTCGTGGTCGGGCGTCGCGGTCGAAGGGACGCGCGGGCGGATCCGGTTCTCGCGCACGCCCGGCATCAGCGTGTGGCAATGGGTCTGGCCGCCCGCCCAGGTCGTGGACAGGGACCCGGCACACCCCGACCGCTTCCGGGTCCTCGCCGCCACCTGACCACGCGGGCCCGCGCGTGGCCGGGGCGCAGGGTCAGGACAAGCCGGAGAACCGGTCGAAGAAGGCCTTGAGCTTCTGCAGTACGACGGCCTTCTTCGCACCGTGGCTGTCATTGCGGGCGAACCGCGAGACCGGGGGCAGGATCTTCGTGATCGCGGTACCGCCGGCCGGGATGCCACCGTTGCGGAACGCGTCCTCGACGAAGGCACGGGCGGGCTCGGGCCGCAGGTTCTCCTCGGCGATGATCTGCTCAAGCTCGTCGTGCTTCCTGCGGGCGATGTACGCCCGCCAGGCGTCGTCGGCGCGGCTGTCGGCGGAGATGGCGTCGACGAACTCCATGACCAGGTCCTTCTTGTTGCGCAGCGAGACGCTGGCATCCAGAGCGCGGGCGATGTTGTCACGAGCCTCAAGCTGCTTGTCGACGCCGTTGCCCTTCTGCCTCTGGTACTCGCGCACCAGCATCAGGATGTAGTCGACACCGACCTCGACCTGCTTGACCAACTCGATCTCGAAGACGACGTCCTCGCCTATGGACTCCTTGTCCCCCTCGGCGGCTCGGCGGAAGCTTTCGTACAGGTCCAGGTAGACCGACTGGTAGTCCTGCATGTCCCGCGCGGCGAGAATCTCGTCACCGGCGAACTCGTCGAAGGCGACCAGGATGTTACGCAGGCTCAGGATCGAACCGAACAGCGTGATGAAGTCCTTCTGCGCCTGCTCCCCGACGATCTCCCTGCCCAGGGGGAACCGGCCCAGCAGGTCGGCGGTCCTCCGCCGGTACTTGGCGTGGTGCTCCCCGTACGGGGCGATCTTGACGATGCCGGCCGCATCCTTGTTGCCGAACAGCGCCAGCGCGTCGTCGACCGCGTCCCCCAGATCGCGGAAGCAGACGATGTTGCCGTAGCTCTTGACCGAGTTGAGGATGCGGTTGGTGCGGGAGAACGCCTGGATGAGGCCGTGCTGCTTCAGGTTCTTGTCCACCCACAGCGTGTTGAGCGTGGTGGCGTCGAACCCGGTCAGGAACATGTTGACCACGATCACCAGGTCGACCTCACGGCTCTTGAGCCGCCCGGACAGGTCCTTGTAGTAGTTCTCGAACTTCGCCGACGAGGTGTCGTACGAGGTGCCGAACATCTCGTTGTAGGACTGGATCGCGTCCTCCAGGAACTCCCGCGAGTCCCGGTCCAGACCGTCGGCCTCGAAGTCCTCCTCGCCCAGCAGCCCGTCGGGCGCGTCCTCGTTGGGGGCGAACGAGTAGATCAGCGCGACCTTGAGACGCTCGTACCGCCTGCCCGCGGCCCGGGCAGTCTCCTCCCGCTCACGCTGCAGCTTCTCGATGGCGTTGTAGTAGCGCTTGGCCGCGTCGATGGAAGCCGTGGCGAACATCGAATTGAACCCGCGCACGCGCTTGTCCTTCAGCACGTACCCCGCGCCACGGCGGGTCTTCTGGTCGAAGTGGTCCAGGACGTACTCGGCGACCATGCGCACCCGGTCGGGATGCAGCAGCGCCGACTCGGTGTCGATCGCGGTCACCTGCTTGTCGGTGGCCTGAGGGGCGGCCTTGAGGGTGTTGACGTAGTCGATGCGGAACGGCAGGACGTTCCTGTCACCGATGGCGTCCACGATCGTGTACGTGTGCAGTCTCTCCCCGAAGGCCTGCTCGGTCGTACGACGCTTCGGATTGCCGCTGGTCCCGGCGTTGTCCGCGAAGATCGGCGTCCCGGTGAATCCGAACAGGTGGTAGTGCTTGAACGCCTTGGTGATCTGGGTGTGCATGTCGCCGAACTGAGAGCGGTGGCACTCGTCGAACACGATCACCACATGCTGGTCGTAGGCGGGATGCCGCTTGTTGCCGTTGACGAAGACCGAGAGCTTCTGGATCGTGGTGATGATGATCCGTGCGTCCGGGTCCTCCAACTGCTTCTTGAGCACGGCGGTCGAGGTGTTGGAGTTGGCCGCGCCCTTCTCGAAGCGCTCGTACTCGCGCATGGTCTGGTAGTCGAGGTCCTTGCGGTCCACGACGAACAGGACCTTGTCGACACCGTCCGTACGGCTCGCCAGCTGCGCGGTCTTGAAGCTGGTCAGGGTCTTGCCCGAACCGGTGGTGTGCCACACGTACCCGCCGGCGTCGACGGTGCCGGTGCGCCGGTGGTCGGTGGACGTTCGGATCCGCTGCAGGATCCGCTCGGTGGCCACGATCTGATAGGGCCGCATGGCCAGCAGGTTGCGCTCGACGTCGAACACGCAGTACCGGGTCAGGACGTTCAAAAGGGTGCGCTTGGCCAGGAACGTCCTGGTGAACCCCGGCAGATCCGCGATCCGCTTGTTGTCGGCATCGGCCCACCAGCTGGTGAACTCGTACGAGTTGGAGGTCTGCTTACGGCGACGCCTGCCCGCGGTCTCGTCGACGTGCCGGTCCCGCGTGGTGTTCGAGTAGTACTTCGTCAGCGTCCCGTTGCTGATGACGAACAACTGCACGTACTCGAACAAGCCCGACCCGGCCCAGAAGGAGTCCCGCTGGTACCGGCTGATCTGGTTGAACGCCTCGCGAAGGTCCACGCCACGCCGCTTGAGCTCGACGTGGACCAGGGGCAGGCCGTTGACCAGGATCGTCACGTCGTACCGGGTGGCACGACGGCCTGTGGACTCGTACTGGTCGATGACCTGCAGCCGGTTGTTGTGGATGTTCGCCTTGTCGATCAGCGTGACGTTCTCGAAGGACCCGTCCTCCCGGTCGAGGATCTGGACATGGTCCTCCTGGATGCGCGCGGTCTTCTCGACTATGCCGTCATTGACGCCGGCAATCTTCTCGGAGAAGAACGCCTTCCATTCGGTGTCGGTGAACGTGATGCCGTTCAGCGCCTCCAGCTGAACACGCACATTGGCCACGAGGTCGTCCTCGCTGCTGACGGCCAGGTACTCGTAGCCCTGCCCACATAACTGCGCGATGAATGCTTTTTCGAGCTCGGACTCACTCTGGTACCGCTCCGACGTCGCAGGACCGGGCTGGTACATGGCGATGACGGTCGACTCCTCACTGACCGCGATCGGATCGATCTGCCCCTCGGCACCGGAGCGGTTGAGCATGCTGCAGCCTTCCTTCTGTCATGTCTACCGGCCTGTTTTCGCTAAGGAATGCTCAGCAAGGCGTCGCGATAGTACGCGTACTGCTTCCGCCGGGCCTTCAGCTCGGCCTCCAACGACTCCTCCAGCTGTTCCTGGAGAGAAGTCAGAGAATCAAGAAGACTCGCGATCTCCCGCTGCACGGAAAGCGGCGGAACGGAAATCGAAACCTGCTTGATCTTCCCGACGGAGATCCCCGGCTGGGCGGACTTGGTCGCGTACTGATTGAGGTCCATGGCGGTCAGCTTGTAATAGGCCCAGTCGGTGTCCACCCCCTCGCGCGCCTTCGTCGCGACAGCGTGCTCCGTCGCGTAGAACTTCCCCGACACCCGTGTCACGTTCCCGCACAGGGCGCCTTGGCGGCCGACCAGCAGATACCGGCCGTCATGGCTGTACGTCGCCACATACCCGCGATGCCCGTTCGCCCCGTAGCACGGATAGGGCGTTTCGCTCGAAGCGACGTCAGAAATCTTCGAAGCCGGAACGTGAACCCCGGCCTTCATGTCGAAGAGATCCCCGAGGGTCTTCGTGGTGAAGTCCTCGGGGGAAGCGCCGGCGAGAAACTTCTTGAGACCGATCACTTCAGGCTTCCTTCGAGGTCGGCGACGATGGTGTCGATCTGGGCACGCAGCGCGGACTGGCGGGTGACGATCCGCTCGATCTCGGCATTCAGCACCGTGATGTCGACGACCTCCCGGGTGTCCTCCTTCTCGACGTACGACGAAACGGAGAGGGTGTAGTCCAGTCGGTCGGCGATCTCGTGGTGGTCGACCAGGCGGGAGAAGTACTCGACGTCCTGGCGGGCGACACAGGCGTCCAGGATCCTGGCCAGGTTGGCCTCGGACAGCATGTTCTTGTTGCCTCGCCGGACGAATTCGGCGGATGCGTCGATGAACAGCGTCTTGTTGTCCGTCTTGGCCTTCTTGAGCACGATGACGCACGTGCCGATCGTGGTACCGAAGAAGAGGTCCGCGGGCAGCTGGATGACCGCGTCGACGAAGTTGTTGTCGACGAGGTACTTGCGGATCTTCTTCTCCGCGCCGCCGCGGAAGAGCACGCCGGGGAACTCGACGATCGCGGCGGTGCCGTTCTCGGCCAGCCACGACAGGATGTGCATCGTGAAGGCCAGGTCCGCCTTGGACTTGGGGGCCAGCACGCCGGCCGGCCTGTACCGCTCGTCGTTGATGAGCAGCGGGTTGGAGTCGCCCTCCCACCTGGTGGAGTACGGCGGGTTGGACACGATGGCCTCGAAGGGCTCGTCGTCCATGTGCGCCGGATCGGTGAGGGTGTCGCCGTGCGCGATGGCGAACTTCTCGTAGTTGATGTCGTGCAGGAACATGTTGATCCGGCACAGGTTGTAGGTGGTCAGGTTGATCTCCTGACCGTAGAACCCCTGACGGACCTTGTCCTTGCCGAGCACCTTGGCGAACTTCAGCAGCAGCGACCCCGACCCGCAGGCCGGATCGTAGACCTTGTTGACCTCGCTCTTGCCGATCACCGTGATACGGGCCAGCAGTTCGGAGACCTCCTGCGGGGTGAAGAACTCACCACCGGACTTGCCCGCGTTGGAGGCGTACATCGTCATCAGGTACTCGTAGGCGTCACCGAAGGCGTCGATGGTGTTGTCGGCGAACGAGCCCAGGTTCAGGTCCCCGATGGCGTTCAGGAGCTTACGCAACTTCTCGTTGCGCTTGGCGACCGTCGGACCCAGCTTGGGGCTGTTGACATCCAGGTCGGCGAACAGCCCCTTGAAGTCGTCCTCGCTGTCGGTGCCCTGTGCCGACGCCTCGATGTCACTGAAGACGTCGTGCAGGGTCTTGTTGAGGTTCTCGTCCTTGGCGGCACGCGCGCGCACATTGCGGAAGAGGCCGGACGGCAGGATGTAGAACCCCTTCTCCTCGACCGTCTCGCTCCGGCCGAACTCGGCGTCGCGGTCACTCAGGTCCGCGTAGTCGAACCCCGCGTCCCCCGTGGCCTGGCGCTCCTGCTCGTTGATGTAGGCCGTCAGGTTCTCGGAGATGTACCGGTAGAACAGCATCCCGAGGACGTAGGCCTTGAAGTCCCAGCCATCGACACTGCCCCGCAGATCGTTGGCGATCCGCCAGATGGTCCGGTGCAGCTCGGCCCGCTGGTCTTCCTTGTTCTCGCGCGTCACGTGGACATTGTTCCAGGCGCCACTGACACCGGGACCGCTCCGCCGACTCCGGCCCCCTCTGCAGCGGCGCGTAACGGCCCGCGCACGGCGAGCGACGCCCCTGAGCCCGGACGATCCAACCGGTCTCGTCGCCCGCCGGCAAAGTGACCACCCTTCCGGCGGCGACCTCGCCCGGCGGACACGGGCCTCCCTCTGGGGCAGAGCCGAGGGTGGTCACCACCCAGAATCAGAGCCGACGCCTGGCTAGACCGTGAGCGGCGAGGGCGGTGGCGCCGAACCTGTGGCCGTGCGGCCCGGCGTCGGCGAGGAGGGCGGCGGCGTGGCGGTGTCCGGGGCGCACCCCCCTCGTCCAGCTGCGCGAGTACGAGTGACCGCCTGACCGTGTCTGAGGCCCCTGGCATCCACTTGGGGCCTCGTTTGCTTATTTTCAGGTGCGCTCACTCAGAACGTCTACTTCAGGGTCTCTTCCGTGAGGAATTGCTGTGCGCGGGTGCCGAAGGGATTGTCGATGACGTACCGCCAACGGCCGTCCGAGCCCCGCCGGGCGACGTCCGTGGCAGTGCCCTCGACGTACACCGCCTGTCCGTCCCGGTCGGTGCCGTCGATGACCCAGTCGACGATCAGCAGCGCCAGGTCTCCGTTGCGGTACACGTGCCGCGGACGGACCGAGATGGGAGCCCCGAGTTCCTGCAGGCGGCCGTTGGCGGCGTGCAGGTCCGTACCGGTCACCGGCGTTCCCGGCTGGGGGACCAGCACCGCCGCGTCTTCGTAGACCTGTGCCAACGCGGTAGCGTCGCCGCTGTTGAACCGCTCGGCGAACACCGCGGGCACCTCTTCGGGCCGATCGGCCAGTTCTCGCATGATCGACGGACGTCCTTCCGGCTGGGAGAATCGAAGTGCCCGACACGTTAGGAGGCGACCTCGTGACTCACCGAACGGTTGGCCACCCGGCAGGCCTCCCCGACGACCCGCGCGCGAACGTCACCGCGCCCACCCCCGAGTGCCCCGTGGAGATCACGCTGGCGGCCCTGCACGGCCGCTGGACGACGCTGGTGGTTCGCGAACTGCTGCGCGGTGACCGCTCCTACAGCGAGCTGCGCGCGGCCCTGCCCATGCTGTCGGACAAGGTGCTGTCCGACCGGTTGGCACAGCTTGGCGAGGCCGGAGTTGTCGAGCGCGACCGTCGACCGGGCTGGCCGCCGCGAGTGCGTTACGCGCTGACCGTGAGCGGGCACCGCCTTGGCCCTGTCCTCCAGGCGCTGTGGGACTGGGGGGCGGAGGCCTCAGCACGAGACAGCGGGGCTGAGGCCGGCCGTGCGACAAGCTCTCTTCGCTGATAGGCCGATCCAGCCGTCTCACCTGCGGCGCCCGCCGAGATCCCGTCCACGCCTCGTCCACAGACCCTTGTATACGGCCGCTCCGGCCAGCACATGCCTGCACATACGCGAAGACCCCGACCGCAGCGTTTCCGCTGGCGACGGGGTCTTTGGGCACCTCGGAAAGGGTGCCCCCGGCAGGATTCGAACCTGCGCACACGGCTCCGGAGGCCGTTGCTCTATCCCCTGAGCTACGGGGGCGTGTCGGGCGCCTTGCTCGGCGGCGACGGGTAGAACACTACCAGCTCCGGTGGGGTGTTCATGAACGGGTTTCCGGGGTGGCGACGGCGGTCGACCTGGGGTGGCTTGCCCGCAGTGGGTGGAAGTGGGGAAAAGCCGGACGCGGTGGCCGGTGCGGACCTACTCTCGAGTTGTGCCAGGCGCGTTCGGCCGGGTGCTTGTTGTGGACGACAACAAGGTCATCCGGCAGCTGATCAGGGTCAATCTCGAGCTGGAGGGGCTCGAGGTGGTGACCGCGGCCGATGGTGCCGAGTGTCTGGATGTCGTTCAACAGGTGCGGCCCGATGTGATCACCCTCGATGTGGTCATGCCCCGGCTGGACGGGCTCCGCACTGCAGCCCGGCTGCGCTCCGATCCCCGTACCCGGGATCTTCCCCTCGTCATCGTCAGCGCGTGCACCCAGTACGAGGTCGACAGCGGCCTCGACGTCGGTGTCGACGCCTTCCTCGCCAAGCCCTTCGAGCCCGCCGAACTCGTCAGCCTCGTACGGGGGTTGATCGGCCGGAGGCGGAGCGGGGAGCGCGAGGGAGGAGGGGGGAGAGGAGAGGGGGTGGGCGGCCGGTGCGCGGACGAGGCCGTCTGCGGAGGCGCCCTCGGTGCCGGCGAGGCTGCCGGGCGATCCGGCGGCTGACCGGCGGTCGGGGTGCCTGAGGCGGCCGGGTCGGTGGAAGGGCCCGAAGGTGGCTCCGCCTTCCGTCCCGGCACGTCGGGGACAAGCGCTCTGCCGCTCGCCCGGGTGGCCCCGAGTTGATCAAGTTGATCACAGGGCATGGTGCCGCCCACCGCCCTCCCGGCGCCCACGGCCGCGCCCGCGCCACCCCCAACCGCCACCACCCCGTCCACATCCCGGGACCCCACCCAAACCCATTAGCATGCCCACCCCCCTCCTCCCATACGCTTGTCCCGTGACCCCCGTCGAGCTCTCCCGTACCGTGCTGCGCGCGGTGCGTCGTGCTGTCGACGACGGGGAGCTGCGGGTCGAGGTGCCGGAGCGTGTCCTGGTCAGTGCTCCCGGGCCCGGCGGCTGTGGTGACTACGCCACCAACATCGCGCTTCAGCTCGCCCGCCCGGCCGGGCAGCCGCCGCGTCAGGTGGCCGAGATCCTCCAGGCACGGCTCGCCGGCAGTGACGGCGTACGTGACGTCGTCGTCACCGGGCCCGGGTTCCTCAACATCAGCCTGAGCGACACCGCGCCCACCGCCCTCGTCGCGGAGATCCTGCGCCGCGGCCCGCGTTACGGGTTCGTCGACGAGCCCACCGGGCAGCTCGTCCAGCTGCACTGCTCGCACGAGGTCCGCGCCGTCGTCGTCATGGAAGCCGTCGGCCGGCTGCTGAGGTCGCAGGGCGCTCACGTCCGCACCAGTTGCGAGGCCCGGCCCCGGGCGGAGTGGGAGACCGTGCTCGGCGTACACGTCGACGCCTACGGGCGGCCCGGCGCCCCCGCCCCTCTCGACGTGGGCGTACGGCCCGTTCCGGCCCCGGCCGATCCCCTTCCCCTCGGCCGCGACGCCGCCCGCTGGGCCCTGCTGCACCCCGCCGCCCACGACCGGCCCCGCCTCACCGACGACCACCTCGTCCAGCGGGAGAGCAACCCGCTGTTCCGCGTCCGTTACGCCCACGCCCGTACCCGAGCCCTCCTGCGCAACGCCGCCGACCTGGGGTTCGCCTCCGAACCCGGTCCGACGGCGGGGGAATCCGCCGGAGACCGCCGACATCAGCCCCACCTGGCGCAGGAGACCCACCGGGTCCATCAAGTCCCGCAGCTCCCGCACCTCCTCACCTCCCTCACCGACCACCCCCGAGTCCTGGCCCAAGCGGCAACGCACCGCACCCCGGACCGACTCGCCCGGCATCTCGTCACCGTCGCCGATGCCGTCATGCCCCTGCTGCCCGCCGTCCTCCCGCAAGGTGCGCAGAAACCCTCGGCCGCCCACCGTGCCCGGCTCGCCCTCGCCGAAGCCGCCGGGACGGTGCTGGCCGGTGGCCTGTCCCTGCTCGGCATCGACGCACCCGATCACCTCTGAGAGAGCCGAAGAGAAGAGCAATGAGCCGTTCCGCACACCCCGCCGGGCCCCGTCACGCCGACGTCCTCCCCGAGGGCCACTACTCCGCCCCGCCCGCCGACCTCAACGCCCTCGACCCGAAGGTGTGGGCCCAGACCGTCGGCCGTAACGACGAGGGGGTCGTCACCGTCGGCGGTATCGACGTGAAGACCCTGGCCGAGCGGCACGGCACCCCGGCCTACTTCCTCGACGAAGCCGACTTCCGGGCGCGGGCGCGGGCGTGGCGCGGTGCCTTCGGGGCCGAGGCCGACGTCTTCTACGCCGGCAAGGCGTTCCTCTCCCGTGCCGTCGTGCGGTGGCTGCACGAGGAGGGGCTCAACCTGGACGTGTGCTCGGGCGGCGAGCTCGCCACCGCCCTGTCGGCCGGCATGCCCGCCGACCGCATCGCCTTCCACGGCAACAACAAGTCCACGGACGAGATCCACCGTGCCATCGACGCGGGCGTCGGGCGTATCGTCCTCGACTCCTTCCAGGAGATCGTGCGGGTCGCCCACATCGCCGAGTCCCTCGGCAAGCGGCAGCGCGTCCAGATCCGGATCACCGTCGGGGTCGAGGCGCACACGCACGAGTTCATCGCCACCGCCCACGAGGACCAGAAGTTCGGCATCCCGCTCGCCGGGGGGCAGGCGGCGGAGGCGGTGCGGCGGGCGCTTCGGCTCGACGGGCTGGAGCTCATCGGGATCCACTCGCACATCGGGTCGCAGATCTTCGACATGTCGGGCTTCGAGGTCGCCGCGCACCGTGTCGTCGGGCTGCTCAAGGACATCCGTGACGAGCACGGCGTCGAGCTTCCCGAGATCGACCTCGGCGGAGGGCTCGGGATCGCCTACACCAGCGACGACGATCCGCGCGAGCCGCACGAGATCGCCAAGGCGCTCACCGAGATCGTCACCCGTGAGTGCGAGGCCGCCAAGCTGCGCACCCCGCGGATCTCCGTGGAGCCGGGACGTGCCATCGTCGGGCCCACCGCCTTCACGCTCTACGAGGTCGGCACCGTCAAGCCCCTCGACGGGCTGCGGACGTACGTCTCCGTCGACGGCGGCATGTCGGACAACATCCGCACGGCGTTGTACGACGCCGAGTACAGCGTCGCCCTGGTGTCCCGGACGAGTGACGCCGCGCCCATGCTCGCCCGCGTGGTCGGCAAGCACTGCGAGAGCGGGGACATCGTCGTGAAGGACGCGTTCCTGCCCGCCGACCTGGCACCGGGTGACCTCATCGCCGTACCGGCGACGGGCGCCTACTGCCGGTCCATGGCGAGCAACTACAACCATGTGCTCCGGCCGCCGGTCGTCGCCGTGCACGACGGCGAGTCCCGGGTGATCGTCCGGCGTGAGACGGAGGAGGACCTCCTGCGTCTCGACGTCGGCTGAAGCGCCGGAACCCCCGGGAAGAGCGGGGTGGAAGATCTCCTGTCTTGCACCCCCGTACAAATGAAATAGATGTCTCACAATCCGGACGAAGGACAGAAACTCCCGTCCGGTGAGTGAGACTGGTGCAACCGTAGACGGTATGAGGAAACGAGGTCGGATGATGCGTACGCGTCCGCTGAAGGTGGCGCTGCTGGGCTGTGGAGTGGTCGGCTCAGAGGTGGCGCGCATCATGACGACGCACGCCGACGACCTCGCCGCGCGGATCGGAGCGCCCGTCGAGCTCGCGGGAGTGGCCGTACGGCGGCCCTCGAAGGTCCGTGAGGGCATCGACCCGGATCTCGTCACCACCGACGCCACCGCGCTCGTCAAACGCGGCGACATCGACGTCGTGGTCGAGGTCATCGGGGGCATCGAGCCCGCCCGCGCCCTCATCACCACCGCCTTCGAGCACGGCGCCTCGGTCGTCTCCGCCAACAAGGCGCTCCTCGCCCAGGACGGCGCCGCCCTGCACGCCGCGGCCGAGCAGCACGGCCGCGACCTCTACTACGAGGCCGCCGTCGCCGGTGCCATCCCGCTGATCCGCCCGCTGCGCGAGTCCCTCGCCGGCGACAAGGTCAACCGGGTGCTGGGGATCGTCAACGGGACGACCAACTTCATCCTCGACAAGATGGACTCGACCGGGGCCGGGTACCAGGAGGCCCTCGACGAGGCCACCGCCCTGGGATACGCGGAAGCCGACCCGACCGCCGACGTCGAGGGGTTCGACGCCGCCGCCAAGGCCGCCATCCTCGCCGGCATCGCCTTCCACACGCGCGTGCGCCTCGACGACGTCTACCGCGAGGGCATGACCGAGGTGACCGCGGCCGACTTCGCCTCCGCGAAGGAGATGGGCTGCACCATCAAGCTGCTCGCCATCTGCGAGCGGGCCGGGGACGGGGCGTCCGTCACCGCGCGCGTGCATCCCGCGATGATCCCGCTGACCCACCCGCTGGCCTCGGTGCGCGGCGCGTACAACGCCGTGTTCGTGGAGTCCGACGCCTCCGGGCAGCTCATGTTCTACGGCCCCGGCGCGGGCGGCGCCCCGACCGCCTCGGCCGTGCTCGGCGACCTCGTCGCCGTCTGCCGCAACCGGCTCAGCGGGGCCACCGGGCCCGGCGAGTCGGCGTACGCCGCTCTGCCCGTCTCGGGCATGGGTGAGGTCGTCACGCGGTACCACATCAGCCTCGACGTGGCCGACAAACCGGGCGTTCTCGCCCAGGTGGCGACCGTGTTCGCCGAGCACGGGGTGTCCATCGATACGGTGCGGCAGCAAGGACGACAAGACGGCGTCGGCGAGGCCTCCCTCGTCGTCGTCACCCACCGTGCGTCCGACGCGGCCCTCGGCGGCACCGTCGAGGCGTTGCGCAAGCTCGACACCGTGCGGGGTGTCGCCAGCATCATGCGGGTTGAAGGAGAGTAACCAGCAATGACCCACCAGTGGCGCGGAATCATCGAGGAGTACCGGGACCGGCTGCCCGTCTCCGACACCACGCCGGTCGTGACGCTCCGCGAGGGCGGCACGCCCCTCGTGCCCGCGCAGGTGCTCTCCGAGCGCACGGGCTGCGAGGTCCACCTCAAGGTGGAGGGTGCGAACCCGACCGGGTCCTTCAAGGACCGCGGTATGACCATGGCGATCACGCGGGCCAAGGAGGAGGGGGCCAAGGCCGTCATCTGCGCCTCCACCGGCAACACGTCGGCGTCGGCCGCCGCGTACGCCGTCCGCGCGGGCATGGTGTCGGCCGTTCTCGTCCCGCAGGGCAAGATCGCGCTCGGCAAGATGGGCCAGGCGCTCGTGCACGGCGCGAAGATCCTGCAGGTCGACGGAAACTTCGACGACTGCCTCACGCTCGCGCGCGCCCTCAGTGAGAACTACCCGGTGGCGCTGGTCAATTCGGTCAACCCGGTGCGTATCGAGGGGCAGAAGACGGCCGCCTTCGAGATCGTGGACATGCTCGGCGACGCGCCTGACATCCACGTCCTTCCGGTGGGCAACGCGGGCAACATCACCGCGTACTGGAAGGGGTACAAGGAGTACGCCGCCGACGGTGCCGCCACGCGCACGCCGCGCATGTGGGGTTTCCAGGCCTCCGGCTCCGCGCCCATCGTGCGCGGTGAGGTCGTCAAGGACCCGTCGACCATCGCCACCGCGATTCGCATCGGCAACCCCGCGTCCTGGCAGTTCGCCCTGGCCGCGCGGGACGAGTCCGGCGGGTTCATCGACGAGGTGACGGACCGTGAAATCCTGCGCGCCTACCGGCTGTTGGCCGCGCAGGAGGGCGTCTTCGTCGAGCCCGCCTCCGCCGCGTCCGTCGCCGGTCTGCTGAAGGCCGCGGAGCAGGGCAAGGTCGACCCGGGCCAGCGCATCGTCTGCACCGTCACCGGCAACGGCCTCAAGGACCCCGACTGGGCCGTCGCCGGCGCCCCGCAGCCCGTCACCGTCCCGGTCGACGCGGCGACGGCGGCCGAGCGGCTCGGGCTGGTGTAAGCGGCACACGCCCGGTCGCAGAAGACTCGCGTACGCGAGTAAGAGGGCGCTTACCTGGGGAACTTCCTTACGGGGGGTGCACAGGGGGCTTACGACACGCATCGTGCGCCTCCTGTGCGCCCTATGTCGCCACAGAACCCACCTTCGATAGGCTGTACCGAACCCGCCCGCCGCATATGCCTCCGCATGGGGCGCGGTGCCGCGCCGTCTCCGCGGCCCGGAAGCGGCAGGGGCACGCCGCCGGCCTCGCGGTCGGACGCGGCCCCAGGGTCCGTCGTAGGTCATCGAATGTCTTCGACAATCACGCCAATCACGCAGCTCAAGGAGAGTCATCGAGCGATGGCCGGTCCAGCGTTCCGCGCCGCCGCCGTCCGGGTGCGCGTCCCCGCCACCAGCGCCAACCTCGGCCCGGGCTTCGACGCCCTCGGCCTGTCGCTGGGGCTCTACGACGACGTCGTCGTCCGGGTGGCCGACTCCGGGCTGCACATCGACATCGCGGGTGAGGGCAGCGAGACGCTGCCGCGCGACGAGAAGCACCTTCTCGTACGGTCCCTGCGCACCGCCTTCGACCTGCTGGGCGGCCAGCCGCGCGGCCTGGAGATCGTCTGCGCCAACCGCATCCCGCACGGCCGCGGCCTCGGCTCCTCCTCGGCTGCCATCTGCGCCGGCATCGTCGCCGCGCGTGCCGTGACCATAGGCGGCGAGGCCAAGCTCGACGACACTGCGCTGCTGGAACTCGCCACCGAGATCGAGGGCCACCCCGACAACGTCGCCGCCTGTCTGCTCGGCGGCTTCACCCTGTCCTGGATGGAGGGCGGTGCCGCCCGGGCCATCAGGATGGATCCAGCCGATTCCATCGTTCCGGTGGTTTTCGTGCCCGGGAAGCCGGTCCTGACCGAGACCGCCCGCGGGCTGCTCCCGCGCACCGTGCCGCACGTCGACGCCGCCACCAACGCGGGCCGTGCCGCCCTGCTCGTCGAGGCCCTGACCAGGCGCCCCGAGCTGCTGCTGCCCGCCACCGAGGACCGCCTCCACCAGGAGTACCGCGCGCCCGCCATGCCGGAGAGCGCGGCGCTGGTGGAGCGGCTGCGGGCGGACGGGATCCCGGCGGTCATCTCCGGCGCGGGTCCCACCGTGCTGGCGCTGGCCGACCACGAGAGCGCCGACAAGGTCGCCCATCTGGCAGGCGACGGCTGGGCCGCGAACCGGCTCGAGCTGGACGCCCGGGGAGCGAGCGTGCTGCCGCTTGCGCCCTGACACACGGTTGCCGGATTTCGAGAGGGGGAATGTTTGTTGGATCCGGTAGTGTTAACCTCAAGTCTGCACCCGACCCCACCATGGCGAGGTGCTTCGTGTCCCCGTCCGGGACAGACATTCTTCCGGGAGCCTCCCAAGCCGCACTGTGTTCCGTACGTCGTACGCGGGCAGTACCTCGTACGCGGGCACTGAGCGACTTGCCGGGCACGCTCCGGAACCGGCGCGACCGAGCCGAGTGACACAGACAGTCCGTGCCACGGCCCTGGGAAGCGCCATCACCAGATATTCCTCCGCCGTTTTGGCGGACCACCGCCCCGGCACGGTCCACACACCAGGGACCGAAGTCGGACAGCACAACCGGTCGCCGAGCCAGACAGGCCGACGTCCGCTCCAGGGAAGGACCCTTCGTGAGCGACACCACCGATCTGATGGGCGCACGTGTCGAGGAGACCGCTGCCGCGCCCGCCACGGACGCCTCCGCGCCTGCCACCGGTGCCGGCTCCCGGCGGCGCCGCGGTACCGGCCTTGAGGGCATGGTGCTGGCCGAGCTGCAGCAGGTCGCATCCGGCCTCGGTATCAGGGGCACCGCGCGCATGCGCAAGAGCCAGCTGATCGAGGTCATCAAGGAGGCGCAGGCAGGAGGTGGCGCCGCCCCGGCCGCGAAGGCCGACACCGCCACCGAGACCAAGCCCAAGCGCCGCGCCACCTCCAAGGCCCGTACCGGCGAGAGCGCCGAGAAGAAGGCGGACAAGGCGGCTGAGGCCCCCGCCGAGAAGGCCGTGGCCCAGCAGCAGATCGAGATTCCCGGCCAGCCGGCCGGGGGCCCCTCCCGCGCGAGCGACATCGAGCGTGGGGGAGACGACGCTCCGGTGGAGCGCCGCCGGCGCCGCGCCACCGCCGAGGCGGGCGCCCCCGAGACGGTCGCCGCCGAGGCCAAGAGCGAGCCGAAGGCCGAGACGCCCGCGCAGTCGCAGAACCAGCAGGGTGACGCCAAGGGCGAGGCCGGTGACGGCGGCGAGGGCCGCCGTCGCGACCGCCGTGAGCGCGGCCGGGACCGTGACCGCGGCGACCGTGACCGCGGCGACCGTCGCAAGGGCGACGACCAGGGCGGCCAGCGCGGCCAGCAGAACCAGCAGCAGGGCGGCGGCCGTCAGGACCGTGACCGCCAGCAGCGGGCCGACGAGGACGGGGACGACTTCGAGGGCGGCCGTCGCGGCCGTCGCGGGCGCTACCGCGACCGCCGGGGCCGTCGTGGCCGCGACGAGGTGCAGGAGCCGCAGATCGCCGAGGACGACGTCCTGATCCCGGTCGCGGGCATCCTGGACATCCTCGACAACTACGCCTTCATCCGTACGTCGGGCTACCTGCCGGGCCCGAACGACGTGTACGTCTCCCTCGCCCAGGTCCGCAAGAACGGCCTGCGCAAGGGTGACCACATCACCGGTGCGGTCCGTCAGCCCAAGGAAGGCGAGCGGCGCGAGAAGTTCAACGCGCTGGTGCGTCTCGACTCCGTCAACGGCATGGCGCCCGAACACGGCCGCGGCCGCCCGGAGTTCAACAAGCTCACCCCGCTGTACCCGCAGGACCGGCTCCGCCTGGAGACCGACCCGGGCGTGCTGACCACCCGCATCATCGACCTCGTGTCGCCGATCGGTAAGGGCCAGCGCGGTCTGATCGTGGCCCCGCCGAAGACCGGTAAGACCATGATCATGCAGGCGATCGCCAACGCGATCACGCACAACAACCCCGAGTGCCACCTGATGGTCGTCCTCGTCGACGAGCGTCCGGAAGAGGTCACCGACATGCAGCGGTCGGTCAAGGGCGAGGTCATCTCCTCGACCTTCGACCGCCCAGCCGAGGACCACACCACGGTCGCCGAGCTCGCCATCGAGCGCGCCAAGCGCCTGGTGGAGCTGGGTCACGACGTCGTCGTGCTGCTCGACTCGATCACGCGTCTGGGCCGTGCGTACAACCTCGCCGCCCCGGCTTCCGGCCGCATCCTCTCCGGTGGTGTCGACTCGACCGCGCTGTACCCGCCGAAGCGCTTCTTCGGTGCCGCGCGCAACATCGAGGACGGTGGCTCGCTCACCATCCTGGCGACGGCTCTCGTCGACACCGGGTCCCGCATGGACGAGGTGATCTTCGAGGAGTTCAAGGGCACCGGCAACATGGAGCTCAAGCTCGACCGGAAGCTCGCCGACAAGCGCATCTTCCCGGCGGTGGACGTGGACGCGTCCGGTACCCGTAAGGAAGAGATCCTGCTCGGCAACGAGGAGCTGGCCGTCGTCTGGAAGCTGCGCCGGGTGCTGCACGCGCTCGACCAGCAGCAGGCGATCGAGCTGCTGCTCGACAAGATGAAGCAGACGAAGTCGAACGTCGAGTTCCTGATGCAGATTCAGAAGACGACCCCGGCGCCCGGCAACGGCGACTGAGCCGGACGCTCAAGAAGGCCGCTTTCCGTCACTGAAGTGACGGGGAGCGGCCTTCTGGCGCTGTTAGGGACGGGTGTATACGTGCGCCCCTTCCTACTCATGTGTCTCTGGGGGGACCTTCTTGAGCACCTCTCCGTCCGGCGTCGGTCGTCACAGACGCCGGATCCGTATCGGGCTGCCCGTCGCCGCCGCCGGTGTCGCCGCGGCCGTCGCCGCCGCCCTGCTGAGCTCGTCCGCGGGGGCCGCCACGGCGCTGCCGAAGCCCGCCGTGAAGCCGGCCACCAGCTCGGTCCCGCTCGCCGAGCTGGAACAGCGCGTCGCGGGTGCCCTCGCCGGGGACGACACCGCGGGCAAGACGCCCGCGAAGTCGTCGTTCAGCGCGAGCGCCGACGGCTCCTCGGACGACGCGACCGTCAGTCCCATGATCATCGGTGGTACCGAGACCACCATCTCCTCCGCGCCCTGGATGGCCCAGCTCTGGTACCACGACGACCAGGGCACCGCCGACGAGGCCGACGACCTCGGGTTCTTCTGCGGCGGCGCGGTCGTCGCGCCGACGAAGATCCTCACCGCCGCGCACTGTGTCAAGGGCTACGACTGGTACAACCACGGCGCCGTCATCACCGGCACCGCCCAGCTGCCGACCAGCGACGGGGCGGGCGGCACCGACCTGCACGGCGGCACCGTCACCCTGCCGCACCGGCAGTGGTCCCACCCGTCCTACAGCTCGACGACGATCGACAACGACATCGCCGTCGTCACGCTGGCCAACGCCGTCAAGGCGACGCCGATCCGTATGACGACGTCCGGCGACACCGCCTCGTACGCGGCTGGGACCAGCGCCAAGGTCTACGGCTGGGGGCGTACCAGCTCCACCAGCGAGAACATCTCGGACACCCTGAAGACGGCCACGCTGCCCGTCCAGTCCGACACCACCTGCGCCGGGTACTACGGCGGCGAGTTCATCAAGGGCCACATGGTCTGCGCGGGCAAGCCCGCGAGCGGCAGCGACAGCGGCACCACGTCCGCCTGCAACGGTGACTCCGGCGGACCGCTCGTCGTGAACGGACGGATCGTCGGGGTCGTCTCCTGGGGTGTGGAGACCTGCGTCGCCCAGGGCGCGTACAGCGTCTTCGCCAAGGTCAGCAGCTATGTGGGCGCCGCCTACCCGCGCGTCGACGACACCAACATCAGCGGTGACCACAAGGCCGATCTGTGGGTGCGCAACTCCTCCACGAAGACCGGTTACTCCAAGGACTCGGCCGGCAGCTCCTTCGCCGCGCGTGTGTCCTGGGGCAACTGGGACGGCGTCAACGTCGTCCTGCAGACCGACCTGGACCGGGACGGCTACCAGGACCTGGTGTACCGGCGCAGCTCCGACGGAGACGTGTTCTGGACGCACTACGTGCACTCCAGCGGCACCTGGACGACCCAGCAGATCGCCGACAACTGGAAGACCCGCACCCGCATCGTCGTGCCCGGTGACGTCACCGGCGACTACCTGCCCGACCTGCTGTCCGTCGACTCCGGCGGCTATCTGTGGATCTACCCGGGCAAGGGCAACGGCACGTTCGGGACCCGGGTGCAGGTCGGCTCCGGCTGGAACCAGTACAACTCCCTGCGCGGCCGCGGCGACTTCACCGGTGACGGCAAGACCGACCTGATCGCCCGCGCGAGCAGCACCGGCTACCTCTACCTGTACAAGGGCACCGGCAAGTCCGGCAGCGGCGCCTTCTCCAGCCGCATCAAGGTGCGCGAGTGGGCCGGCTACAACGCCTTCGACGCGGTCGGCGACATCAGCGGTGACGGCAAGGCGGACTTCCTGGCCCGTACGCCCGGCGGCACGCTTTACCTGTACAAGGGGACCGGAAAGGCCACAAGCGAGATCTTTGCCACAAGGATCTCCGTCGGCACCGACTTCGGGCAGTACGACATCTTCGGCTGAAACCGCAGGTGAGGGCGGCGCCGCCCGTATCACCGAGGTCACCTCGTGCCCACCGCTCCCCAGGCGGTGGGCACGGTCGTTCATGCAACCCTCTTCCGGGTTTCCCCGTCTGACCGGACGGGGTGACGATGGGGTGGTACGGGCCGAATGGCCACGTCTGACCCTGAAAGCAGGGGGTAACCGACCGGACGAGAACCGAGGAGCACAGTGTCCGCCGAGAGCACGCCGGAGCCCGGCATACCGGGCGAGACCGGCACCAGAGGTCCGCGCCGCCGAGCCAAGGGCCGACGCCGCAAGCCCCGCGACAAGCGCACGGGCCTGATGATCGCGGCGTGGACGGCCGCCGGGATCGTGGTTCTGGGCGGCACCGGCGCCGGATACCTGTTCTTCAAACTCAACGGCAACATCAGCAGCGTCGACATCGACCAGGCCCTCGGCACCGAGCGGCCCGAGAAGGTCGACAACGGCTCGGAGAACATCCTCGTCCTCGGCTCGGACACCCGCTCCGGCGGCAACAAGGCGCTCGGCGGCGGCGCCGACGACGGCAGCGCCCGCTCGGACACCGCGATGATCGTGCACGTCCACGAGGGCCGCAAGAAGGCCAGTGTGGTCTCCGTCCCGCGCGACACCCTGGTCGACCGCCCCAAGTGCACCGACACCCAGGGCGACACGCACGCCGCAGCGTCCGGAGTGATGTTCAACGAGTCGTACACCACAGGCGGCGCCGCCTGCACGGTGAAGACCGTCGAGTCCCTCACCGGTATCCGCATGGACCACTACCTGGAGGTCGACTTCTCCGGCTTCCAGAAGCTCATCGACGAACTCGGCGGCGTCGAGGTCACCACCACCAAGGACATCAACGACCCCGACAGCCACCTCGACCTCAAGGCCGGCCCCCACCGGCTCACCGGCAAGCAGGCCCTCGGCCTGGTCCGCACCCGGCACGGCGTCGGCGACGGCTCCGACCTCGGGCGTATCCAGCTCCAGCAGGCCTTCATCAAGGCGTTGATCAACCAGGTCAAGGACATCGACCTGTTCGGCAACCCCAAGAAGCTGTACGACCTGGCCGACACCGCCACGA
The DNA here is from genome assembly GCF_053594495.1 of Streptomyces sp. NPDC001920. Taxonomy (NCBI): domain Bacteria; kingdom Bacillati; phylum Actinomycetota; class Actinomycetes; order Kitasatosporales; family Streptomycetaceae; genus Streptomyces; species Streptomyces sp. NPDC001920. Next base: position 240,169 of record NZ_JBSFEP010000012.1, read on the forward strand.
ACGCCGTGACCACCGACTCCGATCTCGGCTCGGTCGACAAGCTCATGTCTTTCGCGGGCGGCCTGAAGGGCATCAGCTCCAAGAACATGAGCATGATCACAATGCCGGTCCGGTACGACCCGGCCGACCCCAACCGGGTCCTCGTGGAGAAGACGAAGTCCCAGCTGGTGTGGGACGCGCTGAAGCACGACAGGCCGATCCCCGCGGCGGCCACGAAGGGCACCGCCACCGGTGCCGCCAAGGGTGTGGTGACGCCGTCCTAGGGGGCGGGGCACCGCGTGCCGAGCCCCCGCCGGGCCCGCAGGGAATACACAGCGCGTACCCCCGGTTTTGGGGGATGGCCCCAGTCCTGGCAGACTGGTACGTCGGCTCCGGTTCACGCTCCCGCATCCCGCGGGCTGCGACCCGGCGCCCTCCCGAAACTAGGAGACACCTTGAAGCGCGACATCCACCCCGAGTACGTCGAGACGCAGGTCAGCTGCACCTGTGGCGCGTCGTTCACCACCCGCAGCACGATCTCCAGCGGCACCATCCGCGCCGAGGTCTGCTCCGAGTGCCACCCGTTCTACACGGGCAAGCAGAAGATCCTCGACACCGGTGGCCGCGTGGCCCGCTTCGAGGCCCGCTTCGGCAAGGCTGCTGCCGGCTCCAAGAAGTAGCGAGCTCCAATTCGCCGGTCCACGGCCGCGCCCTTCCACAGGCGTGCCGGGACCGGCGTTTTTGGTCGCCTGCCCTTCACAGTCGTAACCCCACAGGAGCCCCAAGATGTTCGAGGCCGTCGAGGACCTGGTCGCTGAGCACGCCGACCTGGAGAAGAAGCTCGCCGACCCGTCGGTCCACGCCGACCAGGCGAACGCGCGCAAGCTGAACAAGCGCTACGCCGAGCTCACCCCGATCGTCGCCACGTACCGCTCCTGGAAGCAGACCGGCGACGACATCGAGACGGCCCGGGAACTCGGCGCCGACGACCCGGAGTTCGCCGCCGAGGTCAAGGAGCTGGAGAAGCAGCGCGAGGAGCTGACGGAGAAGCTCCGCTTCCTGCTCGTCCCGCGTGACCCGAGTGACGACAAGGACGTCATCCTGGAGATCAAGGCGGGCGCAGGCGGCGACGAGTCCGCGCTCTTCGCGGGCGACCTGCTGCGCATGTACCTGCGCTACGCCGAGCGCGTCGGCTGGAAGACCGAGATCATCGACTCCACCGAGTCCGAGCTCGGCGGCTACAAGGACGTCCAGGTCGCGGTGAAGACGAAGGGCGGCCAGGGAGCGACGGAGCCCGGACAGGGCGTGTGGGCGCGACTGAAGTACGAGGGCGGTGTGCACCGCGTGCAGCGGGTGCCGGCGACCGAGTCCCAGGGCCGTATCCACACCTCCGCGGCCGGTGTGCTGGTCACGCCCGAGGCCGAGGAGATCGACGTCGAGATCAACCCGAACGACCTGCGTATCGACGTGTACCGGTCGTCCGGCCCGGGTGGCCAGTCCGTCAACACCACCGACTCCGCCGTGCGCATCACGCACATTCCGACCGGAGTCGTCGCCTCCTGCCAGAACGAGAAGAGCCAGCTGCAGAACAAGGAGCAGGCGATGCGTATCCTGCGCTCCAGGCTGCTCGCCGCGGCGCAGGAGGAGGCCGAGAAGGAGGCCGCCGACGCCCGCCGCAGCCAGGTGCGCACGGTCGACCGCTCCGAGAAGATCCGCACCTACAACTTCCCGGAGAACCGCATCTCGGACCACCGCGTGGGCTTCAAGGCGTACAACCTGGACCAGGTCCTGGACGGCGACCTCGACGCGGTCATCCAGGCCTGTGTCGACGCGGACTCGGCGGCGAAGCTGGCAGCCGCGTAGGGACGCGGACGTAAGGGACGTACGCACGTACGAGTACGACACGGAGGAATGCGTGCAGCAATCTTTTGGGGGGCGACCCCAAAGCCCCCGCAGCGTGCTGCTCGCGGAGGTGGCACAGGCCACCCAGCGGCTGGCCGACGCCGGCGTGCCCTCGCCGCGCACCGACGCGGAGGAACTCGCCGCGTTCGTGCACGGCGTGAAGCGGGGCGAGCTGCACTCCGTGAAGGACGCGGACTTCGACGCCCGGTACTGGGAGGTCATCGCCCGGCGTGAGCAGCGCGAGCCGCTGCAGCACATCACCGGGCGGGCCTACTTCCGCTATCTCGAACTCCAAGTCGGACCGGGTGTGTTCGTGCCCCGCCCCGAGACCGAGTCGGTCGTCGGGTGGGCCATAGACGCCGTGCGCGCGATGGACGTCGTCGAGCCCTGCATCGTCGACCTGTGCACGGGCTCCGGCGCCATCGCGCTGGCCCTGGCCCAGGAGGTCCCGCGCTCACGCGTACATGCCGTGGAACTGTCGGAGGACGCCCTGCGGTGGACCCGCAAGAACGTCGAGGGGTCCAGGGTCGACCTGCGGCAGGGCAACGCCCTGGACGCGTTCCCCGACCTGGACGGCCAGGTCGACCTGGTGATCTCCAACCCGCCCTACATCCCGCTGACCGAATGGGAGTACGTCGCTCCCGAGGCGCGGGACTACGATCCCGAACTCGCCCTGTTCTCAGGGGAGGACGGCCTCGACCTCATCCGCGGTCTGGAACGGACCGCGCACCGTCTGCTGCGTCCCGGCGGTGTCGTCGTCATCGAGCACGCCGACACCCAGGGCGGCCAGGTGCCGTGGATCTTCACCGAGGAGCGGGGCTGGGCCGACGCGGCCGACCACCCCGACCTCAACAACCGACCGAGGTTCGCGACCGCCCGCAAGGCGCTGCCGTGACCACCCCCCGCACTTCAGTCCCGCAGTACGTGTACTTCGTGTACGAGGAGGCCCGCTAGAGATGGCACGGCGATACGACACCAACGACGCGACCGACCGCACGACGGGTCTGCGTGAGGCAGCGTCCGCCGTCCGCCGTGGCGAGCTGGTGGTCCTCCCGACCGACACGGTGTACGGCATCGGCGCCGACGCGTTCTCCAAGGAGGCCGTGGGCGATCTGCTGGAGGCCAAGGGACGGGGCCGCTCCATGCCCACCCCGGTGCTGATCGGCTCCCCGAACACGCTCCACGGTCTCGTCACCGACTTCTCCGAGCCGGCCTGGGAACTGGTCGACGCGTTCTGGCCGGGCGCGCTGACGCTGGTCGCCAAGCACCAGCCGTCCCTGCAGTGGGACCTGGGCGACACCCGGGGCACGGTTGCCGTGCGCATGCCGCTGCACCCGGTCGCCATCGAGCTGCTCACCGAGGTCGGCCCGATGGCCGTGTCCTCGGCGAACCTGACCGGCCACCCCGCCCCCGAGGACTGCGACGCCGCGCAGGAGATGCTCGGCGACTCGGTCTCCGTCTACCTGGACGGCGGCCCGACCCCCGGCAACGTGCCCTCCTCGATCGTCGACGTCTCCCGGGAGGTCCCGCTCCTGCTGCGCGCCGGCGCCATCTCGGCGGACGAGCTGCGCAAGGTCGTACCCGACCTCGAGGTGGCGAATTGACAGCCCCCGAGGCGGGGCGTGGCATAGGCAGCGGGGAACGTGCCGCGGAGATCACGACCACCTTCGTCGGGCTTCCGCGCGACAGCTTCCGCATCCTCCACGTCAGCACCGGAAACGTCTGCCGCTCGCCGATCACCGAGCGGCTGACCCGTCATTTCGTGACGCAGCGGCTCGGCGTACTGGGCGGCGGGCTGATCGTGGAGAGCGCGGGCACCTGGGGCCACGAGGGCGCGCCCATGGAGGCCAACGCGGAGACCGTCCTCGCCGACTTCGGCGCCGACGCCTCCGGCTTCGTCGGCCGCGAGCTCCTCGACGAGCACGTCATCATGGCCGACCTGGTCCTGACGGCCACCCGCGACCACCGCGCCCAGGTCATCTCCATGGGGCACTCGGCGGGCCTGCGCACCTTCACCCTGAAGGAGTTCACCCGCCTGGTGAAGGCGATAGACCCCGCGACGCTGCCTCCCCTGGAGGACGGCGTGGTCCAGCGGGCACGTGCCCTGGTGCGTGCGGCGGCCGCTCTACGCGGGTGGCTTCTGGCGCCGACGGTGGAGGCGGACGAGGTCTACGACCCGTACGGGGCACCGCTGACGTTCTTCCGGTCGGTGGGCGACGAGATACACGAGGCGCTGGATCCGGTGGTGACCGCCCTGACCGGCGTACCCGCGAGGGCGTAACAGCCGGGCGTCCCCGTCGTCCCGGGCCTACATTGGACGTACGTCACCGTCGACGCACGTCCGGAGCCCACCATGACGGTCACCCATGCCATCGAGGCCGACGTCCTGCGCCGGCAGGATCCGCAGCTGGCGGACATCCTGCTCGGCGAGCTGGCGCGGCAGTCGACGACGCTGCAGCTCATCGCCGCCGAGAACTTCACCTCGCCGGCCGTGCTGGCGGCCCTCGGCTCGCAGCTGGCCAACAAGTACGCCGAGGGGTACCCGGGCAGCCGGTACCACGGCGGATGCGAGATGGTGGACGTCGCCGAGCGGCTCGCCGTGGAGCGCGCCAAGCTGCTGTTCGGCGCCGAACACGCCAACGTGCAGTCCCACTCGGGGTCTTCGGCCGTCCTGGCCGCGTACGCCGCCCTGCTGCGGCCCGGTGACACCGTCCTCGCCCTCGGGCTGCCGTACGGCGGACACCTCACCCACGGCTCACCCGCCAACTTCTCCGGCCGCTGGTTCGACTTCGTCGGGTACGGGGTGGACGCCGAGACCGGGCTCATCGACTACGAACAGGTGCGGACGCTGGCACGCAACCACCGTCCCAAGGCCCTGGTGTGCGGGTCCATCGCCTACCCCCGCCACATCGACTACGCCCTCTTCCGCGACATCGCGGACGAGGTGGGCGCGTATCTCATCGCCGATGCCGCCCACCCCATGGGGCTCGTGGCCGGGGGAGCGGCCCCGAGTCCGGTGCCGTACGCCGATGTGGTGTGCGCCACCACCCACAAGGTGCTCAGAGGACCGCGCGGCGGCATGCTGCTGTGCGGTGCGGACCTCGCCGAGCGCGTCGACCGCGCCGTCTTCCCCTTCACCCAGGGCGGCGCCCAGATGCACACCATCGCCGCCAAGGCCGTCGCGTTCGGTGAGGCGGCGACGCCGGCGTTCACGGCGTACGCCAATCAGGTGGTCGCCAACGCGCGGGCGCTCGCGGCCTGCCTCGCGGCCGAGGGGCTGGGCGTCACCACGGGCGGCACCGACACCCACCTCATCACCGCCGATCCGGCGCCCCTCGGTGTCGACGGCCGCGACGCGCGAGGGCGCCTCGCGGCGGCCGGGATGGTGCTGGACTGCTGCGCCCTGCCGCACGGCGACGCCCGCGGCCTGCGTCTGGGGACGGCGGCCGTGACCACCCAGGGCATGGGGGAGGAGGAGATGGCGCGGATCGCCGAGCTGCTGGCGAGCGTGCTGCGGGAGGAGACCGAGACTCAGAAGGCACGTGAAGAAGTGCGGGAGCTGGCCGGTAGATTTCCGCCGTATCCCGGTTGAGGCGGGGTAGACGCACCTGGGCACACAGCCACACGTGCAACCATCGTCGCTACCCGGTAGTCCCCACACATATGCGTCGCGTACGTGTCCGTCGCTAGGGTGTGGGGCTGAGATGGCCGGCGAGACTTGTGGGGAAGCCCGTGCGTGAATACCTGCTGACGCTCTGCATCACGGCCGCGGTGACGTATCTGCTGACAGGGCCGGTGCGGAAGTTCGCGATCGTGGCCGGAGCGATGCCGGAGATCCGGGCACGCGACGTGCACCGGGAACCCACTCCGCGGCTCGGCGGGATCGCGATGTTCTTCGGCCTGTGCGCGGGTCTGCTGGTCGCCGACCACCTCACCAACCTCAGCGCGGTCTTCGAGAGGTCCAACGAACCGCGGGCGCTGCTCTCCGGAGCGGCGCTCATCTGGCTGATCGGCGTCCTCGACGACAAGTTCGAGATCGACGCCCTGATCAAGCTGGGCGGCCAGATGATCGCCGCCGGCGTGATGGTCATGCAGGGTCTGACGATCCTGTGGCTGCCCATCCCGGGCCTCGGCAACGTGGCGCTGACCCAGTGGCAGGGCACCCTGCTGACGGTCGCACTGGTCGTCATCACCATCAACGCGGTGAACTTCGTCGACGGCCTGGACGGCCTCGCGGCCGGCATGGTCTGCATCGCATCGGCCGCGTTCTTCCTCTACGCCTACCGGGTCTGGGTCTCCTACGGCATCGAGGCCGCCGCCCCGGCCACGCTGTTCGCGGCGATCCTGATGGGCATGTGCCTGGGCTTCCTGCCGCACAACATGCACCCGGCGCGGATCTTCATGGGCGACTCCGGTTCGATGCTGATCGGCCTGGTGCTCGCCGCGGGCGCCATCTCCATCACCGGCCAGGTCGACCCGGACGCGCTGAAGCTGTTCGCCGGCTCCGAGAAGGCGGCCGTGCACCAGACGGTCCCGGTCTACATTCCGCTGCTGCTGCCGCTCACGATCATCGCGATCCCGGCCGCCGACCTGGTGCTGGCGATCGTCCGCCGTACCTGGCGCGGCCAGTCCCCGTTCGCCGCCGACCGCGGCCATCTGCACCACCGCCTGCTGGAGATCGGGCACTCGCACAGCCGCGCGGTGCTGATCATGTACTTCTGGTCGGCGCTGATCGCCTTCGGCGCACTCGCCTACTCCGTCAACTCGGCGTCCATGTGGATCGTGCTCGGCGTGGTCTTCCTCAGCGCCATCGGCCTGGTCCTGCTGCTGCTCCCGCGCTTCACGCCGCGCACCCCCCGTTGGGCGGAGGCGTTCGTGCCGCCGCGCTACCGCCGCCGCGGGGCGGTCGCCGAGCCCGCGGCCACCACGCCGCAGGTGGCGGGCGCCGAGGGGCGGGCCGACGCGGAGGAGCAGCCGCGCCCTGCGGTGTCCGCCGGGGTCTCCCACGTCAACGGAGCGACCGCGATCGGCGCCCGTTCGCGGCTGATGGACCGGCGCAAGGCCGGGACGTCACGCTGACCGCGTCGAGGTGAGAACGGGCCGCCCCCAGGGCTCAAGGTAAGAATCTGACTAGAGCATTGCCAAGCCATGGGTGAACGAAGCGGTGCAATACCAGACAAATAGGCCGTGATTCTGCACATACGCGCGCCGTCACTCTCATGTGTGACGGCTGGCACACCCTTCAGGTAAAGACCTCATCAAATAGTTTGTGATACGGTTCACGAGAACCCCCGGATAGAGCCGAAGGACCGTAGTGCGACGGTCCACCGGCGTGAGGTTCTCTCTCAGCCCGGGACTACGCTCGTCCATGACGACACCCTGCCCCCACCGTGAAAGCGGAGTTGCCGCCATGCCGTCCAATGACGCCCGGACCCTGCTCCAGGCCGCTGTGCCCACAGCCGCCGCCGGCGCTGTCGCAGCCGTCGTCAGCGGTGTGGTCGCCGGTGGCAAAGGTGCGATCGGGGCGGTCGTCGCGACGCTGGTCGTGATCCTGTTCATGGGAATCGGTCTCTACGTTCTGCAGCGCATTGCCAAATCGCTTCCGCACCTGTTCCAGGCGATGGGCCTGATGCTCTACGCGGCTCAGATCCTGCTGCTGTTCGTCTTCCTTTCCGTCTTCAAGAACACGACGCTGTTCAACCCCCGGGCCTTCGCGATCACGCTCGTGGTCGGCACGCTCGTGTGGATCGCCGCGCAGACGCGCGCCCACATGAAGGCCAAGATCCTCTACGTCGAACCCGATTCGGGCACCTCCTCGAAGGGTGACAAGCCCGAAAAGACGGGGCCCTCGTCGTGAGAGGTAGGGCCGGGATAAAGCCACTCAAGAGATCCTGCTATCGTCCGGTGCCAACTGCGGCATCGCGGGCGCGGGCATCTGAGCTGACGCCTGCTCATTCGCGAGGCGAGATGCCCCACAGCCGCCCCCATATCCGTAACACCAGTCCCGTGCCGAACCGCGGCTGCGCGCCGCGCCGACACAACGAGGTTGCCGTACCCATGCGTCACGCCGAAGGAGCCCGTGGTGAGTGCTGACCAGACCCAGCTCGCCTTTGACTGGAGCTGTCGGATCATGTCCGACAACGGCTGCGGCTTCCCGGCTCCGGGCCTGCACTCGTTCCTCTTCAAGCCGATCGCCACGGTCGGCGGGTTTGAGTTCAACAAGGTGATGCTGCTCGCGCTCATCACGACCCTGCTCGTCATCACCTTCTTCTGGGCGGCCTTCGGCAAGGCCAAGGTGGTTCCCGGCAAGCTGCAGATGGTCGGCGAGGCGGGTTACGACTTCGTGCGCCGCGGCATCGTCTACGAGACCCTCGGCAAGCGGGAGGGCGAGAAGTACGTCCCGCTGATGGTCTCGCTCTTCTTCTTCATCTGGATCATGAACATCTGGTCCGTGATCCCGCTGGCCCAGTTCCCGGTGTCCTCGATCATCGCCTTCCCGATGGTTCTGGCGCTCATCGTCTACGTCGTCTGGGTCTCGCTGACCTTCAAGAAGCACGGCTTCATCGGCTTCTTCAAGAACGTCACGGGCTACGACAAGTCGCTGGGCCCGGTCCTGCCCCTCGTGATGGTCATCGAGTTCTTCTCGAACCTGCTGGTGCGGCCGTTCACGCACGCGGTGCGACTGTTCGCCAACATGTTCGCCGGGCACCTGATGCTGGTGATGTTCACCGTCGCCTCCTGGTACCTGCTGAACAGCTGGATGATCCCGGCGGCCGGTGTCTCCTTCGTCATGACGGTCGTCATGATCCTCTTCGAGCTCTTCGTGCAGGCCGTCCAGGCATACGTGTTCGTCCTGCTGGCCTGCTCGTACATCCAGGGCGCTCTGGCCGAGCACCACTGAGCCCCGCCGCACCACCCCCCAAGAACGTCCGGTGGCCAACCCCCGCCGGTCCATGAAAGAGAAGGAAGAATCAGCATGGCTGCCCTTGAGACCCTCGCCGCCGTCGAAGGCAACATCGGTTCCATCGGCTACGGCCTCGCCGCCATCGGCCCCGGCGTCGGCGTCGGCATCATCTTCGGTAACGGCACCCAGGCGCTCGCCCGTCAGCCCGAGGCCGCCGGCCTGATCCGTGCCAACCAGATCCTCGGCTTCGCCTTCTGTGAGGCGCTCGCCCTCATCGGCATCGTCATGCCGTTCGTCTACAACTGACGAACCCTGACGAGCAAACCTTTCAACGAAAGGCACTGATGTGATCGCCAACCTGGTACAGCTGGCGGCCGAGGAGGAGCAGAACCCGCTCGTTCCTCCGGGCCCCGAGCTGCTCGTCGGCACCATCGCCTTCGCCATCGTGTTCTTCTTCTTCTGGAAGAAGCTGCTTCCGAACATCAACAAGGTTCTGGAGGAGCGCCGCGAGGCGATCGAAGGCGGAATCGAGAAGGCTGAGGCCGCTCAGGTCGAGGCCCAGAGCGTCCTCGAGCAGTACAAGGCCCAGCTCGCCGAGGCCCGGCACGAGGCCGCGCGTCTGCGCCAGGAGGCGCAGGAGCAGGGTGCCGCGCTCATCGCCGAGATGCGGGCCGAGGGCCAGCGGCAGCGCGAGGAGATCGTCGCCGCCGGTCACGCCCAGATCGAGGCCGACCGCAAGGCCGCCGCGTCCGCGCTGCGCCAGGACGTCGGCAAGCTCGCCACCGACCTGGCCGGCAAGCTCGTCGGCGAGTCCCTCGAGGACCACGCCCGGCAGAGCCGCGTCATCGACCGCTTCCTCGACGAGCTCGAGGAGAAGGCCGAGGCCGGACGATGAACGGAGCGAGCCGCGAGGCCCTGGCAGCCGCACGTGAGCGTCTCGACGCGCTGACGGACTCGACGTCCGTCGACGCGGCCAAGCTCGCCGACGAGCTGGCCGCCGTCACCGCGCTGCTCGACCGCGAGGTGTCGCTGCGTCGGGTCCTCACCGACCCGGCGCAGGCCGGAGAGGCCAAGGCCGACCTGGCCCAGCGCCTGCTCGGCGCACAGGTCAGCGGCGCGACCGCCGACCTGCTGGCCGGCATGGTGCGCTCCCGCTGGTCGCAGTCCCGCGACCTGGTGGACGCGCTGGAGGAGCTGGCGGACACCGCCGACCTCACCGCCGCGCAGAAGGCGGGCACGCTCGACGACGTCGAGGACGAGCTGTTCCGGTTCGGCCGGATCGTCTCCTCCAGCACCGGGCTGCGCGCCGCGCTGACCGACCGCGCCGCCACCACCTCGGCCAAGAGCGAGCTGTTGCGCAGCCTCCTCGGCGGTCGGGCCAAGGCGACCACCGAGCGTCTGGTGACGCGTCTTGTGACCGCGCCTCGTGGACGTAGCCTGGAGTCGGGACTGGAGTCCCTGTCCAAGCTCGCCGCCGAGCGCCGGGAGCGCATGGTCGCCGTCGTCACCTCGGCGGTACCGCTGAGCGACGTGCAGAAGCGACGCCTGGGCGGCGCCCTCGCGAAGCTCTACGGCCGCACGATGCACCTCAACCTCGACGTGGACCCCGAGGTCGTCGGCGGAATCCGGGTGCAGGTCGGTGACGAGGTCATCAACGGCTCCCTCGCGGACCGCATCGAGGACGCCGGCCGCCGTCTGGCGAGCTGAGCAGCAACTCAATAGCAAGACGTACTCATGACGGCCCTGGTTGGGCCGTGCAGAAGAATCCTGGGGGTCGCCCCCAGACCCCCAAAGTGAAACTTCGGGCCCAACAAGGAGAGCAGGGAACCCAGATGGCGGAGCTCACGATCCGGCCGGAGGAGATCCGGGACGCACTGGAGACCTTCGTCCAGTCGTACAAGCCGGACGCGGCCTCGCGCGAGGAGGTCGGTACGGTCACCCTTGCCGGCGACGGCATCGCGAAGGTCGAGGGTCTGCCCTCGGCCATGGCCAACGAACTGCTGAAGTTCGAGGACGGCACCCTCGGCCTCGCCCTCAACCTCGAGGAGCGCGAGATCGGTGCCATCGTCCTCGGTGAGTTCAGCGGCATCGAGGAGGGGCAGCCGGTGCAGCGCACCGGTGAGGTTCTCTCCGTCGCGGTGGGCGAGGGCTACCTCGGCCGCGTCGTCGACCCGCTCGGCAACCCGATCGACGGCCTCGGCGAGATCGAGACCAGCGGTCGTCGTGCCCTTGAGCTGCAGGCCCCCACGGTCATGCAGCGCAAGTCGGTGCACGAGCCGATGGAGACCGGCTACAAGGCCGTCGACGCGATGACCCCGATCGGCCGTGGTCAGCGTCAGCTGATCATCGGTGACCGTCAGACCGGCAAGACCGCCCTTGCCGTCGACACGATCATCAACCAGCGCGACAACTGGCGCACCGGCGACCCGAACAAGCAGGTCCGCTGCATCTACGTCGCCATCGGCCAGAAGGGCTCCACCATCGCGTCGGTCCGCCGCGCGCTGGAGGAGAACGGTGCTCTGGAGTACACGACCATCGTCGCCGCCCCGGCGTCCGACCCGGCCGGCTTCAAGTACCTGGCGCCGTACACCGGCTCGGCCATCGGTCAGCAGTGGATGTACGAGGGCAAGCACGTCCTGATCATCTTCGACGACCTGTCGAAGCAGGCCGACGCCTACCGCGCCGTGTCCCTGCTGCTGCGCCGCCCGCCGGGCCGTGAGGCCTACCCGGGTGACGTCTTCTACCTGCACTCCCGTCTGCTGGAGCGCTGCGCCAAGCTCTCCGACGAGATGGGCGCCGGCTCGATGACCGGTCTGCCGATCGTCGAGACCAAGGCCAACGACGTCTCGGCGTTCATTCCGACCAACGTCATCTCCATCACCGACGGCCAGTGCTTCCTGGAGTCGGACCTGTTCAACGCCGGTCAGCGCCCCGCGCTGAACGTCGGTATCTCCGTCTCCCGAGTCGGTGGTTCCGCGCAGCACAAGGCGATGAAGCAGGTCTCCGGCCGTCTGCGCGTGGACCTCGCCCAGTTCCGTGAGCTGGAGGCGTTCGCCGCCTTCGGTTCCGACCTGGACGCCGCGTCGAAGGCGCAGCTGGAGCGCGGTCAGCGCATGGTCGAGCTGCTGAAGCAGGCCCAGTACGAGCCGATGTCGACCGAGGACCAGGTCGTCTCGGTGTGGGCCGGCACCACCGGCAAGATGGACGACGTGCCGGTCGCCGACATCCGCCGCTTCGAGAAGGAGCTCCTGGAGTACCTGCACCGCAAGGAGCAGGGCCTCATGACCTCCATCAAGGAGGGCGGCAAGATGTCGGACGACACCCTGACCGCCGTCGCCGACGCCATCGCGGAGTTCAAGAAGCAGTTCGAGACCGCGGACGGCAAGCTGCTCGGCGAAGAGGCGCCGGCCGCTCCGAAGGCGACCAACGCCTCCAAGTGACGTAAGGAAGGGACCTGACTCATGGGAGCCCAGCTCCGGGTCTACAAGCGTCGCATCCGATCCGTCACCGCGACCAAGAAGATCACGAAGGCGATGGAGATGATCGCCGCCTCGCGCGTCGTCAAGGCGCAGCGCAAGGTGGCGGCCTCCATGCCGTACGCGACCGAGCTCACCCGCGCGGTCACGGCGGTCGGTACCGGCTCGAACACCAAGCACCCGCTGACCACGCAGGCCGAGACGGTCACGCGGTCCGCGGTGCTGCTCCTCACGAGCGACCGTGGCCTTGCCGGCGCCTTCAACTCCAACGCCATCAAGGCGGCGGAGCAGCTGACCGAGCGCCTGGAGCGCGAGGGCAGGCAGGTCGACGTCTACATCGTCGGCCGGCGCGGTGTCGCCCACTACAACTTCCGTGAGCGCAAGATCGCGGAGTCGTGGAGCGGCTTCACCGACGAGCCCACGTACGCGGACGCCAAGAAGGTCGCGGCCCCGCTGATCGAGGCCATCGAGAAGGACACGGCTGAGGGCGGCGTGGACGAGCTCCACATCGTCTACACCGAGTTCGTCTCGATGATGACCCAGCAGGCGATGGACTCGCGTCTGCTGCCGCTCAGCCTCGAAGAGGTCGCGGAGGAAACGCCCGCCAAGGGCGAGATCCTTCCGCTGTACGACTTCGAGCCCTCGGCGGAGGACGTCCTCGACGCCCTGCTGCCGCGGTACGTGGAGAGCCGGATCTACAACGCGCTGCTTCAGTCGGCCGCCTCCAAGCACGCCGCCACGCGGCGCGCGATGAAGTCGGCCACCGACAACGCGGGCGAGCTGATCAACACGCTCTCCCGTCTTGCCAACGCGGCCCGCCAGGCCGAAATCACCCAGGAAATCAGCGAGATCGTCGGTGGCGCGAGCGCCCTGGCCGACGCGACCGCGGGGAGTGACCGATAAATGACCACCACTGTTGAGACCGCGACGGCTACGGGCCGCGTCGCCCGGGTCATCGGCCCGGTCGTCGACGTGGAGTTCCCCGTCGACGCGATGCCGGAGATCTACAACGCCCTGCACGTCGAGGTCGCCGACCCGGCGAACGCGGGCGAGAAGAAGATCCTGACCCTGGAGGTCGCCCAGCACCTGGGTGACGGCCTGGTCCGCACCATCTCCATGCAGCCCACCGACGGTCTGGTCCGCCAGGCCGCCGTCACCGACACGGGCACGGGCATCACCGTCCCCGTCGGCGACTTCACCAAGGGCAAGGTGTTCAACACCCTCGGTGAGGTGCTGAACGTCGACGAGACCTACGACGGCGAGCGCTGGTCCATCCACCGCAAGGCCCCGAACTTCGACGAGCTCGAGTCGAAGACCGAGATGTTCGAGACCGGCGTCAAGGTCATCGACCTTCTCACCCCGTACGTCAAGGGTGGAAAGATCGGTCTGTTCGGTGGTGCCGGCGTCGGCAAGACGGTGCTCATCCAGGAGATGATCTACCGCGTCGCCAACAACCACGACGGTGTGTCGGTGTTCGCCGGTGTCGGTGAGCGCACCCGTGAGGGCAACGACCTCATCGACGAGATGAGCGAGTCCGGCGTCATCGACAAGACCGCGCTGGTCTTCGGTCAGATGGACGAGCCCCCGGGCACCCGTCTGCGCGTCGCGCTGGCCGGCCTGACCATGGCCGAGTACTTCCGTGACGTCCAGAAGCAGGACGTGCTGTTCTTCATCGACAACATCTTCCGCTTCACGCAGGCCGGTTCCGAGGTGTCGACCCTGCTCGGCCGTATGCCCTCCGCGGTGGGTTACCAGCCGAACCTGGCCGACGAGATGGGTCTCCTCCAGGAGCGCATCACCTCGACCCGTGGTCACTCGATCACCTCGATGCAGGCGATCTACGTCCCCGCGGACGACCTGACCGACCCGGCCCCGGCCACCACCTTCGCCCACCTCGACGCGACGACGGTTCTGTCCCGTCCGATCTCCGAGAAGGGCATCTACCCGGCCGTGGACCCGCTGGACTCCACGTCCCGCATCCTGGACCCGCGCTACATCGCGCAGGACCACTACCAGTGCGCCATGCGCGTCAAGGGGATCCTGCAGAAGTACAAGGACCTCCAGGACATCATCGCGATCCTCGGCATCGACGAGCTCAGCGAGGAGGACAAGCTGGTCGTCCAGCGTGCCCGCCGCGTGGAGCGCTTCCTGTCCCAGAACACGCACGTCGCCAAGCAGTTCACCGGTGTGGACGGCTCGGACGTGCCGCTGGACGAGTCGATCGCCGCGTTCAACGCGATCTGCGACGGTGAGTTCGACCACTTCCCGGAGCAGGCGTTCTTCATGTGCGGTGGTCTTGAGGACCTCAAGAAGAACGCGAAGGAGCTGGGCGTCTCCTGACGCACCGGTCTTCGTGAGCCATTGAGCTCGTGATCGAGGGGGCGGGGGTTCGTCCCGCCCCCTCTTCCACGCCTACTAGACTTGTAACCAACACCCGGCAGAACCGCCGGGTGGTGACCCGAGGAGCCACCTTGGCTGCTGAGCTGCACGTCGCGCTGGTCGCCGCCGACCGTGAGGTCTGGTCGGGCCAGGCCACCCTGGTCGTCGCGCGCACCACGTCCGGCGACATCGGCGTCATGCCCGGTCACCAGCCGCTGCTCGGTGTGCTGGAGTCGGGCCCGGTGACCATCCGTACGAGTGAAGGTGGAACCGTCATCGCCGCGGTGCACGGCGGTTTCATCTCCTTCGCGGACGACAAGCTGTCGCTGCTGGCCGAGATCGCCGAGCTTTCGGACGAGATCGACGTCCAGCGCGCGGAGCGGGCGCTCGAGCGTGCGAAGTCGGCGGACGACGCCTCCGCCGAGCGCCGCGCGGAGGTCCGTCTGCGGGCGGCGACGGCGCGCTGACCCCTGGGGGTACCGCCCGGGCCCTTTAGTCTGGGAGAGCGCACGCGATGACGTCACTCAGCCGCGGCTGGGACCGGAGCAATCCGGTGCCGGTCGCGGCTGAGGCAGATATGGAAGTTTTTTCCGTTCCGTTACCTAGGAGACGAGGAGGTCGGTGTCGATGGTCCTCGCTCTGACTGTGTGCGGAATCGTCGTCGCCCTTGTGGTGCTGGGGTTGTTCGTCTTCGGCTTGCGCCGCAGGCTCATCCAGCGCTCGGGCGGCACCTTCGACTGTTCCCTGCGCTGGGACGTGCCGGAGAAACCCGACACCAACGGCAAGGGCTGGAGCTACGGCGTCGCCCGCTACAACGGCGACCGCGTCGAGTGGTACCGCGTCTTCTCGTACGCCTACCGTCCGCGCCGCATCCTGGAGCGTGCGTCGATCGAGGTGGCCGGCCGTCGTGTCCCCGACGGCGAGGAGGAGCTGGCGCTGCTGTCCGACGCGGTGATCCTCACCTGTCTGCACCGGGGCACGCGACTCGAACTGGCCATGAGCGAAGACGCGCTGACCGGTTTCCTTGCGTGGCTGGAGGCAGCCCCGCCCGGTCAGCGAGTGAATGTGGCGTAGCCACATTCACTCGCTGGGTGGGGGTCCCCCGGACGAAGTCTGGGGGAGCGTCAACGTCGCTTGAAGACCTGCTAGTTGAGGCCGTTGTTGATGGCGGTCACCAGCTCACCGTTGCTGGTGTCGCCGCTGAACTCCCAGAAGAACGCGCCGCCCAGGCCCTGGTTCTTGGCCCAGGTCATCTTGCCGGCGATCGTCGACGGGGTGTCGTAGGACCACCAGTTGTTGCCGCAGTGGGCGTACGCCGTCCCGGCGATGGTGCCGGTCGCGGGGCAGGAGTTCTTCAGGATCTTGTAGTCCTCGATGCCGGCCTCGTAGGTGCCGGGCGCCGCGCCGGTCGCCGAGCCGCCGGGGGCGGCCTGGGTGACGCCGGTCCAGCCGCGGCCGTAGAAGCCGATGCCGAGCAGCAGCTTGGCGGACGGGACGCCCTTCGACTTCAGCTTGGCGATCGCGTCGGCCGAGTTGAAGCCCGCCTGCGGGATCCCGGCGTACGAGGTGAGCGGTGAGTGCGGGGCGGTCGGGCCGTCCTTGTCGAAGGCGCCGAAGTAGTCGTACGTCATCACGTTGTACCAGTCGAGGTACTGCGCGGCGCCGCCGTAGTCGGCCGCGTCGATCTTGCCGCCGGCGGAGCCGTCGGCGGTGATGGCCGCGGTGACCAGGTAGTTCGAACCGAACTCGGCGCGCAGGGCCTGCATCAGGGTCCTGAAGGCCGCCGGGCCCGAGGTGTCGCAGGTCAGGCCGCAGGCGTTCGGGTACTCCCAGTCGATGTCGATGCCGTCGAAGACGTCGGCCCAGCGGGGGTCCTCCACGACGGCCTTGCAGGACTTGGCGAACGCGGCCGCGTTCTGCGCAGCCTGGCCGAAGCCGCCGGAGTAGGTCCAGCCGCCGAAGGAGTACAGCACCTTGATGTGCGGGTACTTCGCCTTGAGCTGGCGCAGCTGGTTGAAGTTGCCCCGCAGCGGCTGGTCCCAGGTGTCGGCGGTGCCGCTGACGGACTGGTCGGCGGTGTAGGCCTTGTCGTAGGCGGCGTAGGTGTCGTCGACCGTGCACTGGCCGTTCTTGACGTTGCCGAAGGCGTAGTTGATGTGCGTGATCTTGGACGCCGAGCCGGACGTCACCAGGTTCTTGACGTGGTAGTTGCGGCCGTAGACGCCCCACTCGGTGAAGTAGCCGAGCTTGACCTTGTCGCCGGTGGGCGGGGGCTCGGTGGTGCCGCCGGTGGTACGGACGCGGACGGCGCCGCTGACCGGGCCGGTCTGGTCGGCGGTGTCACGTGCCTGCACGGAGTAGGAGTAGTCCGTGCCCTTGGTCAGGCCGGTGTCCGTGTACGAGGTGCCCGTCACGGTCGCGACCTTGGCGCCGTCGCGCAGGACGTCGTAGTTCTTGACGCCCTTGTCGTCGGTGGCGGCGGACCAGGTCAGCTTCACCGAGGTGTCGGTGATGCCGGAGGCGGTCGGGGTGCCGGGGGCGCTCGGCGCGCTGTCACCGGGTTCGGTGGTGCCGCCGTCGCAGCTGCCCCCGTTGAGCCTGCAGTTGGCGGGGGAGCCGGAGCCGGTGCCGTTGAATCCGAAGGAGACGGAGGCGCCGGGGGCGAGGGTGCCGTTCCAGGACTTGTTCTTGGCCGTCCAGTGGGTGCCGGAGGAGGTGACGTCGGCGTCCCAGGAGGAGGTCACCGAGGTGCCGGAGGGGAAGTCCCACTCGACGGTCCAGGAGCTGAGGGTGGTGGTGCCGGTGTTCTTCACCGTCCACTTGCCCTCGAAGCCGGAGCCCCAGTCCTGGGTCTTGGCGTAGGTCGCGGTGGCCGATGTCGCCGCCTGGGCCGGGCTCGCCAGGCCGACGAGGCCGGCCAGCGGGAGCAACAGGGTCGCGAATCCTGCCACGGCTCTGTGTCTGAAGCGCATGCTGCGCCTCCTTGTATGGGGAGTCAGGGGCATGACTGAGCCTCATGCCGCACTCATGGTGCGGTGAGAATAGAAAGGTCTGGACCACGGGTCAATAGGTCTGGACCACTTGTCCGTTCAGGCCCCGCCGCGCCCGGCTTCGCCCTGCCGTAGCCCCAACTCCTGTGCCAGTACAGCCGCTTGCACCCGGCTGCGCAGCTCCAGCTTGCCCAGCACCCTGCTGACGTGCGTCTTCACCGTCGCCTCCGCCATGTCGAGCCGCACCGCGAGCTCGGCGTTGGACAGGCCCTCGCCCAGGCAGGCCAGCACCTCGCGCTCGCGGCGCGTGAGGGCGTCCAGGACGGCCGGGTCCGCCTTCGACTCCCGTACGGGTCTCGCGCCGAACTCGGCGATCAGGCGCCGGGTGACGGCCGGGGCGATGAGCCCCTCCCCGCGTGCCACCGTCCGGACGGCCTCGATCAGGTCCTTCGCGTCCGTGTTCTTCAGCAGGAACCCCGCGGCCCCGGCCCGCAGCGCCCCGAACACGTACTCGTCGAGGTCGAACGTGGTGAGCACGAGGACGTCCGCCAACTGTTCGGCGACGACCTGCCGGGTCGCCGACACCCCGTCCAGACGCGGCATCTGTACGTCCATCAGCACCAGGTCCGGCCGCAGCTCACGCGCCATGGCCACCGCCTGCTCACCGTCCGCCGCCTCGCCGACCACCTCGATGTCGGACGCACTGCGCAGGATGAGGACGAGCCCCGCGCGGACGGCGGACTGGTCCTCGGCGACCAGGACGCGGATCATTGGCTGTCTCCTTCGGACACGGGAAGCGTGGCGCGTACGATCCAGATCTTGCCGCCGCCGGACTCGGGGCTTTCGACGGGGCCGGCCTCGAAGGCGCCGCCCAGCAGCGCGACCCGCTCGCGCATCCCGACGAGTCCGGCGCCGGAGCCGGGAGCGCGTGGTCCGTCGCGGTCACCGAAGGGGCTCACCACGGTGACGGTGAGCAGACCGTCCCGCTGGGCGAGCGCGACCGTGACCCGGCCGGGGGAGGCGTGCTTGAGGGCGTTGGTCAAGGACTCCTGCACGATCCTGTACGCGGCGAGCTCGACCGGGGCGGGCACGGTGTCGTACGCGATGTCCAGGGCCACGTCGAGGCCGTTGGTGCGGGCGCCGTCGACCAGGGCGCCGAGTCCGTCGAGGGTGGGGGCGGCGACGGGCTCGGTGTCGCCGCTGGAGTCGCGCAGGATGCCGATGAGCCGGCGCATCTCCGCGAGTCCCTCCACGCTGTTCTCGCGGATGACGGACAGCGCCTCCCGCGAGGTCTTCGGCTCGTCGAGGGAGAGCGCGGCCGTGGAGTGGATGGCGATCGCGGAGAGGTGGTTGGCCACCATGTCGTGCAACTCGCGGGCCATCCGGGCGCGTTCCGAGGTGATGGCCTGGGCGCGGTCCATCTCGGCCAGCAGCGCGGTCTGCTCGGCGCGCAGGCGGGCGGCGTCGGCGGCGTCGCGGTGGTTGCGGACGATCAGGCCGGTCGCCGCGGGCCCGAAGGCCACGAGGCCGGTGACCACGCCGATCAGCAGCGCCTCGGGTTCGCGCCACACCGCGAACGGCACCACGGCTCCGGCCACCGAGAGCAGCCCGGTGATCCGCGGGATGCGGTGCGCCGAGGCGGGCGGGCCGTAGAGGACGGCCGAGTACAAGAGGTCGGTGTACATCAGGACCGTGACCAGGTTGCCCTGCGTGACGAGGTCCATGAAGATCGCGCCGGTGCCGATCAACAGGGCGACGCGCGGGGCTGTGCGGCGCAGCAGCTCGCAGCCGGTCAGGACCAGGAGCGGTACCAGGACCGCCCAGCGGCCCGGCAGCAGCACGTACACCTCGGTGCTCGGACGGGTGCCCAGGCCGAGACCCCACAACGTCAGCCCGCCCAGCAGACCGCCGAACGCGACGCAGACGTCGAAGCGGCGGGGGCGGGGGAACGAGACGGCCATGTCCACCATCCAACACGGCCCCCGCGCCCGGCGCCTGATCCTCGCGGAGGGTCCCTGACTGCATCCTTCGATGTACCGCGGGTTCGTCAGTGGCGACGACGATTCCGGCCGCCCGGGCCGGGAGCCTTGAAGGGTGAACGAGAGGAGCGAACCGTGATCGTCGCCTTGATCGCCGCCTGCGAGATCGGCTTCTGGGTGCTGCTGGCCGCCGGGCTGGCCTTCCGCTACGTGCTGCGCATGCCGCGTACCGGGCTGGTGCTGCTGCTGTGCGAGCCGCTGCTGGAGCTGGTCCTGCTGGTCGCCACCGCTCTGGACCTGCGCAACGGCGCCGAGCCGAACTGGACGCACGGCCTGGCCGCGCTGTACATCGGCTACACCGTCGGACACGGTCATCGCACCGTGAAGTGGCTCGACGGCCACGCGGCCCACCGGTTCGGCGGCGCCCCGCCCCCGCTGAAGCCCCCGCGCTACGGCATGGCCCGGGCACGCCACGAGGGCAAGGTCTGGCTGGGCTCGGTGGCGGGCGCCGCCGTCGCGACCGTGCTCCTCCAGCTCGCCATCTGGTACGTCGACGACCCGAGCCGTGTCACCTCCCTGGAGAGCTGGCGCTACGTGGCCTGGCGGGCGGCCGGCATCCACGGCCTGATCACGCTGTCGTACCTGATCTGGCCGCGCAAACCCGAGGGCGGGAAGGACACCGCCCCGGCCCGGAAGGAGAGCGTTCGCCGATGAGCACGAGCAGGGCGCGCGGGAACCTGGCCGAAGGCGCCGTCACCTTTGTGGCCGGCCTGGTGCTGCGGCTGTTCGCCGACGACGTGAGGGTCCCCGTCGTCACCCTCACGTCCGTCGGTGTCGTGATGATGTGCGTGGGCGGCGCACTGGTCGCCTCCGGCCTGTGGCAGGCGGCGCGCAGCAGGACCTAGCGCTCCCCGCCCGGCACCCACAGCACGTCCCCGACCTCCTTGTTCGCCGTCCTGGCCAGGATGAACAGGAGGTCGGACAAGCGGTTCAGGTAGGTCGCGGTCAGGGGGTTCATCGTCTCGCCGTGGACCTCCAGTGCCGCCCACGTCGACCGCTCGGCCCGGCGTACGACCGTGCAGGCCTGGTGCAGGAGGGCGGCGCCCGGGGTGCCGCCGGGCAGGATGAAGGAGCGCAGCTTCTCCAGGCCCTCCAGGAAGCGGTCGCAGTCCGCTTCCAGCTTGTCGATGTAGAACTGCTCGACCCTCAGCGGCGGGAACTGCGGGTTCTCCACCACCGGCGTCGACAGGTCCGCCCCCACGTCGAACAGGTCGTTCTGCACGCGGGTGAGGACCGTGACGATCTCCTCGTCCAGGTTGCCCAGCGCGATCGCCGTCCCGAGCGCGGCGTTCGCCTCGTTGGCGTCGGCGTAGGCCGAGATCCGCAGGTCGGTCTTGGCGACCCGGCTCATGTCGCCGAGGGCGGTGGTGCCCTGGTCGCCGGTCCTGGTGTAGATGCGCGTCAGATTGACCATGAGGTCAGCGTAGTTACGCCGCGGCCGTTCGGAACACGCGTGTGCCCACTGTCACGGCCAGCGCGGTGAAGGCGACGGCCACCAGGACGCCGTACAGCATGTGCGCCGTCGCGTACGAGCCCACATACGCGTCCCGCACCGCGTCCACGAGATAGCGGAACGGTACGAAGTGGGACAGGACGTCCAGCCACGCCGGCCCCAGCGTCATCGGGAGCATCAGGCCGGACAGCAGCATCATCGGCATCGTCATGGCGTTGACCGCCGGGCCGAACTCCTGCGGGGTGCGGACCTTCATGGCGAGTGCGTACGACAGCGAGGCCAGCGACACCGTCAGCAGCGCCACGAACGCGAAGCCGATCAGCACGCCGGGCAGCGGAGCCCTGAGGCCCATGAGAAGTGCCGCCAGCACCAGCAGCACGGCCTGGAAGACGAAGACGGTGGCGTCGCGCAGTACCCGGCCCAGGAGCAGGGCCAGCCGGCTGACCGGCGTCACGCGCATGCGCTCCACCACGCCGTGACCCTTCTCGATGATGATCGAGAAGCCGGCGAAGGAAGCGCCGAACAGGCCGAGTTGGAGCAGCAGTCCGGGGACGAGGACCTGCCAGGAGCTGCCGCGCCCGCCGAGCGGCAGGTCGGTCAGCAGGGGGCCGAAGAAGAGCAGGTACAGCAGCGGCATCAGCACGCCGAAGAGCAGGGCGAAGCGGGAGCGCAGGGACTGGCGGAGGTAGCGGCCGTAGATGAGGGCCGTGTCCTGGAGCAGCATGATGCGGGGTCCTATACGGCTACGGGGGCGGTGTCGGCGGGGGCGGGGCCGCGGCCGGTGACGGCGAGGAAGGTGTCCTGGAGCGAGGCGTCGATCGAGCCTGCGTACTCCAGCTTCAGCGCGCTCGGCGTGCCCTCCGCCACGACCACGCCCTTGTCGACGATCACCAGGCGGTCGGAGAGGGCGTCGGCCTCGTCCAAGTAGTGGGTGGTCAGGAAGACGGTCGTGCCGTGCTCGTCGCGCAGTCGGCGGACCAGGTCCCACAGGTCGGCGCGGCTGCCGGGGTCGAGGCCGGTCGTCGGCTCGTCGAGGAACAGCACCTTCGGGCGGTGCGTGAGCGCCATCGCGATGTCGAGGCGACGCCGCTGGCCGCCCGAGAGCGCCCCGGCCTTGCGGTCGAGGAGGCCGGTGAGGGCAAGCTCGGCGGCCAACTCCTCGGCGCGCTCGGCGGCCTGCGTCCTGGTCAGGCGGTACAGGCGGCCCTGGGTGACCAGTTCCTCCCGCACGGTGATCTGCGGATCGACGCCGCCCGACTGGGCCACGTACCCGCATGCCCGCCGCACCCCGGCGGGGTCGGTCGCGAGATCGTGGCCCGCCACGGTGGCCGTGCCCGCGGTGGGGGCCAGCGCGGTCGTGAGCATCCGCAGGGTCGTCGTCTTGCCCGCCCCGTTCGGGCCGAGGAAGCCGAGGATCTCCGCTTCCCGGACGGTCAGGTCGATGCCGCGCACGGCCTGAACCGGGCCGAGCTTGGTCTGGAAGGTACGGGCCAGTCCGGCCGCGCTGATGAGGGGCATGGCCTCAGAAAAACAGAGTCTCTTAAATTTTGCAATGACCCCAAAGTTTCAATGAGCCCACCAAAGCTAGGATGCAGCCATGGCTGAGGGGCTCAGGGAACGCAAGAAGCGCGAGACGAGGCAGCGGATCTCGGACATCGCCACCGGGCTGTTCCTGGAGCACGGCTTCGTGACGGTGACGATCGCGGAGGTGGCGGAGGCCGCCGACGTCTCCGTGAACACCGTCTACAACTACTTCCCCGCGAAGGAGGACCTCTTCTTCGACCGCTCCGCCGGTGTCGTCGAGCAGCTCTCCCGCTGGGTGCGGGGCCGGGACGAGGGGGAGTCGGCCGCCCGGGCCGTGCTGCGCGAGCTGCGCGCCGAGGCCGAGGCGGTCTCGCCGCGCATCGGCCTCATGGAGGGCTACGACCGCTTCATGCGTGTCATCCAGGAGGCGCCGCCGTTGCGCTCCCGGCTGTGGAGCCTGCAGCAGGAGATCCACGACCATCTCGAAGCCACCCTGCGCGAGGAGGCCGGCGCCGCCGACGGCGACCCGCTGCCCGGACTGATCGCCGGTCAGATCTCCTGGACCCACCAGACCGTCTTCGTCACCGTCGGCCGCGAGATGCTCAAGAGGCGCAATCCGGACGAAGTGTCCCGTGAGGTTCTGGTGCTTCTCGACGACATCGAGGAGCTGTTGAGCGAGAAGGTGCTCAACTACGCCGTCCGAGGCGCGCAATGAGCCGTGCCGGTGTGATGTCCGTCAGATGAGACGTGACTCGCGTTACTAACCGGTCACACAGTGCCCCGTGCCCGCTAAGGTCCGCCGAAGAGCAACCTCAACAGGGTGTAAGGCGTTTCTAAGGGGAGTCGCAACAGTGGCACGGAAGCTTGCCGTCATCGGCGCCGGCTTGATGGGTTCCGGGATCGCCCAGGTCTCCGCTCAGGCGGGCTGGGACGTCGTTCTGCGTGATGTCACCGACGAGGCCCTGAGGCGCGGCACCGACGGCATCAAGGCCTCGTACGACAAGTTCGTCAGCAAGGGCAAGCTGGAGGCGCACGACGCCGACGCCGCCCTCGCCCGGATCACCGCGACCACCGACCTGGACGCCGCCGCCGACGCGGACGTCGTCGTCGAGGCCGTATTCGAGAAGCTTGAGGTCAAGCACGAGATCTTCCGCGCGCTCGACAAGATCGTGCGCGAGGACACCGTGCTCGCCTCCAACACCTCCGCCATCCCGATCACCAAGATCGCGGCGGCCACCGAGCGCCCCGAACGGGTCGTCGGCGTGCACTTCTTCTCGCCGGTGCCGATGATGCAGCTCGTCGAGCTGGTGCGCGGCTACAAGACGAGCGACGAAACCCTCGCCACCGCGCGGGAGTTCGCCGAGTCCGTCGGCAAGACCTGCATCGTGGTCAACCGGGACGTCGCCGGGTTCGTGACGACCCGCCTCATCTCGGCCCTCGTCGTCGAGGCCACCAAGCTCTACGAGTCCGGGGTCGCCACCGCCGAGGACATCGACCTCGCCTGCAAGCTGGGCTTCGGCCACGCCATGGGCCCGCTCGCCACGGCCGACCTCACCGGCGTCGACATCCTGCTGCACGCCACCAGCAACATCTACACCGAGTCCCAGGACGAGAAGTTCGCCCCGCCGGAGCTGATGCGCCGGATGGTGGACGCGGGTGACATCGGCCGCAAGAGCGGGCAAGGCTTCTACAGCTACTGAGCTTTCGTAAATCCCCCGAGCCCCCGAGGCGTGTCACGCGATGGGGTGAATTCGGTATCGGTTCGCTCACAGACGGCAACCTCTGACCGCTCAACGCAGTCAGAGGTTGCATCACCGGCCGCAGCGAAGACTCAGAGCAAACACAGGCACAGACACATCGCGGAGCACAAACGCACGCTTGGGGAGCGCATATGCACATCAGGGGCGACCACGCCGAACTGGTCGTCGGGGGGCGCCTCGACGTCCGCAGCGCGGCGGACGCCCGTACGGTCCTGCACTCGGCCGTCGACGACGGAGTCGGCGATCTGGTGCTCGACCTGTCCGAGCTGGAGTTCTGGGACGCCACCGGACTCGGGGTGATCATGGGTGCTCACCGGCGGGCCGGCCGCTGCGGCCGGCGTCTGGTGCTGCGCGGCGTACCGCCGCAGATGCAGCGCCTGCTGGTGGCCACCCGGCTGCACCGGATCCTGGCGATCGAGGGCGGCATCGGGGTGGAGTCCCTGCCCCGGGTGTGACGCCCGGCACGGGTGGGGCGTGACAGCCGGGCGTTCCGGTTGCGAAGCGCACGTCACGCGCAATCCTCACGAGACTGTGATGTCTCGGACGGCGCGGTACCCCGAACTGTCGTAGATACTGTGCGAAGGTTTAGGGTTCGGCTGCCCGCTGTCCAGACAAACCCTTCGAGCGGGCCCGGACCAGAAGCGACAGCGCGGTGTGCAAAGGCCGGGAGGGGCCGCAAACGGCACACGACGCTTTTGGGGGGCTTGGAACCTATGGACCCGAACAACCGGGGGCCCGAGGAGTACGGCCATGACGGCGACGGCACCACGTCGCGTCAGCGCCCGCCCAGGGACCCCCTCGCCACCGACTACGGTCACCACGCGCCCGCACCGGCCCGCACGGTGCAGCTGGTCTCGGGCGACCTCCTGCTCACCGTCAACCCCGTCGACGGCAGCGAGATAGAGGTCTGCCCGCCGGCGGAGCGGCCGTCCCGGTCCGAGAAACTGTCCCCGGCCGAACGCGCCGAGGCCCAGCGCGCCGCCAGACCCCCCGTGCCGGCCGGCCCGGCCCGGCCCGCCCAGCCGCTCCTGGCCCGCCAGGACGAGCGCGAACAACTGGTACGACTGCTCGCCCGCGGCCGCTCCGTACGCCTCGTCGGCTCCCGCGGCGCCGGCCGCACCAGCCTCCTCGACCTCGTCGCCGAGGACTGCGCGGACCTCGCGCCCGACGGCGTGGTCCGCCTCATCGGCTTCCACCGCACCACCGACGATCTGCTGTACGACCTCTTCCACGCCGTGTACGGCGCGCCCCTGCACCGCCCGGATCAGGACGAACTGCTGGCCCGCGTCCGTGAGATCGGTGCGGTCGTCGTCCTGGACGACATCGAGTTCGGCGGTGCCGCGCTGGACGAGCTGCTCGACGCGACCCCCGAGTGCGCCTTCCTGATCGGCGCCACGCCCGACGTGCCCGCGCCGTCCGCCGAGTCCGGCATCGAGGACGTCGGCCTCGGCGGTCTCGACCGGCCCGACAGCGTGGAGCTGCTGGAGCGCCAGGTCGGCCGGGCCCTGACCGAGGACGAGGCGAACTGGGCCGGCGACCTGTGGTTCGAGTCGGAGGGCCTGCCGCTCAGGTTCGTCCAGGCCGGAGCGCTGCTGCGGCAGCGGGACCGGCTGCGGGCCGGTGCGGACGCCGTCGACGAGTTCGGGGTCTTCGAGGACGAACCGCCGGTCGACGCGCCCTTCGGCGGGCCGCCCGAGGACCCCCGCGACGACGTGCCGCTGCCGTCGGTCGGCGAGGCGGCCGGGCCCGCGGCACTGCTCGCCTCGCGGCTCAGCGCCTCGGCCCGCGCCACCCTGAGGTTCGCCGTCGCGCTCGGCGGCGAGGTGCCGCACCAGGCCCATCTGCCGGCGCTGGTCGGCGACACCCACGCGGACGCCGCGCTCGGCGAGCTGGCCGACTGCGGGCTGGTCACGCCGGTCGGCGCCCACTACCGGCTGGCCGCCGGGGTCCAGGCCCAGCTGGAGGCCGCGGGATACGGCGAGGACCACCAGGACAACGCCCTCACCGCGGCCAGGCACTACACCTGGTGGGCCGGCCACCCTTCGGTCACGCCGGAGCGCGTCTGCATCGAGGCCGACGCCGTCATCGCCGCGCTCGGCGTGCTGGTGCCGGCCACGACACCGCCCGCCGAGGGCGAGGACAGCCCGACCGTGCAACTGGCCCGCACGGCCGCGCCCGCGTTCGCCGCGGGGCTGCACTGGAGCGCCTGGGGGCGTGCGCTGCGGGCCGGCGCCGAGGCCGCCCGGCTGGCCGGTGACGTCGCGGAGCAGGCCTACTTCCACCACGAGTTGGGTGTCCTCGCGCTCTGCCGCGGCCGGCTGGACCGGGCCCGTGCCGAGCTGGAGACCTCCATCGGCCTGCGCGGTGCCCTCGCCGACAAGCGCGGCACGGTCGCGGGCCGCCGCGCCCTCGCACTGGTCTCGGACCGCTCCGGTACGACGCCGGGCGTGGCCGCGTTCGGCGCGACCGCGGGGGAGGAGGTGCCGGACGCGCGGTACGAGGAGTCGCAGTCGCCGCCGGGAGGCGTGCCGGCCGCGTTCCCCTCGGGCGGGGACGACGCGACGCTGGTCACGCATCTCGCCTCGCCGGCCGGGCCCTCGACGTCCTCGGCGGCCTCGCACAAGGGCCGGGGCGGCGTGCGGAGTTTCGCCCGGCGCAACCTCGTCGCGGCCGGCGCGGGCGCGCTGCTCGTGGCCGTGCTCGGCACCGTGGTGACGCTCGGCGCGACGTCCGACAACGACCCCGACACCCCGGCCGACCGGGTCGGCGTGAACCCGTCCGCGAGCCAGGACATCGGTGACGACAGCCTCGGCGCCGACCAGGCGGAGGGCGACGACGGGCGGAGCTCCGGTGACACCGGCACGGCGACCAGCCGGCCGACGGATCCGGGGCCCGACGGCACGCTCGGCACGTCGGACGATCCGACGCCGACCGAGTCGGGGAAGCCGTCGGACGAACCGACCAAGCCGACCGGCGGTCCCACCAGGCCGACCGGCGATCCGACGAAGCCGACCGGCGGCTCCACCAGGCCGACGGACGATCCCACCAGGCCGACGGACGATCCGACGGACCCGACGGACGACCCGACCGACGAGCCCACCGACGATCCGACGGGTCCGACGGACGACCCCACGGACGATCCGACGGACACGCCGACCGACCCGCCGTCCACCTCGACGTCGGCCAGCGGCCCGGCCCCGTCCAGCCCGGCGGAGACCACCACGTCCGCGAGTGCCCCGCAGAGCACCGATGCGGGCACGTCGAGCAGCGGCCCGGACGCCGTGATCTGACGCGCCGATCACGACGACAGGGCCGGGTCCGTCACACGGACCCGGCCCTGTCGTCGTGGAACCGTTCGCGCGGGGAAGCCGGCGTGGTACTGCTCCCGGACGCTCAGAACAACCGCAGCTTGTCGTCCTCGATGCCCCGCAGCGCGTCGTAGTCCAGCACCTGGCAGCCGATGCCCCGGTCCGTCGCCAGGACCCGTGCCTGCGGCTTGATCTCCTGGGCCGCGAAGATGCCTCGGACCGGCGCGAGATGGGGATCGCGGTTCAGCAGCTCCAGATAGCGCGTGAGTTGCTCCACGCCGTCGATCTCGCCCCGGCGCTTGATCTCCACCGCGACCGTCCGGCCCTCGGCGTCCCGGCACAGGATGTCGACCGGCCCGATCGCCGTCATGTACTCGCGGCGGATGAGCGTGTAGCCCTCGCCCAGCGTTTCGATGCGGTCGGCGAGGAGCTCCTGGAGGTGCGCTTCCACGCCGTCCTTGATCAGGCCAGGATCCACGCCGAGTTCGTGCGAGGAATCGTGCAGGACCTCCTCCATGGTGATGATGAGCTTCTCGCCCGCCTTGTTGGTGACCGTCCAGACGTCCTTCTGCTCGCCGTCCCCCTCCTTCAGGGTGCAGGGCGGCGACATCCAGTTCAGGGGCTTGTAGGCCCGGTCGTCGGCGTGGATCGAGACGCTGCCGTCCGCCTTGACCAGGATCAGACGGGGCGCCGAGGGCAGGTGGGCGGTGAGCCGGCCCGCGTAGTCGACGGAGCATCGGGCAATGACGAGACGCATGGTCGGCAACGCTACTCGACGGGCCCAGGCGGACGCGATTCGCCCTGGGGGAGTCCGTATGACCCCGGACTGCCCCTGTTCATTTCTGGCCGATTGTGCGCCTAACGAGGACCGTCCATGTACGCATTCTCCTGGTGCGGTCACCGTCCGTTGCCTACCGTATTAAACGGGAGGTCGCGAGGTGTGTACGCACAGTGTCCGGCATCGCGGTCTCCCTCATCTGTCCGGCAACCCCTGCTGCTGCGGGGGTGCGAGAGGAGAACCCATGTCGCTCGACGTCTCACCGGCCCTACTCGAGAAGGCCGAGCGAGGCGAGGTCGACGAAGCCGAATTCGTCGACTGCGTCCGGACCTCCCTGCCCTATGCATGGGAGATGATCAGCTCCCTGGTGGCTCAGCTGAAGGTGGACGGCGGTCAGTTCGCCGACAACCAGACGCCCCCGCCGGACGAGCAGGCACGTGGCCAGCTGCTGCGTGCACTTGCGAGTGACGCGATACGCGGCGCGCTGCAGCGGCACTTCGGGGTGCGACTGGCCTTCCAGAACTGCCACCGGGTTGCGGTGTTCCCGCTGGACGCCTCGGTCGACGAGACGCTGGCCCGCTTCACCTCGGTCCGCAGTCAGCTGCTGAACCAGTCTCCGGAGTTCAGGGACTGCTGACGCAGAGCCGTTTGCTTGCCGCTCCCTACGCGGGAGGTGCATTCAGTACGGGGCGGCAAGCCCTCTGGCACGCCGGGCACTTCGGCCCGGCCCGGTCATCGGTCGAGCTGCGGGAGCACCTCGGCGCCCAGTCGCCGTACGTTCTCCTCGGTCGCCGCCAGGTCGCCCGTGCCCTCGACGAGCAGAGCGAAACGGGAGATACCGGTCCGTTCGCTGGTGGCCGCCAGCCGGTCGGCGCACAGGCGCGGGGTGCCCACCGGGTGCAGTCCGCACAGCAGTTCGGTGTACGCCAGCGGGTCGCGCATCGCGCGTCGGCGGCCGTCCACCGTGACATGGGCCTCCAGGCCCTGCCGGAGCCAGCCCGGCATCGCCTTCGTCAGGGCCTCGACCGCGTCCGTGCGCCGGTCCGCGATCTGGCAGACGCCGGCCGAGACATGGGCCGCGCCCAGGATCTCCTCCGCGGGCCTGCCGGAGGCCCGGGCGTGCTCCCGCCACAGGGCGACCATCTCGGCCTTCTCCTCGTCGCCCACGTGCATCCCCAGCAGCATCGGCAGCCCGCGCTCGGCCGCCAGGCGGACGCTCGACGGCGAGGTGCAGGCGACGACCACCTCCGGCCCCTCGACCTCCGAGAGGCACTCCGACGGCCTCGGCACGACGGGGACTTCGCGGAAGCTGAACCGCTCGCCCGCCGCCGCGACCGCCGGTTCACGCAGCCAGCGCACCAGCAGATCGAGTGATTCCGGGAACCCCTCCTCGTACGCCTCAAGACCTGAGCCGAACACCTCCAGATCGACCCAGGGCCCACCGCGCCCGACGCCCAGCGAGAACCGCCCGCCGGAAGCGACATGCAGCAGCGCCGCCTGTTCGCCGACGGCCACCGGGTGGGCGGTGGGCAGCACGGTGACCGCCGTGCCGACCCGCAGTCGACTGGTGCGGCCCAGCAGGAGCGCTGCCAGGGTGATCGCGGACGGACAGGTGCCGTAGGGCACGAAGTGGTGTTCGGCCAGCCAGACCGTGTCGAGCCCCGCTTCCTCGGCGACCTCGGCGGAGCGGACCGCGCGGTGCAGCGCCTCCCCGTCGCCCTGCCCCGGGAACCGGGCCGCCAACACGAAACTTCCTACGCGCATTGCTTTTTCCTGCTTCCTTGGCTCCGACGCGGAGCTCCCCCACCGGGCATAACCGTCTGACACGTGCCGAGGACACGGCCTGGCGAAGAGATTTGCGGATTGTCTGCAGAATGAACGCCGGAGTGAGGGACTTGTGGGGGTTGGTGCCGTACGACTACCCCTGTCCCCGCCGCGTAGGCTGGACATGACCCGTGCATCCTGTATAGCCCCGTGAGGTGTTCCGTGTCCCCGCGTCGCAACCGACCCAAGGCCCCGAACGGGTCTGCCTCGCCCGGACGCAGCGCCGACGACGACCGTTCCGGCCGCTACGGCGGCTTCCAGTCCTCGGAGAGCTGGGACGGCGAGGACTGGAACGTACGGCATGTGGCCGGCGCCAGCGCGCAGGGCAAGGCGTACCGCTGCCCGGGCTGCGACCAGCTGATCCCGGACGGCGTCCCGCACGTCGTCGCCTGGCCGGCCCACGCGGGCGTCGACGACCGCCGCCACTGGCACAAGGCGTGCTGGAACGCGAAGGACCGCCGCACCACGCGGGTGCAGCGGTCCCGTAACGCGCCGAGGTTCTAGGTCGTGTCCGCAAAGTCCCGCGGGCTCACACGTCCCGCTTCTCCAGCAGCGCGTAGGCGCCGGCGAACGCGGCGGCCGTCACGCCGAGCATGATCCACAGCGGATCCCAGCCCGACGGGCCGGAGTCGGACAGGGACTGCGAGTAGAAGACGCTGAGCTGGTTCGGGATGGAGTACTCCAGCAGGGCCTCCTGAATGTGCTTGAGCGACTCCGAGAACATGAACAGGGCGATGACCATCGGGGCCAGCAGCACGCCGATCATGATCGTGATCGCGCCCGCCGAGTGCCGGATGATCGAGCCCACGACGAGCGAGAGCAGGCCCAGCAGCGCGATGTAGAGCGAGATGCCCACCGTGCCCTTCAGCCACTCGGAACCGGTGGGCTCGCGCGCGTCGTCCAGGATGGACACGCCCGCCAGGGCGACGAGGAGAGCCGACGCCAGCGTCACCACGAACGCGACCACGAAGAACACGATCGCCTTCGCGGCCAGCACCCGCACCCGGTTCGGGCACGCGGTCATCGTGGTGCGGATCATGCCGGTGCCGTACTCCGACGCCGTGGTCAGCACGCCGAGCGTGATGATGCACATGCTGCCGAGCAGCAGCCCGAAGAAGCCGAGCGCCAGCGGGTTCTCACCGCCCATGCCGCCCTCCGGGGAGTTGGCGGCGACCAGTGCCGCCGCCGCCAGGCCGATGCCGACGACGAGCAGCACGAACACACCGAGCGTCCACATCGTGGAGCGCACCGACCGGATCTTCGTCCACTCGGAGGCGATCGCGTGCCCGAGGTGCGTGCGCACGACCGGGATCGGCGAGGTGTAGGTGGGGTACGACGAGCCGGGCGCCGCCTGCCAGTTCGGTGCGGCGGTCTGCGGCATCGGAGGCTGGGGCGTGCTCATCGGGCGTCCTCGGGCTTGGTCGGGGCGGCGGGGGCGGGCGGGGCGGCAGGCGGCTGGGCGGGCGGCTGCGGGGGCGCGGCGACGGCCTGGGGCGCGGGTGTCTGCGCCGGCGGCTGGTCCTGGGGCGCCTGGGGGGCGGCCTGCGCGTACGGGTTGGGCGTATCCGCGCCGGGCGCGGCCGGGGCGCCGTACGGCCCCTGCGGCGCTCCCTGCGGCGGGGCGAACGGCTGCCCGCCCTGCTGGGGCGGCGGCGGGGCGTACCAGCCGGGCTGGCCCTGCCCCGGCACCGGCATCGGCGGCGCGGCCCCCGGCGGCAGCGGCTGCTGGAGCCCTTCCTTCTGGTCGATGGACGAGCGGTAGTCGACCGCGCCCTGCGTCATCCGCATGTACGCCTCCTCCAGGGAGGCCTGGTGCGGCGACAGCTCCCACAGCCGTACGTCCGTGTCGTGCGCGATGTCGCTGATGCGGGGGAGCGGCAGCCCGGTCACCCGCAGCGCGCCGTCCTGCTCGGGCAGCACGTGGCCACCCGCCTCGGCCAGCGCGCCGGCCAGCTTCTCGCGCAGCTGCGGCTCGGTGTCGGGGGTCCGGACCCGGGCGAACCCGGCGGAGTTCGCCGCGATGAAGTCCCTGACGCTCATGTCGGCGAGCAGCTGCCCGCGGCCGATGACGATCAGATGGTCGGCGGTCAGCGCCATCTCGCTCATCAGGTGGCTGGAGACGAAGACGGTGCGGCCCTCGGCCGCCAGCGACTTCATCAGGTTCCGCACCCAGAGGATGCCCTCGGGGTCGAGACCGTTGACCGGCTCGTCGAACAGCAGCACCTGCGGGTCGCCCAGCAGCGCGGCCGCGATGCCGAGCCGCTGGCCCATGCCGAGCGAGAAGCCCTTGGAGCGCTTGCGCGCCACCTCCTGGAGACCGACCACCCCCAGCACCTCGTCCACCCGCCGGGCCGGGATGCCGGAGAGCTGGGCCAGGCACAGCAGGTGGTTGCGCGCCGCCCGGCCGCCGTGCACGGCCTTGGCGTCGAGCAGGGCGCCGACCTGGCGAGGGGCGTTGGGCAGCTTGCGGTACGGGTAGCCGCCGATGGTCACATGACCCGCGCTCGGGTTGTCCAGGCCGAGGATCATTCGCATCGTCGTCGACTTGCCCGAGCCGTTGGGGCCCAAAAAGCCGGTGACGGCACCGGGCCGCACCTGGAAGGACAGGTTGTACACAGCGGTCTTGTCGCCGTAGCGCTTGGTCAGGCCGACTGCTTCGATCATGCTCCGCACCCATCGAAAGAATCAGGACAGCGGGGCACACGCCCCCGTAAGGGTTAGGAGGATATCGAGGCGCTGACGGTTCCACTCAAGGGGAAGTAAAACCTCGCCCACGCCGGCCCCTGGCTACGCGTCCCGTTTCCGTAGCGTGACGTATCCGCCCGCGAGCGCCGCGATCACCCAGAGCACCATGATGCCCAGCCCGCCCCAGGGGCCGTACGGAGTCTCGTCGTCGACCGGGGTGACCACCTGCATGATCTTGCTGCCCGCCTGGTCGGGCAGATACCGGCCGATCTTCTCGGTGGCCGAGACGTTGCCGAGGATGTTGGACACCAGGAAGAAGAACGGCATCAGGATGCCCAGCGACAGCATCGGCGAGCGCAGCATCGCGGCGACACCCATCGAGAACATCGCGATCAGGGTCATGTAGAGACCGCCGCCGATCACCGCGCGCAGCACACCGGGATCACCGATCTGCGCCCGGTGCTCGCCCAGCATCGCCTGCCCGAGGAAGAAGGCGACGAAGCTGGTGGCCATGCCGACGACCAGCGCGAGGCCGGTCGCCACCGCGATCTTGCTGAACAGGAAGGTGCCGCGCTGCGGCACGGCGGCCAGCGAGGTGCGGATCATGCCGGTGCTGTACTCGTTCGAGACGACCAGCACCCCGAACACGATCATCGCGAGCTGACCCAGGCTCATCCCGGCGAAGCTGATGAACGTCGGATCGAAGGAGAGCCTGTCCCGCTCGCTCATGGAGTCGAACTCGTTCCTCGACAGGATCGAGATCAGCATGCCGAGGGCGATGGTCACCACCACGGCGAGGGACAGCGTCCACACGGTGGAGGCCACGGACCGGATCTTGGTCCACTCGGAGCGGATGATCTGGGTGGCTGCCATGATCAGCTCCTCCTCCAGCCCTCACCCCACGGCTGCTGCGGCGCGGGCGGCGCCCCGGTGTGCGCGTGGTACTCCACCGACTCCGCGGTCAGCTGCATGAACGCCTCCTCCAACGATGCCTGCTGCGGGCTCAGCTCATGCAGCACGACCCCGTGCCGCGCCGCCAGCTCCCCGATCTGCTCCGCCTTGCCGCCGTCCACCTCCAGTGCGCCGTTGCCCGTCTCCACGGCCGTGATCCCGGCCGTCTGCAGCACGTCCAGCAGCCGTTCCCGCTGCGGGGTGCGGACCCGGACGTACGACCTGGAGTTGCGCTCGATGAAGTCGGCCATGGTGGTGTCGGCCAGCAGCCGGCCCTGTCCGATGACGACGAGGTGGTCGGCGGTCAGTGCCATCTCGCTCATCAGGTGCGAGGAGACGAAGACCGTACGGCCCTGCGCGGCAAGCGACTTCATCAGATTGCGGATCCAGTGGATGCCCTCGGGGTCGAGGCCGTTGACCGGCTCGTCGAACATCAGGATCCGCGGATCGCCGAGCAGCGCGCCCGCGATGCCGAGCCGCTGCCCCATGCCCATCGAGAAGCCCTTGGTCTTCTTCCTCGCGACCGCGGTGAGCCCCACCGTCTCCAGTACCTCGGCCACACGCCGCTTCGGGATGCCGTTGCTCTGCGCCAGGCACAGCAGATGGTTGTAGGCGCTGCGCCCGCCGTGCCAGGCCTTGGCCTCCAGCAGCGCGCCGATGTACGTCAGCGGGTCCTTGAGCCGGTCGTAGCGCTTTCCGTCGATCCGGACGTTCCCGGCGGTGGGGTGGTCCAGGCCGAGGATCATCCGCATGGTCGTCGACTTGCCCGCGCCGTTGGGCCCGAGGAAGCCCGTGACCATGCCCGGTCTGACGGTGAAGGTGAGGTTGTTGACCGCGACCTTCTCCCCGTAACGCTTGGTCAGTCCCTCGAGCTCGATCATGCCGCCCACGCTAAAACGGCACAAAGCCCTCTGCCACCCCAGCGGCAGAGGGCTTTGCGGAGGTTTCAGTCTCCGGACGCCGAGGCGTTACCGGGACTGCTGCGCCGGAACACCCCGGGAGATGGGCTCGTCCTCGGCCGGTGAGCCGGCGGCGGCCACCGCGGCGCCCGTGAGCGTGGCGAGCATCTCGCGCACGTTCGTCAGCTGGGCGTTGATGCTGTCGCGGCGGTTGGTGAGGGCGGCCAGCTCGCGCTCGGATTCCGAACGGATCCGGTCGGCCTTCGCGTTGGCGTCGGCCACGATGTCCTCGGCCTGACGCTGGGCCGTCTCCACCGTCTGGCGGGCGCGGCGCTCGGCGTCGGTGCGCAGCTTCTCGGCCTCCAGACGCAGCTGCTCGGCGCGGTGCTCGATCTCGGCGAGACGCTTCTCGGCCTTGGCCTGACGCGAGGCCAGGTCGCGCTCGGACTGCTCGCGGCGCTTGGCCAGGTTCGTCTCGAAGTCGGCGGCGGCCTGCGCGGCCTTGGCGCGGGTCTCCTCGAAGAGGGCGTCGGCCTCCTCGCGCTTGGACTGCGCGTCCTTCTGGGCCTCGGCGCGCAGCTGGGACGCGTCACTCTTGGCCTTCTCGACGATGCGGACGCCCTCGTCCTCGGCCTTGGCCTTGCGCTCCGCAGCGAACGATTCTGCGTCGTTGCGAACCTGCTGGGCCGCCGACTCGGCGAGCTCGCGGTGCTGCTCGGCGGCGCGGCGGGCCTCCTCGCGCAGATCCTTGGCCTCTTCCTCGGCGAGGCGGAGGATCTTCTCGACACGCGCGCCGAGACCCGCGTACGACGGCTCGGCGTCGGTCACGGCGGCCTGGGCGTTCTGCGTTTCGAGGTGGAGCTCCTCGATGCGCTTTTCCAGAGCGGTGATGCGGGCGAGAGCGCTGTCACGGTCGGAGACGAGCTTGGAGATCCGTTCGTCCACCTGAGCGCGGTCGTACCCACGCCGCACAAGCTCGAAGCCGTAGGGGGAAGTGTCGCTCATGGGGTTCCTGTCGAATGAGACCGGTGAGGTGATAAGTGGAATCCTAGGGGCCGAAGCGGTGTGTCATCGAGCGGATACGTGTTTGATCTGGAGAATGAGACCCCTTTTGAGTGGCTAACCGCCGGACGGCTTGCCAAAAACTTGGTCAAAGGCCCCAGGAGACACCGGAACCCGCTCGCCGCGCTAGCCGTCTGACGACTTGCCACCCGATCGGGGTGCCCCCACCGTCGCACCGGCCTTGACCCCGCCGTCCTTGCCCGCCGACGGCGCCTCGAAGGACTCCAGCGCCTCCAGGACGTCCTGGACCCGGGAGATCTCGGCGTTGATGTCCTCGCGGCGACGGACCAGGACCTCCAGCTCCCGCTTGCCCTCCTCGACCGTGCGCCTGGCCTCGCGGATCGCCTCGGCCTTGAGCTCCTCGGCCTCCTTGATGAGCGTGGACCGCTTCTGCTCGGCCTCCTTCAGCAGCCCCTCGGCCTTCTTCACGGCGGCGATACGGACCTTGCCCGCCTCGGAGTTGGCCTCCGAGACGATCTCCTTGGCCTTCGCCTGCGCCTTGGCCAGCTGCTCCTCGGCGGCCGTGATGAGGGAGTCGCAGCGGTCCCCGGCCGACTTCATCGTCTCGGCGGCCTCGCGACGGGCCCGCTCGTGCAGCTCCTCGATCTCGCTGGTGAGGCGCTCACGCAGCTCCTCGGCGCGCTCCCGGATGGCGGTGGCGTCCCGGCGGGCGCCGACGAGCAGCTCGTCCGCGTCCGTCCGGGCCTTCTCCACGCGCGAGTTCCCCTCGACCGTCGCCTCGGACACCAGCCGGTCGGCCTCCTTGCGGGCGGCGCCCACCATGGTGTCGGCCTGTGCCTCGGCGTCCGCGGTCGTCTTGTGGGCCTGCGCCTGCGCCTCGGTGAGCAGCTTGTCGGCCTCGGCCGTGGTCTCCGTGATGAGCTTGTCGACCTGCTCGGCCGCCTCAGAGCGCCGCTTGTTGGCGTCCTTGCGTGCCTCGTCGAGGGTGTGCTCGGCCTCCTCGCGCGCGGCGGCGACCAACCGCTCGGCCTGAGCCGCCGCCTCGGCCTTGACCCGCTCGGACTCGCTGCGGATCCGCTCGGCGTGCTGCTGGGCCGACCCCACGGTCTCGGCGGCCTCGGCACGCAGCCGCTCCGCCTCCGACGTGGCGTCCCCGACCAGCTTCTCCGCCTTGGCGAGCGCCTCGGCGCGCACCCGGTCGGCCTCCGCGACGGTCTCCGCCTGGAGCCGCTCCGCCTCGTTGCGTGCCTCGGTGATGAGGGTGTCGGCCTGGGTCGCCGCGTCCGACCGGATCCGGTTGGCGTCCTCGCGGGCGTCCGCCCGGGTGCGCGACGCGGCCTGGTCGGCCTCGGCGATCTTGTCGGACGCCTCGGTGCGGATCCGCTGGGCGTACTCGCCGGCGTCCGACCGCAGCCGCTCCGCCTCGGCGATGGCCTCGGCCATGGTGCGCTCGGCGAGGGACTTGGCGGCCGCGGCCTCCTCGTTCGCCTCGCGCCGGACGCGGCCCGCGTCCTCGCTGGCCCGCTCCCGCTCGGCGTAGGCGTCGGTGCGGACCCGGTCCGCCTCCTCCTCGGCCTCCCGGCGGGTACGGTCCGCCGCGTGCTCGGCGGCGCTGCGCAGCCCGGCGATCTCCTCCTGGGCCTGCTCGTGCAGCCCGGACACGGAGTCGCGGACCTGCTGGGCGTGCTGCTCGGCCGCCGACACCATCTCGGTGGCGCGCCGGTCGGCCTCCTCGACCAGCCGCACCGCCTCGGTCTGCGCCTCCTCGACCCGCTTGCGGGCGGAGGCCAGCAGCTCCTCGCTCTGCTCGCGGGCCCGCTCGCGCTCCTGGTCGGCCTCCTGACGTGCGGAACCGAGGAGTTCCTCGGCCTCGCGGCGGCGCCGGGCGGCCTCCTCCTGGGCGGCGGCCAGCGTCTCGGACGCCTCCGCGGCGAGCCGCTCGGCGGCGGCCTGCGCCTCCGCACGGACCCGGTCGGCGGTGTCCTGCGCCTCCGCCTTCAGCCGCTCGGCCTCGGCCGCGGCCTCGGACCGCAGACGTACGGCGACGGCCTCGCCCTCGGCGCGGGAGGCGGACGCGTCCGCCGCGGCCTCGGTACGCAGCCGGTCGGCCTCCTCCTCGGCCTGCTGCTGCAGCGTGCGGATCCGCTCGGCGGCCTCGGTGCGCAGCCGGTCGGTCTCCTCGGCGGCCTCGCGCCGGATGCGGGCGGCCTCCTCGCGGGCGTCGGTGAGCGCCTGCTCGGCGGAGGCGAGCCGCTGCTCCGCCTCGGCCTGAAGCCGGGTCAGCTCCTCGGCGGCCTCGCTGCTGCGGGCCTCTATGGCGCGCTCGGTCTCCTCGTGCAGCTCCCGGGCGGCGCGCTCGGCGTCGGACCTGATGCCCTCGGCCTGCTCGACGACCTCCTCGCGGTGCCGCTCGGCCTCCTGACGGGTGCGCTGGAGGGTCTCCTCGGCCTGGCGGCGCAGCGTCGTCGCCCGCTCGATGGCCTCGGTGCGGACCTTCTCGCTGTCCGCCGTGGCCTTCTGGCGCAGTTCGTCCGCGTCGGCCTTCGCCTTGCTGAGCAGCTCCTCGGCGGTCTTGGCCGCCTCCTCGATCTGCTGGACGGCCTCCTTGCGGGCCTCCGCGCGGATCTTCTCGCCCTCGGCGACCGCCTCGGAGCGCAGCTGCTCGGCCTCGCCGCGCAGCCGGCGGGCCTCCTCCTGCAGCTCGACCGTCTTGGCGCGGTACTCCTTGGTGTCGTCCTTCGCGGCGCCCTTGAGCTGCTCGGCGATGTCGTGCGCCTCGGCGCGCAGCCGGTCCGCCTCGGCCTCGGCCTCCTTGCGGATCCGCTCGGCCTCCTCGGCCGCCGCCTTGGTGGTGTTCTGGGCGTCCTCCTGCGCCTTGTTGAGGACGTCCTCGGCCGTCTTGGCCGCCTTGGAGAGCTGGGTGGCGCTCTCCTCGGCGGTGATCGTGCGGGCCTTCTCGGTGGCCTCGGCGAGCAGCTTCTCGGCCTCGGCACGGGCGTCGGAGATGACCTGCTCGGCGTCGGCCTTGGTGTTCTCGGCCTCCTTGGTGGCCTCCTCGACCAGCCGGGCGACCTGCTCCTTCGCGGTACGCATCCGCTGCTCGTTGGCCGACTCGGCGCCCGCGAGCGTCTTCTCGGCGGCCGCCTTGGCCTCGGCGACCAGCTTCTCGGCCTCGGACTGCGCCTTGCGCAGGGCCTCCTCGGCCTGAGCCATGCGCTGCTCGGCGGCCCGGCTGAGCTCGGTGGCCTGGCGGCGGGCGGCGTCCGACTCGGAGGCGGTGGAGCTGCGCAGCTGCTCGGCGTGGTCGGTGGCCTCCTGGGCCTGGGTGGAGGCGGCGTTGAGCAGCCGCTCGGCGTCCGTACGGGCGCGGCGCAGGATCTGGTCGGCCTCCGCGCGTGCCTCCTCGGCCGCGCTCGTCAGGCGCTGGCGGGCCTCGGTGGCGAGCCGCTCGGCCTCGGCGCGCGCGGCGGCCATGGCCTGCTCGGCCTCGGCGCGGGACTCGTCCAGGAGCCGGCGGGCCTGCTGCTCGCTGCGGGCCCGCAGCTGCTCCGCCCAGGCGACGTTCTCGTTGACGTGCGACTCGACGGTCTGCCGGCGCTCGGCCAGCTCCTGGTCCAGCTGCTGGCGGCGCGTGACCGCCTCCTGGTGCAGCTCGGCCTGGAGCCGGGCCGCCTGCTCGGCGTGCTCCTGCAGGATGCGCTGGGTCTGCGCGCGGGCCTGGCTCAGCTCCCGCTCCGCCTCCTGGCGCAGCTGGTCGGCCTGGATCTGGGCGTTGCGCAGCAACTGCTCGGCCTGATAGCCGATGTCACCGCCGTCGAAGGCCGGCCGGGACATGATGGTGCGCCGCGCCTCGTGCAACTTGGCGCGCAGCACCTCGACCTGGTAGCCGAGGTCCTCGGCGTGCTGGATCGCCTTCTCCCGCTCGGTCTTCAGCCGATCCATCTCGGCCTCGAACCGAGAGAGGTGGTCGACGTCAGCCGCCGGCTCTCGCTCCTGGCGTTCGTAGCCCCGCACTGCGCGGTCCCATCCGTCCCCTGGTCGCAAGTCTCTCCATACGGGCACCGTCCATCCGCCGAACGGGGCCCCCGGGGAATGGTGTCAGATCAACGGCGGAGCACGGGCTGTCGCCCCGACCCTCGTCCCCCGAAACCCGGACCCCGGACGGTCCCTCCGCGGGACGGAGGGGCCGGGTCACCCTGGAGTGAGCGGCGACCGCCCCCAACCCTACCGGCCCATATGTACGAGGGTCAGTGCTCAGGTGACTCAACGGGCGCCGAAGTGACCAGTTCTGTCAGTACACCGTGGCAATCCTTGGGGTGCAGGAAGGTGATTCGTGACCCCATGGAGCCGCGCCGGGGCTCTTCGTACAGCACGCGTACGCCCTTGGAGCGGATGTCGTCCGCGTCGCCGTCGACGTCCGCCGTACCGAAAGCGATGTGGTGGACGCCCTCGCCGTTCTTGTCGAGCCACTTCGCGACGGTGGAGTCCGGGCGGGTCGGCTCGAGAAGCTGCAGGTAGGAGGCGCCGCCGTCGGAGGTGTCGTTGATCTTGAGCATGGCCTCGCGCACGCCCTGCTCCTCGTTGACCTCGGAGTGGAAGACTTCGAAGCCGTACGTGGACCGGTAGAACTCGACGGTCTTGTCGAGATCGAAACAAGCGATTCCGATGTGGTCGATTCGCGTCAGCATGGATTCAGTGGAGCGCTCCGGGGATGGTTACGCAACGTGCGCGCGATCACACCGACGGCCCGGTGACGGCACGGAGTGCCACTCAGTACATTCGAAGTAAACCCTCGTTCACTCCTCGGCTGTACAAGCTGGAAGGGGATCGCACCTCATGTCTTCTGAAAACGGCGCGACGTCCGTCATCGTGGCGGGTGCCCGCACCCCGATGGGACGACTGCTCGGCTCGCTGAAGTCCTTCTCCGGAGCCGACCTCGGCGGCTTCGCGATCAAGGCCGCCCTCGACCGTGCGGGGATCGGGGGCGACCAGGTGCAGTACGTGATCATGGGCCAGGTGCTCCAGGCCGGGGCGGGGCAGATCCCGGCGCGCCAGGCCGCCGTCAAGGCCGGCATCCCGATGAACGTCCCGGCGCTCACCATCAACAAGGTCTGCCTGTCGGGCCTCGACGCGATCGCGCTCGCGGACCAGCTGATCCGCGCCGGCGAGTTCGACGTGATCGTCGCGGGCGGCCAGGAGTCCATGACCAACGCCCCCCACCTGCTGCCGAAGTCCCGCGAGGGCTTCAAGTACGGCGCGGTGCAGATGATCGACGCCATGGCGTACGACGGCCTGACCGACTCCTTCGAGAACATCGCCATGGGCGAGTCGACGGAGAAGCACAACACGCGCCTCGGTATCGCCCGTCCGGAGCAGGACGAGATCGCCGCCCTGTCCCACCAGCGGGCCGCCGCCGCGCAGAAGAACGGCATCTTCGAGGCCGAGATCACCCCGGTCGAGATCCCCCAGCGCAAGGGCGACCCGGTCCTGTTCAGCAAGGACGAGGGCATCCGCGGGGACACCACCGCGGAGTCGCTGGGCAAGCTGCGTCCGGCGTTCTCCAAGGACGGCACCATCACGGCCGGCTCCTCGTCGCAGATCTCCGACGGCGCGGCGGCCGTGGTCGTGATGAGCAAGGCCAAGGCACAGGAACTCGGCCTGGACTGGATCGCGGAGATCGGCGCGCACGGCAATGTGGCGGGCCCGGACAACTCGCTGCAGTCCCAGCCCTCCAACGCCATCCAGCACGCCCTGAAGAAGGAGGGCCTGGAGGTCTCCGACCTCGACCTGATCGAGATCAACGAGGCCTTCGCCGCCGTCGCGGTGCAGTCGATGAAGGACCTCGGAGTGTCCCCGGAAAAGGTGAACGTCAACGGCGGAGCCATCGCCCTGGGTCAC
This sequence comes from Streptomyces sp. NPDC001920, assembly GCF_053594495.1. NCBI lineage: Bacteria > Bacillati > Actinomycetota > Actinomycetes > Kitasatosporales > Streptomycetaceae > Streptomyces > Streptomyces sp. NPDC001920. The sequence goes on from NZ_JBSFEP010000012.1 coordinate 281,941, forward strand.
CCGATCGGTATGTCCGGTGCGCGGCTCGTCCTGCACCTGGCCCTGGAGCTGAAGCGGCGCGGCGGCGGCGTCGGCGCGGCCGCCCTGTGCGGTGGCGGCGGCCAGGGTGACGCGCTGATCGTGCGGGTACCCAAGGCCTGAGTTCTCCTCAGTAGGACCTCTTTCGCGAACGGAGCTGTGATGCAGGACGTCTCCACCCTGGTGGCCCAGGCCAGGGAAGGCCGGCCGCGGGCCGTGGCCCGGCTGATCTCCCTGGTGGAGGGGGCGTCCCCGCAGCTGCGGGAGGTCATGGCGGCGCTGGCCCCGCTGACGGGCAACGCGTACGTCGTAGGGCTGACGGGATCCCCGGGCGTGGGCAAGTCGACGTCCACGTCCGCCCTGGTGACGGCGTACCGGAAGCAGGGCAAGCGGGTCGGCGTCCTGGCCGTCGACCCGTCCTCGCCCTTCTCGGGCGGCGCCCTGCTCGGCGACCGGGTGCGGATGTCGGAGCACGCCTCCGACCCCGGCGTCTACATCCGCTCGATGGCCACCCGGGGCCACCTCGGCGGCCTGGCCTGGGCCGCCCCGCAGGCGATCCGCGTCCTGGACGCGGCCGGCTGCGACGTGGTCCTGGTCGAGACGGTCGGCGTCGGCCAGTCGGAGGTCGAGATCGCCTCCCAGGCCGACACCTCCGTCGTCCTCCTCGCCCCCGGTATGGGCGACGGCATCCAGGCCGCGAAGGCGGGCATCCTGGAGATCGGCGACGTGTACGTCGTCAACAAGGCCGACCGCGACGGCGCCGACGCCACCGCCCGCGAGCTCAACCACATGCTCGGCCTAGGCGAGTCCCGCGGCCCCGGCGACTGGCGCCCGCCCATCGTCAAGACGGTCGCCGCGCGCGGCGAGGGCGTCGACGAGGTGCTGGAAGCGCTGGAGAAGCACCGGGCCTGGATGGAGGAGCGCGGTGTCCTCGCCGAGCGCCGCCGGGCCCGCGCCGCCCGCGAGGTGGAGACCATCGCCGTCACCGCCCTGCGGGAACGCATCGCCGACCTGCACGGCGACCGACGGCTCGGTGCCCTCGCGGAGAAGATCACCGCCGGGGAACTGGACCCCTACCGTGCGGCGGACGAGCTGGTGGCGGAGCTGACGCAGGCCTGATCTGGTCAACTCCGCGTGCCCGCTGGTAGGTTGATCGACATGTTCCTCTCCTTGGCGTAGGGCGCACACCGAGCCACGGTCCGAGCACTCCGCTCCCGTGGCTCCTCGGTGTCCCCTTTCACGCCTCCTTCGAGGAACCACCATGTCTGCTTCCTATGCGCGGGTGCTGCGCATCCCCCATGCCCGCCGTACCTTCGCCGCCGCCCTGACCGGCAGGCTGTCGTACGGGATCGTCCCGCTGTCCGTGATGCTCGCCGTGACCCGGGCCTGCGGGTCGTACGCGGTGGCGGGTGTCGTGATGGCGCTGTTCTCCGGGACCAGCGTCTTTCTGTCGCCCGTGAGGGCGTCCCTGATCGACCGGCACGGGCCACGCCGTGCGCTCGTGCCGATGGCCGGGGCCTACGTCGCGCTGCTCGGTCTGCTGACGGTGACCGTCTGGCGCCCGGGCGCCGCCTCACCGCTCCTCCTGGGTGCCCTGACCGCCGCCGCGGGGGCCTGCACCCCGCCGCTGGGGCCGACCATGCGTGCCGTGTGGGGCAGGCTCGCCCCGGAGCGTGCGCTGCTGCAGCGCGCCTACAGCCTGGACGGCGTCGCCGAGGAACTGCTCTTCGTCTCCGGCCCGCTGCTGGTCGGCGTGGTCGTCGGCGCAGCGCCGCCGGCCGTCGGGATCATCGTCGGAGCGGCGCTGATGGCCGCGGGAACGGCGGCGTTCGTGTCGTCGCCGGCGGTGCGGGACGTACGGCCCGGCGACGGGAGGGCCGCGTCGCGCGGCAAGGGCCGGCGCCGGGTGCTGCGCGGGGTCCGGCGGCCCGTGATCGCCGCCGCGGGCGTCGGACTCGCCCTCGGTGTGGCGGATCTGCTCGTCGTGGCGTTCGCGGAGGGACACGGGCACGGCGACGACAGCGTGGCCTGGGTGCTCGCCGCCCTGTCCGCCGGAAGCGCCGTCGGCGGGCTCGTCAACGGAGCGGTGGCCTGGCGCAGTTCGGCCGCGGTACGGCTGCCCCTGCTGGCGGCGGGCCTGGGGCTGGCGCTGCTCGGCGCGGGGCTCGCTCCGGGACTCGGCACGCTCGCGGCGCTCATGGCGGTCGCCGGGCTCTTCGTGGCACCGGCCATCACCACGGCGTACCTCATCGCCGACGAGACCTCGGCGCCCGAGGTCCGGGTGCAGGCCGGAGCCTGGGTCAACACCGCCGTCAACGCGGGCGGCACGGCCGGCGCCGCGGTCGCCGGAGTCCTGGTCGGACCGCTGTCGACGGGCTGGAGCTTCGCGACGGCCGGCGCGGTGACACTGCTCGCGGCCGCCGCAGCGGCGAGGGGCGCCACCCATCACGGGGGCGCCCCTGCGGACGTGGGGGACGGGGGTGCCGTGGCGGCGGACCGGCGTCAGTCGTCGTCGCCGTCGCGGTCGTCCTGACCGTCCTGGTCCTGGGTGACCTTGCCGGTCTTCAGGTCGACCTTCCACTCACCCTTCGCGGTCTGGACGCTCCAGGCAGCCGGACCGTCGTCGTCGAGGTCGACGTCGTTGACGGCACCCTTCGCCGCGGCGGCCTCTGCGGCCTCGCGGGCGTCCACGCTCGCACCCTTCAGCGCGGCCAGGTCCTCGCGGCCGTCGTTGTCGTCATCGTCGTCGCGCTGGGCACCGAGGACCTTGCCGTCGTCCGCGGAGACCCGGACGTCGTACTCGGCGCCGTCGCCCTCGACGACGTTCACCTCCCAGACGTTCGAGCCGTCGTCGTCCAGGTCGGCGGCGACGGCCGTGCCCGGCGTGTGCTTCAGCGCGGCCGCGATCGCGTCGGCGGCGGTCACCTTCGCGGTGCGGGTCTGCGCCGCGGCTTCGGCGGCGTCGTCCCGGTCGTCGGCGGTGTCATCCGCCCGGTCCTCCGCGGTGTCGTCCGCGGTGTCGTCGCGGTCGTCGGCGACCCGTACGTTCGACTGGCGCTGGGTGCTCGCGCTGTCGTCGCCACCGGAGGCGTAGGCCGCGACGGTGCCGCCGCCGATCAGCGCCGCGGCGGTGACGGTGGCGATGACGATGTTGCGCTTCATGAGGTTCCCTCCCGAGTCGGTGCGATTGCCGTCGATCCGAGTCGCTTCGTGGCGCTTCGTTTCGACGGGAACCAATCTGCCGAACCGACGCTGAGCGGAACCTGAAGCCCCCTGAAGAGATCTTCAGCTTCGCTTTGCCAGGCTGTACGCATGCGCCTGCTGATCGTCGAGGATGAAAGACGCCTGGCCCAGTCCCTCGCCCGGGGACTGTCGGCCGAGGGCTATGCCGTGGACGTCGTCCACGACGGGCGGGAAGGGCTGTACCGGGCCTCGGAGGGGTCGTACGACCTGGTGATCCTCGACATCATGCTGCCCGGCATGAACGGCTACCGGGTCTGTGCCGCACTGCGCGCCGCCGGCCAGGACGTGCCGATCCTGATGCTCACCGCCAAGGACGGCGAGTACGACGAGGCCGAGGGGCTGGACACCGGCGCCGACGACTACCTCACCAAACCGTTCTCGTACGTCGTCCTGGTCGCCCGGGTGAAAGCGCTGCTGCGGCGCGGCGGACAGGGCGCGGGCGCCTCGCCCGTGCACGTCCACGGCGACCTCAAGGTCGACACCGCCGCCCGCCGCGTCTTCCTCGGCGACGACGAAGTGGCCCTCACCGCCAAGGAGTTCGCGGTGCTGGAGCAGTTCGTGCTGCGGGCCGGCGAAGTGGTGTCCAAGGCCGAGATCCTGGAGCACGTCTGGGACTTCGCCTACGAGGGCGATCCCAACATCGTCGAGGTGTACGTCAGCACCCTGCGCCGCAAGCTGCGCGCCGGGCTCATCCGCACGGTCCGGGGCGCCGGTTACCGGCTGGAGGCATCACCGTGACGGGCCGTCTGTTCGGCTCCGTCCGCTCCCGGGCGACGCTGGCCGCCACGCTGGTGGTCGCGGTGGCCCTGGTCGTGGCCGGCACCGCCGTACTGCTGTCGCTGCGGTCCAACCTGATCGGGCAGGCCGGCACCGAGGCGGAGCGCACCGCGCGGACCGTGGCCACCGAGATCGCGATCGCGCCGGCGGGCGAACCGCTGTCGGTGGACAACGACGAGCCGGTCCAGGTCGTCGACGAGCACGGGAGGCTGATCGCGGCCAGCGGGGACCTGGAACGGATCAGCGGCACGGGCACCGAAGCGGTACGGCCGCAGCCGTCGCCCACCAAGGCCCCGAACGCCCAGGACCCCGACGACGGTGACGACGACGCGGACGACTCCGGCCCCGCGGCCTCCGGCGACTGGGACGACGACTCCACCACCGAGTCCCTTCGCCCGGGCGAGATCAGCGAGCACACCACCTTCACCGACGGCACCGCCACGCTCGACGGCGAGAGCGGCGACTACCGCTTCGCGGCCGTCCACGTCGAGGTCGAGGGCAGGGGCACGCTCACCGTGTACGCGGGCGCGCCGCTCTCCGCCGAGCAGAGCGCCGTCAGGACCGCGCTGACCGTCATGCTGATCGGCTTCCCGTTGCTGCTCGGCGTGGTCGCCGGCGTCACCTGGCTGGTCACCCGGCGGGCCCTGCGCCCGGTGGAGGGCATCCGCGGCGAGATGGCCGCGATCACGGCCTCCGAGGATCTCGCGCGCCGCGTTCCGGTACCGGACACGCACGACGAGGTCGCCCGGCTCGCCCTGACCACCAACGAGACGCTGGCCGCCCTGGAGGCCTCCGTGGAACGCCAGCGCCGGTTCGTCGCCGACGCCTCGCACGAACTGCGCAGCCCCATCGCCTCGCTGCGCACCCAGCTCGAAGTGGGCGCCGCCCACCCCGAGTTGCTCGACCTGGACGGCGCGGTGCAGGACACCGTACGCCTGCAGGACCTGGCGGCCGACCTGCTGCTGCTGGCCCGCCTGGACGCGGGGGAGCGGCCCCAGGAGAAGCGGTTCGACCTGGGCGCGCTGGCCCGCGAGCAGGCCGAGGGGCGGGCCGGGGTGACGGTGCGGGCGCGGCCGGTGGAGGTCGCCGGGTCGCGGGGGCAGGTGGGTCGGGTGCTCACCAACCTGCTGGACAACGCGGAGCGGCACGCCCGTTCGACGGTCGCCGTGACCGTGTGCCGGGAGGGGGCGTGGGCCGTCGTGGCCGTCTCCGACGACGGGGACGGGGTGGCCGAGGCCGACCGGGAGCGGATCTTCGAGCGGTTCGTGCGGCTGGACGAGGCCCGCAGCCGGGACGAGGGCGGTGCCGGGCTGGGCCTGGCCATCGCCCGCGACGTCGCCGTACGGCACGGTGGCACGCTCACCGTGGACCGCGCACCGACGGGCGGAGCCCTGTTCGAACTCCGCCTGCCGTCGGTTCAGTAGGTGCCGGAAGGCGCCGCCGGGTCGGCTCGGGTCACGGACGCCCGCGCTGACCGCGCAGGTGCTCCGCGATCGGCTTCAGGGCCTTGTCGAGTTCGGTCAGGGACTCGGGGGACAGCAGGTCGATGAAGTGCCGGCGCACGGACCCCACGTGGTGCGGGGCGACCTTCTGCATCGTCTCCATGCCGTGTTCGGTGAGCACTGCGTAGAGCCCGCGACGGTCGGACTCGCAGTTCTCGCGCCGGACCAGGTTCGCGTTCTCCATCCGGGTGATCTGGTGGGAGAGGCGGCTCTTGGACTGCAGGGTGGCGGAAGCGAGGTCGCTCATCCGCATCCGTACGTCCTCCGACTCGGAGAGATTCACCAGGATCTCGTAGTCGTTCATTGTCAGGCCGAACGGCTGCAGGTCTTTTTCGAGCTGGTACGTCAACAGCCTGTTGACCTCCAGGTGGGTGCGCCAGGCGCACTGCTCCGCATCGGTCAGCCAGCGAGTGGCCGTCTCGGTCTCCATGAATGAAGTCTACCTAAGAAGTTGAAAGGCGAACTAGTGAGGGTTTTCTGTGACATGACCGTGTGCGCACACGTTCGATGTCACACTCCGCAGACTACCGCTCACAGCCCGAAGCGACGCTGGAGGTCCCCCAGCTGTCCGGGAAGGCGCGGTGCCCCGGCCTGATGTGAAGGGCCTGTGTGCGTCCCGCCGCCGGGCACTCCGGCCTCCGGCGGAACGGCCCCCGTGGCGTGCTCGGCCATGAGGGTCTCGGAGGACTGGAGCAGCACGGTGCCGGCTCCGACGAACTCGAACTGGTGCTCCTCTCCGGAGGCCCCTCCGAGGCCTGTCAGTGCACGTAGACCGCCCATTACGCCGGTCATGTAGCCATGGTCGAAGTGGTGGCACGGCGAGGGGCAGTCGGCCCAGCCGACGAGCGCCTGCGGGTCCACCCGGATCGGGGGTTCCATGAACACCACTGGACCGTTAGATGCGGCCACGAACTTTCCGGTTCCGATGAGTGTCAGAAATCCCGGCACGATCGACTGCTTGAGGGCAAGAGTTGGCTGAAAAGCGAGCAGGTTGCCGGAGCGAATGGTCAGATTGCCGTCTTCGAGGTCGTACGAGTTCACATCGAAGGCCCGGTCGGCCAGCAGCATCTTCCCCGAGCCCTCCGCCACGACCCAGTCGCTCGCGTGCAGAGGCGAATGGAAGGACGTACGGACCAGACGGTCCAGTCGGCCGTGCCCGACGCCGTTGAACTCCATCGAGCCGTAGTAGGCGATCATCTTCCCCTTCTGCAGGAACCACTGGCTCCCCTTGAGCTCCACACAGAAGGTGTACGGGTTGACGTTGTCGTCGCAGGGCAGGGTCATGGGGTCGTACACGGCGGGACCCCCGGCCGGGTAGTGGCTCACAGCTTCTCCTCCGACGCCTGGACGTACACCGCACCGTTGCCGCTCAGCTCCAGCTGGAAGGCCTCGCCGGAGCCGCGGCCCACCATGTCTCGCCAGCCCAGGGCGGTGGACAGCTTGTTGCGGACGTCGCCGTGGTGGGCTACGTAGGCCTGGGGGTCGACGTGGACCGGGCGCTGGGGGGTGATCGGGACCTCGAAGACACCGCCGTGCGCCATCACGGCGACGGCGCCATGCCCCTTGAGCGTGGTCGTGAACAGCCCCTGCCCGCTGACCTGGCCCCGGACCATGCCCATGACCCCGCCCTGCGAGCCGAGGAACATCGTGCCCTGCTGGAGGGTGCCCTCGAAGGCGAGCAGACGGTCCGCCTCGACGCACAGGGTGTCGCCGGTGAGGTTGATCACCTGGACGTGGTGGCCGCCGTGCCCGAAGAGCACGGTGCCGCTGCCCTCGACCGTCATCAGCGGCGTGTCCTCGTTCGCGACCCTGCGCCCGATCATCGACATGATGCCGCCCTGGCCGCCCGCCGTGTTGGGGGTGAAGGACACCTCGCCCTTGTAGGCGAGCATCGCGCCGCGCTGGCTGAACAGCCGCTGGCCGGGCACGAGCGTCGCCTCGACCATCTTGGAGTTGATCTCGCGGAAGGCCATGTCAGACGTCCCCCGCGATCGTGTTGCGCTCGCTCGGCTGTACGTACACCAGGCCGTCCCCCTCGAACCGGATCTGGAAGGCCTCCCCACCGCCCTCGCCCAAGAGGGTGCGGAAGGTCACGCCGGACTGGAAGGACTGCCGCAGATTCCCCTGGTGGGCGACGTACGCCCCCGGATCGACGGTCAGCGGGTACTGCGCGCTGACCCGCAGCACCACGGCCGGCCCGTCCGACATGATCGCCGCCTGGCCGTGCCCCTCGACGGTGGTCGTGAACACCCCGTTGCCCTGCGAGGCACCGCGCAGCCCCGTGAACGACGTGCCGGTCCGCAGGCCCGCGTCCGTCGCGAGCAGGTTGCTCGACTCGACGTACAGCTTGTCGCCCTGGAGGTTCACCAGGTTGATCTCGGAGGCGCGGTCCGCGAACCAGCAGGTGCCGTGCCCCTTCACCTCCATCATCGTCATCTGCTCACCGGTCAGGCGTCGGGTCACCATCCCCCGGATGCCCTCACCGCCGCCGCTCATCTTCTTGAAGGCCATCTGACCGTCGTACGCGACCATGGAGCCGTTCTTCGCCTTCACGGCGTCCCCGGTCATGTCGACGGCGAGCACCTTGCTGCCCTGGAGTCGGAACATCGCCACGGAGTGAAGGTAGCCGCAGGTCGCTGCCGCCGACAGATCCCGTGGGTGGACTTCGTCCCTGACCACACCCTGAGGGCCCGTCCTTGCGGATCTTTCGCGGGTGCCGTCCGGCGTGAGGTGTGTCACCCGTCCGACCGCCACCCCGGGCCAGAGTCGTTCATCAGGGTTTGCCACAATGGGCGAGCGCTTGTGCTTGTGTTCACAAGCTGTTTCGAGCCGACCCGCTTCTCTCCCCCCGAAGGTGACCCGTGGACATCAAGACCGCCACCGCCCTCCGCCGCCTCCGCCTCGTCTCGGCCCCCGAGGCGGTGTCGTTCCTCGTCCTGCTCGTCTGCTCGGTGCTGAAGCGGACCACCGACTTCAACGCGGTGCCGGTGATGGGCGCGGTCCACGGCATCCTCTTCGTCCTGTACGTGGTCTTCTGGGCGGACGCCTGGAACCGCACCAAGTGGCCGCTGGAGATCGCGGCGCTCTACTTCGTCCTCTCCGTCCTCCCGGCGGGCGGCTTCTTCGCCGAGCGCAAGCTCAGGCGCGAGGCCGAGAACGCGGTCATCGCCTCCCGCGCCCGCAAGGAAGGGATCGTCAACGCATGATCGTCGCGTTCTCCGTGACCCCGCTCGGTGTCGGCGAGGACGTGGGGGAGTACGTCGCCGACGCCGTGCGCGTCGTCCGCGAGTCCGGCCTTCCCCACCGCACCGACGCGATGTTCACCTCCGTCGAAGGTGAGTGGGACGAGGTCATGGACGTCGTCAGGAGTGCCGTGGCCGCCGTAGAGGCTCGGGCGCCGCGCGTGTCGCTCGTGCTCAAGGCGGACATCCGACCCGGCGTGACGGACGGCCTGACGTCCAAGGTGGAGACGGTGGAGCGGTACCTCGCGCCGTAGCCGCCGGCCGCCGCAGCGCAGTGAGAACCCTGGCCCCACGGGCCGGGGTTCTCTTTTTTTGGCCGCGCCCTTCAACCGCTCCGCCTCTGACGGCACTTGCCGTCCCGCCGGACGCCCGCCGCCGCCCGGCGCCGCGCGAACAGCACGTCGCCGACCGCCCCTTCGGGTTCGTGCCGAGCGCCTGACGCCGTGTCGGCAGGTGCGCCCGCGCCTTCCGCCGTCCGGCCGCAGCTGCGAACGGACCACCGGCGAACGGCGGGCAGTTCCCTCAATTGGCCCGCATGGCTCGCGCCCCCCGTGCCGCTCACACACGATGAAGGCTCAGGGCCGACCGGAGTTCGCGCTGGTGGGACACGGACGGCCGCCGCTTGCTCCCGCGAAGGAAGGGTCTGCCGGATGACCACTTCGCCCTACACCTCCCAGTCGGCGTTCGACGGCTCCAGGATGCGCGTCACCCTTCTGGTCGACCTCCACGAAGGCGCCCAGGAGGAGTTCCTCGACGCGTACGAGCAGATGCGCGACCGAGTCGCCTCGGTCCCCGGCCACCTCGGTGACCAGCTGTGCCAGTCGCTGGAGAACCCGTCCCAGTGGCTCATCACGAGCGAATGGGCGACCGCCCCGCCGTACCTCGCCTGGGTGAACAGTGAAGAGCACCTCGAAACGGTCAAGCCCCTGCAGAACTGCGTCCGAGAACTGAGGTCGATGCGTTACGGCATCGTCCGTGAGACCGGCGGCGCCCGCCCGGGCATCGGCGGCCTCCAGCCATCCGCACGACTCGGCGACGGCGTCACGCGCCACGCCCTGACCTTCACCGTCAAGCCCGGCTCCGAGTCCAAGGTCGCCGAGATCCTCGCCGGCTACGCGCCGCCCGAGTCCCGCGTCGACGACTCCACACGGCTGCGCCGCACCACCCTCTTCATGCACGGCAACCGGGTCGTGCGCACCGTCGAGGTGGAGGGCGACCTGACGGCGGCGCTGCGCCACGTCTCGCGGCAGCCCGAGGTGCGGGCCGTCGAGGAGGCCCTCAACCCGCATCTGGAGCAGCACCGGGATCTGACCGACCCCGAGTCCGCGCGGGCCTTCTTCGTCCGCGCCGCCATGCCGGCCGTCCACCACGTGGCCCGCGGCGGCCCCGAACCGGACGGCATCACCCGGCACGCCCTCTACTACCCCGCCCGTGAGGGCTGCGGGATGGCCCTGGCCCGGCTGCTCTCCCGGCAGGACGAGACCGCGGCGGCCGACCCCGCGAGCCCCGTGCACCGCAGCACCGTCTTCCAGCGCGAGGACATCGTCGTCCGCCTCATCGACGTGACGGGCGACCCCGAGACCGACCCGGTCCGGGCGCTCGGCGTCCACGGCCCCAGGAAGGCCGCGGTACTGGCACGGCTGCTCGACGGCGCCGCCCTCGGCGTGACCGAACCGCCCACGGGCGAGCGGGACGCGACCCGTCTCCTGACGCACGCCGACATGAGGCTCATCACCGACCGCAGGGCTGCGCAGTCCTGACCGCGCAGGGACCGACACCCCATCGAACGACCTGGAGACACAAGCATGGAGAAGATGCGCCCGCGCGTCGTGGACGTGAGAGAGATCGAGCCCAACCGCAAGCGCGGCGGTGACCTGCGCACCCTGCTCACCCCTGTCACGGTGGGCGCCACGAGCGGCTTCATGGGCCTGGCCATCATGCGGCCCGGCGAACGCATCAGCGAGCACTACCACCCCTACTCCGAGGAGTTCGTGTACGTCGTCGAGGGCCGGCTGGAGGTCGACCTGGATGGCGAAACGTTTCCTCTCCGCTCCGACCAGGGCCTCATGATCCCCATCAACATGCGGCACCGGTTCCGCAACGTCGGCGACGAGGAAGCCCGCATGGTCTTCCATCTGGGCCCGCTCGCGCCCAAGCCGAGCCTCGGCCACGTCGACACCGAGGCCCCGGAGATCAGCGACGACATCAAGGCGTACCCCCTCGTCCAGGAGGAGGACGGGCAGCCCGAACGACCGGGGGTCCTGTCGTGACCCGGCGGGTGGCGGTCACCGGCATAGGTGTGGTCGCTCCGGGAGGCATCGGGGTCCCCGCGTTCTGGGACCTCCTCGCGAGCGGCCGTACCGCGACACGTGGCATCACCCTGTTCGACCCCAAGGGACTGCGCTCCCGCATCGCCGCCGAGTGCGACTTCGACCCCCTCGCCCACGGCCTGGACCCCGAGCTGGTGGAACGCTCAGACCGGTACATCCAGTTCGCCCAGGTCGCCGCCGCCGAGGCCGTGGCCGACAGCGGCGTCGACTTCGCCGCGGAGAACCCCTGGCGCGTGGCCGTGTCCCTGGGCAGCGCGGTGGGCGGCACGACCCGCCTGGAGCACGACTACGTCCTGGTCAGCGAGCGCGGCCGACGCTGGGACGTCGACCACCGCGCCGCCGAACCCGAGCTGCACCGGGCCTTCTCGCCCAGCACCCTCGCGGCCGACGTCGCCGAACGCTTCGGCGCCCAGGGGCCGGTGCAGACCGTCTCCACCGGCTGCACCTCCGGACTCGACGCGGTGGGCTACGCCTTCCAGACCATCGAGGAGGGCCGCGCCGACCTCTGCATCGCCGGGGCCTCGGACTCCCCGATCTCCCCGATCACCATGGCCTGCTTCGACGCCATCAAGGCCACGTCGCCCAACAACGACGACCCGGAACACGCCTCCCGGCCCTTCGACGCCCGCCGCGACGGGTTCGTCATGGGCGAGGGCGCCGCCGTCCTCGTCCTGGAGGAACTGGAGCACGCACGGGCACGCGGCGCGCACGTCTACTGCGAGATCGGCGGCTACGCCACCTTCGGCAACGCGTACCACATGACCGGTCTGACCAGTGAGGGCCTGGAGATGGCCCGCGCCATCGACGAGGCGCTCGCCCACGCCCGCGTGGACCCCACCGAGATCGACTACGTCAACGCGCACGGCTCCGGCACCCGCCAGAACGACCGGCACGAGACCGCCGCGGTCAAGAAGTCCCTGGGCGCCCACGCCTACGACACCCCCATGAGCTCGATCAAGTCCATGGTGGGCCACTCGCTGGGCGCGATCGGCGCGATCGAGGTCGTCGCCTGCGTCCTCGCCCTGGCCCGGCAGGTGGTCCCGCCGACGGCCAACTACGAGACCCCGGACCCGGAGTGCGACCTGGACTACGTCCCGCGCACCGCACGCTCCCGCAGGCTCGACAACGTGCTCTCCGTGGGCAGCGGCTTCGGCGGGTTCCAGTCCGCGGTGCTCCTGACGGGGCCGGCTGGGAGGAAACGATGAGTGGTAGTGGCATACGCACCCGGCAGACCGCCGTCACCGGCATGGGCGTGGTCGCGCCCAACGGCCTGCACCCCGACACCTACTGGAAGTCCGTCAAGGAGGGCGCGAGCGTCCTCGACCGAATAACCAGGGAGGGCTGCGAGCACCTCCCCCTCCGCGTCGCCGGCGAGGTCCGCGGATTCGACCCGTCGGCGCTCATCGAGGAGACCTTCCTCGTCCAGACCGACCGTTTCACCCACTACGCCCTGGCCGCCGCCGACGCCGCCCTCAAGGACGCGGGACTGAGCACCACCGCCGCCGACTCGCCGTACTCCGTCGGCGTGGTGACCGCGGCCGGATCCGGCGGCGGCGAGTTCGGCCAGCGGGAACTGCAGAAACTCTGGGGGCAGGGGTCCCGGTTCGTCGGGCCCTACCAGTCGATCGCCTGGTTCTACGCGGCCAGCACCGGGCAGATCTCCATCCGCAGCGGCTTCAAGGGACCCTGCGGGGTGGTGGCCAGCGACGAGGCGGGCGGCCTGGACGCCGTCGCGTACGCCGCCCGGGCCGTGCAGCGGGGCACGGACGTGGTCGTCGTCGGGGCGGCCGAGGCGCCGCTCGCCCCGTACTCCGGGGTCTGCCAGCTCGGCTATCGCGAGCTCAGCACCGTCGAGGACCCGGCCCGCGCCTACCGCCCCTTCACCTCCGCGGCCTGCGGCTTCGTACCCGCCGAGGGCGGTGCCGTACTGATCGTCGAGGACCTGGACCGGGCGCGGCGCCGCGCCACGCCCGTACGGGCCACCGTGGCGGGACACGCCGCCACCTTCACCGGGGCCTCGCGCTGGGACCGGTCCCGGGAAGGGCTCGCGCAGGCCGTCCGCGGCGCCCTCGACGAGGCCGGCTGCGCCCCGGAGGAGATCGACGTGGTCTTCGCCGACGCCCTGGGCGTACCCGAGGCGGACCGCGCCGAGGCGCTCGCCCTCGCCGACGCCCTCGGCCCGCACGGCACCCGGGTGCCGGTCACGGCCCCCAAGACCGGCATCGGACGGTCCTACTGCGGGGCGCCCCTGCTCGACATCGTGGCCGCGGTGCTGGCCATGGAGCACGGGCAGATCCCCCCGACACCGGGCGTCTTCGACATCTGCCACGACATCGACCTGGTGACCGGCACGGCCCGTCCCGCCGAACTGCGCACCGCGCTGATCCTCAGCAGGGGCCTGATGGGCTCCAACGCGGCGCTGGTGCTGCGCAAGGGCCCCGGGGTCCCCCTCTAGAACGGCTGCCGCCCGGCCGGCGCCGTGGACGAGCACCGGCCCGGCGGCACCCACCCTCACCACCGGTACGACAAGGAGAACGGACATGACCACCGAAGCGACCCGACTGACCGTCGAGGAACTGGCCGCGCTGATGAAGAAGGCCGCCGGCGTGAGCGTCGACCCGCAGGACCTCCGGGCCCGCGCGGACGCCCCCTTCGCCGACTTCGGCCTGGACTCGCTCGGTCTCCTCGGCATCGTGGGCGAGCTGGAGAACCGGCACGGCCGGGCGCTGCCCACCGACGCGGAGCGCAGCAAGAGCCCCCGCGCCTTCCTCGACCTCGTCAACGGCGCACTCACGACAGGAGCCTGACGTGCCTGGACACACCGAGAACGAGATCACCATCGCCGCACCCGTCGACCTCGTCTGGGACATGACGAACGACCTGGAGCGGTGGCCGCAGCTGTTCAGCGAGTACGCCTCCTGCGAGGTGCTGTCCCGCGAGGGCGACACGGTCACCTTCCGTCTGACCATGCACCCGGACGAGAACGGCAAGGTGTGGAGCTGGGTCTCGGAGCGGGTCGCCGACCGCGAGAAGCTCGTCGTGCGGGCCCGGCGGGTCGAGACCGGCCCGTTCGAGTACATGAACATCGTGTGGGAGTACGAGGAGACTCCCGCCGGCACCCGGATGCACTGGACGCAGGACTTCGCCATGAAGCCCGATGCCCCGGTCGACGACGCCGGGATGACGGACATCATCAACCGCAACTCGCCCATCCAGATGGCCCTCATCCGCGACCGGGTCGAGCAGGCCGCGGGCGAGCAGCGGTCCCCCTCCAGCACCCCGGCCTGAGCGACACCGTCGCCCGAGGAGAACTCATGCACCACGCCCTGATCGTCGCCAGGATGGCCCCGCAGTCGGCACCGGACATCGCCGGCGTCTTCGCGGACTCCGACCGCGGCGAACTCCCGCACCTCGTCGGTGTGACCCAGCGTTCCCTCTTCCAGTTCGGCGATGTGTACATGCACTTCATCGAAGCCGAACAGGACCCGGGCCCCGCCATCGCGAAGGTCGCCGGGCACCCCGAGTTCGTCGACATCAGCAGGAGGCTCGAAGCGTTCGTCAGTCCGTACGACCCGCAGACCTGGCGGGGTCCCAGGGACGCGATGGCGCGGCGCTTCTACCACTGGCAGCGCGACTGAACCAGGCAGGCCGCCGCCCGCGCCGGATCGGTGCGGGCGGCGGCCTGCGTGCCGCGTTCGCTCAGCGCGCGAGCGCCGGCATCAGCCGCAGCGCGTTCTCCCGGTTGATGTCCTGCAGCTGCTGCTCCGTCAGGAAGGGATCGCTGTCCAGCGCGGGCGCCACGCTGTCGGCGATGACATGCGCCGGGGTGGGCGGCCAGTCCGTGCCGAACAGGATGCGGCCCGGGTCCACCGTGGCCAGCAGCGTGGGCGTCGCCGAGGGGGACATGGGGCCGGCCGTGTCGAAGTAGAACCGGTGCAGGTAGTCACGGACCCGGCCGGGCTCGATGGCCGGGGTGATGCGCCCGCCGAAGAGTTCCAGCCGGGTGGCCATGTACGGCAGGAAGCCACCGCCGTGCGGGAGGACGAAGCTGAGGTTCGGATAGCGGTCCAGGGTGCCGTTCCTGATGAGGTTGACGGCCGCGCGGGTGGTGTCCATCAGGAAGTCGCACACGAAGGGCGGCATCCCCGGCAGTGCCGCACCGCCGTCCCTGCCTCCGGCGGGCACCTCCATGGGGTGCGTGCTGATGACCGCGGAACGTTCGTCCAGCTCCCGCAGGAGGCGGTCGTGCGACTCGTCCCCGAGGACCGCGCCGTCCACGCTGGTGCGGGTGCTCACCCCGACGGCGCCGAGCTCGTCGAGCCCGTGCCGCACGCTCCACTCGGAGAGTTCGAGGTCGTCGAGGAACACGGGCGTGAAGAAGGCGAAGCGCCGGGGGTGGCTCTCGACGACCTCGGCCGCGGCCCGCAGGGCGATGCGTGCGCTCTCCTTGCGCTCGGCGCGCTCCCGGAACCGGCCGAGCATCGCGACGGTCATCACGGAGGTCTCGATGCCCGTCTTGTCCATGACCTCCAGGGCCGTGCCCAGGTCCCAGCGGGTCCACCAGGGCAGCTTCTCGCGGTCGACCACGCCTCGTTCCTCGGCCCAGTCCAGCCAGGCGGGAGCGGTGAAGTGGTGATGGACGTCGACGCGTCCGGCAAGGCTCATAACAACGTCCTCGGGGTGAGTGGGGTGGAGGCAGGCCGGAAGGTGCGGCCCGCCCGAAGCGCGGTCCGCGCAGTCCGGCAGGGAGGTCAGTCGCGGCAGAGCACCGTCTGCAGCACCTGCGTCAGGACACGGTCGGCGTCCGGCATCGCCGCGTCCGCCCGCCAGGCGACGAAGCCGTCCGGGCGTACGAGGACCGCACCGTCCTCGGCCGTGCCGTGCAGTTCGGCCCAGTCGGCGTCGGCCTCGGGGCAGAGGTCGTGGTCGGGCCCCGTGCCCACGAGGTACACCTCGACCGGGACGCCGAGGTTCGAGGCGGCCTTCTCCGCCGCGGTCCGCCACTTGTGCCCCCCGGACCCGGTGACCAGCACGAAGGTGCGCTCGTACAGGTCGAGCGTGGAGATCCGCTCCCCGTCCCTCATGACCCACATGTGGGGGGCGCGGCTGCCCGGCTCGCCGCCCAGGTGGAAGGCGTCGGGGACGATCGGCCGCTCGGACGGGGCGCCCACCACGGCGTCGGAGGCGTACCGGTAGCACAGGGCGACGGTCATCAGGTCCGCCGGGTCGTTGTTGCGGCCCGCGGCGGGACTGAACCCCGGGTGCTGTTCGTCGGCCGCCTGGACGCACGCGCGGGTGCCGGTCGCGAGGGCGACGGGGCGCCGCTCACCGCCGTAGGAGTCGAGCAGCCGCGGCCCGGCCCAGCCGCGCAGCACCGCGGCCAGCTTCCAGGCGAGGTTGTGGGCGTCCTGGATGCCGGTGTTGGAGCCGAACGCCCCGGTGGGCGGCATCTCGTGGGCCGAGTCACCGGCCAGGAAGACCCGGCCCTCGCCGTAGCTGTCGGCGACCCGCTTCGAGGCGTGCCAGGGGGCCCTGCCGGTGATCTCGACGTCGATGTCGGCCACCCCGACCGCGGCGCGGATGTGGGCCGCCAGCCGCTCGTCGGTGAAGTCCTCCAGCTCCTCGTTCCGGTCGGGATACCAGGGAACGTGGATCACCCAGCGCTCCTCGTTGTCCACCGGCAGCAGGGCACCCTCACCCGCGGGGTCGGTGACGTAGCAGACGACGAATCGTTTCTCTCCGACGTGGTTCCTCAGCGTCCGGCTCCGGAAGGTGACGCTGACGTTGTGGAACAGCTCGCCCGGCCCCGACTGGCTGATCCCCAGCGCGCCGCGGACGGGGCTCCGGGGGCCGTCGGCGGCCACCAGGAAGCCGGCGTCCACGGTGTACGTCTCACCGGTGTCCCGGCTCATGACCTGGGCCCGTACCCCGTTCGCGTCCTGCGTGAAGGAGAGCATCTCGGCACCGAAGCGGATGTCGGCGCACTGCTGACGGGCGTAGTCCAGCAGCACGGGCTCCAGGTCGTTCTGGCTGCACAGGCACCAGTCCGAGGAGCTGACCCGGGTGACGTCCATGCCGCCGGCGATGTCCCCGATGATCCAGCGGCGCTGCTTTCCGGTGAGGGTGTCGACCTGGAGGATTCCGTCGTTCCCGGCGAGCACACCGGCCGCCTGCCGGATACGTGACTCCAGGCCGGCGGTCCGGTAGATCTCCATGGTGCGCACGTTGTTGCCGCGCCCACGCGGGTGCGTCGACGTGGCGGCATGCCGCTCCACGAGCATGTGCTCGATTCCGAGGCGCCCCAGGAAAACCGAAGTGGAAAGACCCACCAGGGATCCGCCGACAATGAGAACTGGTACCGATTCCGCTTCGTGTCCACTCACGTCGACGATGTTTACCAGTTCGGACTCCGGCCCACACGTCGAGAGACGAGCCGACCCGTATGGCGCAGTGCCGTTTGCGCCGCGGTGCCGCCCGGGAAACCGTGGCATGACCGACGGAATCCGACCGCCGGAAACCACGCCTACCCCGGGACAGGTAATGACGCAAGCGTTCGCATCCGAGGAATCCGAGGCACTGTCGCCCGAGGAGGCCGCGGCCGCGGCCTCGTCCTGCAGCCGGGAGTTCCGCGCCAACCCGCACCCCGTGTACGCCACGCTCAGGGAAAAGGCGCCCGTCTGCCCGCTGTCACCGCCCCACGGCGTCGATACGTACCTGATCACGCGGTACGACGACGCCCGCGCGGCCCTGGCCGACCCCAGGCTCAGCAAGGACATGTACGGGGCCATCGACGCCTACCACCGCATCTTCGGTGACTCGTCGATCGCGCTGGACGACAACATGCTGTTCTCGGATCCGCCGAAACACACCAGGCTCCGCAGGATCGTCGGAAGCACCTTCACGCCGAAAAGGGTGGAATCACTGCGGACGCGTATCCAGCAGATCACCGACGATCTCCTGGACCAATGCCCGACATCGGGCCCGGTGAACCTGCTCCCGGAGTTCTGCTTCCCGCTCCCGATGCATGTGATCTGCGAGCTCCTGGGCGTCCCGGAAAACGAGCGCAAACAGGCTCAGGAATGGTCGGCAACCGTCGCTCAGACCGGATTCGGACCGGAAGCGAGAAAGGCGCTGGAAATCGCGGAGGGAAACCTGCGCGATTATCTGGTGGGGCTGTGCGCACGCAAGAGGAGCGAGCCCGACGGCGGCCTGCTCAGCGCGCTCGTCACCGCCCAGGACCAGGAGGGCGCCCTCACCGACCACGAGCTCGTGTCCACGGCGTGGGTGCTGCTCTTCGCGGGCCACAAGTCGACGGCGTACCAGATCGGCAACGCCGTCTACCACCTGCTCAGCCGCCCCGACCAGAAGGAACTGGCGCTCCGCGACGCGACATCCCTGACCTCGGCGATCGAGGAGATCTTCCGTTTCGAGACCTCCGTGGAGAACTCCACCTTCCGCTGGGCGAAGGAGGACATCGTGCTCCGCGACCAGCTCATCCCCAAGGGTGCGCTGGTGCAGATCTCCATCACCGGGGCCAACCGCGACCCGGAGATGTTCGCCGCGCCCGACGAGATGGACGTGCGGCGCAAGAACGTCCAGGCCACGCACCTGGCCTTCGGGTACGGCCCGCACTACTGCATCGGCGCGCCGCTGGCCCGCCTGGAGATGCACACCGCCCTCAGCTCGCTGTTCGGACGCTTCCCCCGCATGACCCTGGACGTGGCGCCCGAGGACGCGCGGTGGCTGACGGTGCCGTTCCCCGCCTTCCGCGGCCTCGCGGAACTCCCCGTCGTCCTCGACCCGTCCTGACGGGAGCGCCATGGAACGCGTGCGTGTAGTGCGGCTGCTGCGGGTGCGGGACGGCAGGGAGGCGGACTTCGTCGAGTCCTATCAGGGCGTGCTCCGGCGCGCCCTGCGCTTTCCCGGCCACCTCGGTGAGCAGCTGTGCCGCTCGCTGGACGACCCGGCCCGGTGGCTGCTGACCAGCGAGTGGGAAAGCCTGGAGGCCGTCAAGCGGTGGCGGACGGACCCCGACCACTCGGCCCTGGTCGAGCCGATGAACGCCTGTCTGCACGACGACCGGTGGACCGCGGTCTTCGAGGTGCGGGAGACGGTGCCGGGGTAAGGGTGCGACCGATGGGCGAGACGGGGCTGACCACCATGTGACCGGCCGGTAAGGTCAGTCCCGTGCCGAAGCCGCTCAGTCTTCCCTTCGATCCCATCGCCCGCGCCGACGAACTCTGGAAGCAGCGCTGGGGCAATGTGCCGTCCATGGCCGCCATCACCTCGATCATGCGCGCACACCAGATCCTGCTCGCCGAGGTCGACGCGGTGGTCAAGCCGTACGGGCTGACGTTCGCGCGGTACGAGGCCCTGGTGCTGCTCAACTTCTCGAAGGCCGGCGAACTGCCGATGTCCAAGATCGGCGAGCGTCTCATGGTGCACCCCACCTCGGTGACGAACACCGTCGACCGGCTGGTCAGATCGGGCCTGGTCGACAAGCGGCCCAACCCCAACGACGGGCGCGGCACCCTCGCCTCCATCACCGACAAGGGCCGCGAGGTCGTCGAGGCGGCCACCCGGGACCTGATGGCGATGGACTTCGGCCTCGGCGTGTACGACGCCGAGGAGTGCGCGGAGATCTTCGCGATGCTGCGACCGCTCAGGATCGCGGCCCACGACTTCGACGAGGGCTGACCCGGGGCCGGGGCAAGATCTTCCGGAACGGGTGGTTACGCTCGTACGCATGAAGAAGAGCGTCCTGACCCGCTACCGGGTGATGGCCTACGTCACCGCCGTCATGCTGCTCGTGCTGTGCACCTGCATGGTGTTCAAGTACGGCTTCGACACGGGCGAGGACGTCACCTTCGCCGTCTCCCAGGTGCACGGCTTCCTCTACATCATCTACCTGATCTTCGCCTTCGACCTCGGCTCCAAGGCCAAGTGGTCGTTCGGCAAGCTGCTGTGGGTGCTGCTGTCCGGGACGATCCCCTTCGCCGCCTTCTTCGTCGAGCGCAAGGTCACGCGCAGCGTCGAACCGCTGATCGGTGAGCCGGCCCCGGCCGTCGCCAAGGCCTGACGAAACCGCCGTACGCACGCGTACGGCGGTTCTCCCATCGACATTTACTAGGACGTCCTAGTAAATTCGAGGGTATGGACGCTGACGCCATCGAGGAGGGCCGCCGCCGCTGGCAGGCCCGGTACGACTCCGCACGCAAGCGCGACGCGGACTTCACGACGCTCTCCGGGGATCCCGTGGAGCCGGTGTACGGGCCCCGGCCGGGAGACAGGTACGAGGGCTTCGAGCGGATCGGGTGGCCCGGCGAGTATCCCTACACCCGCGGGCTGTATCCCACCGGCTACCGGGGGCGGACGTGGACCATCCGGCAGTTCGCCGGGTTCGGGAACGCCGAGCAGACCAACGAGCGCTACAAGATGATCCTCCGCAACGGCGGAGGCGGTCTCTCCGTCGCCTTCGACATGCCCACGCTCATGGGCCGCGACTCCGACGACCCGCGCTCGCTCGGCGAGGTCGGGCACTGCGGTGTCGCCATCGACTCGGCCGCCGACATGGAGGTCCTGTTCAAGGACATCCCGCTCGGCGATGTGACCACGTCCATGACCATCAGCGGCCCGGCCGTACCCGTCTTCTGCATGTACCTGGTGGCGGCGGAGCGTCAGGGCGTCGACCCGGGTGTGCTCAACGGCACGCTGCAGACCGACATCTTCAAGGAGTACATCGCCCAGAAGGAGTGGCTCTTCCAGCCCGAGCCGCACCTGCGCCTCATCGGTGACCTCATGGAGTACTGCGCGGCCGGCATCCCCGCCTACAAGCCGCTGTCCGTCTCCGGCTACCACATCCGCGAGGCCGGTTCGACGGCCGCGCAGGAGCTGGCGTACACGCTGGCGGACGGGTTCGGGTACGTCGAGCTGGGCCTGTCGCGCGGGCTGGACGTGGACGTGTTCGCCCCCGGCCTGTCCTTCTTCTTCGACGCGCACGTCGACTTCTTCGAGGAGATCGCCAAGTTCCGCGCAGCGCGCCGGATCTGGGCACGGTGGATGCGGGAGGTGTACGGGGCGAAGAGCGAGAAGGCGCAGTGGTTGCGCTTCCACACGCAGACCGCGGGCGTCTCGCTGACCGCCCAGCAGCCGTACAACAACGTGGTGCGTACGGCGGTGGAGGCGCTGGCGGCGGTGCTCGGCGGGACGAACTCGCTGCACACCAACGCCCTCGACGAGACCCTCGCGCTCCCCTCCGAACAGGCCGCCGAGATCGCCCTGCGCACCCAGCAGGTCCTCATGGAGGAGACCGGCGTCGCCAACGTGGCCGACCCGCTGGGCGGTTCCTGGTACGTCGAGCAGCTGACGGACCGGATCGAGGCGGACGCCGAGAAGATCTTCGAGCAGATAAAGGAACGCGGGCTGCGGGCACACCCCGACGGGCAGCACCCGATCGGGCCGATCACCTCCGGAATCCTGCGCGGGATCGAGGACGGGTGGTTCACCGGGGAGATCGCCGAGTCGGCGTTCCGCTACCAGCAGGCGCTGGAGAAGGGCGACAAGAAGGTCGTCGGGGTCAACGCCCACACCGGTTCCGTCACCGGCGACCTGGAGATCCTGCGGGTGAGCCACGAGGTGGAGCGCGAGCAGGTACGGGTGCTGGGCGCGCGCAAGGAGGCCCGGGACGACCGAGCCGTACGGGCCGCGCTGGACGCGATGCTCGTCGCGGCGCGCGAGGGCGCCAACATGATCGAGCCGATGCTGGACGCCGTACGCGCCGAGGCGACGCTGGGTGAGATCTGCGGGGTGCTGCGCGAGGAGTGGGGGGTGTACACGGAGCCGGCGGGGTTCTGAGCCGACCGGGTGACATCAGGCGGGGAGGAGGCCTTTCCTCCCCGCGCCCGCAATGCTGTGCGCGGCGCGTGCGGTTCGGTGACCTGCGCCGGCCGTGACTCGGGACGGCCGTGACCCTGGACAGCCGTCAGCTGGCCGCTGATGCCGTGAGGCCGTTGAGCAGGAGCCGGGTGAAGGCGGTGACCCAGTCGGTGTCGACCGGCTCGGCGCTCACCAGAGCCCGGTGCACCACCGCGCCCGCGATCACGTCGAAGATCAGGTCGACCGTGCGCGCCGACTCCGACGGGTCCGACTCGGGCGGCAGCTCACCGCGGGCCTGGGCTCTGCTCCGGCCCTCCAGGACCAGGCCCTTCTGGCGGTTCACGATCGACTCGCGGATGCGCTGACGCAGGGCGTCGTCCCGCGTCGACTCCGAGACCACCGCCATCAGACCGCTCTTCGCCTCCGGGCGCGCCAGGATCGCCGCGAACTGCAGGACGACGCCCTCGATGTCGGCGGCGAGGGTGCCCCGGTCGGGCAGCCGGAGTTCGTCGAAGAGTTCGGCCACCGCGTCGACGACCAACTCGTTCTTGCCCGACCAGCGGCGATAGAGCGTCGTCTTCGCAACCCCGGCGCGGGTGGCCACGTCTCCCAGCGTGAGCTTGGACCAGCCCAGTTCGACCAGCGCCTGCCGTGTCGCGGCCAGGATCGCGGCGTCCGCGGCGGCGCTGCGCGGGCGTCCGGGGCGGGTGACGGCGGGACGGCTCTGCATGCCCCGACCATAAGCGCGTGGGGTTTGTGCGGCGCCGTGAGGGAGATCACGGGAGGGGGGTGTCCCCGGGACCCGCGCTGCCATTACGCTACGACTCGTAGCGAAAGCGATGACCACTGACGCGGGGTGGGGACCCGGCGTCGAACCACACATGACCGACCCGGCTTCCACACCGCTTTTCACAGTGCGCACCGAACGGGGGAGGATAGACGCATGCAGCCACGGAACATGTCCATGAGCGGAGTCGTCGACCTCGCCGCGGTGAAGGCGGCCCAGGAGGCCAAGGCGAAGGCGGAGCAGGCGCGTGCCGAGACCGCCCGGCAGGGCGGGGGAGGGGCGGTGTCGCCCGCGGACCTCGTCATCGATGTGGATGAGGCCGGGTTCGAGCGGGAGGTCCTGCAGCGCTCCGCCGAGGTGCCGGTCGTCATCGACTTCTGGGCCGAGTGGTGCCAGCCCTGCAAGCAGCTGAGCCCG
The DNA here is from genome assembly GCF_053594495.1 of Streptomyces sp. NPDC001920. NCBI lineage: Bacteria > Bacillati > Actinomycetota > Actinomycetes > Kitasatosporales > Streptomycetaceae > Streptomyces > Streptomyces sp. NPDC001920. Next base: position 305,132 of record NZ_JBSFEP010000012.1, read on the forward strand.
GTGCTGGAGCGCCTGGCCGTCGAGTACAACGGCCGGTTCCTCCTCGCCAAGATCGACGTCGACGCCAACCAGATGCTGATGCAGCAGTTCGGCGTGCAGGGCATCCCCGCCGTGTTCGCCGTCGTCGCCGGGCAGGCGCTGCCGCTCTTCCAGGGGGCGGCGAGCGAGGCGCAGATCCGTCAGACGCTCGACCAGCTCGTCACCGTCGCCGAACAGCGCTTCGGCCTCACCGGTCTCGCCGTCGATCCGGACGCCGAGCCGGGTGGCGCCCAGCCCGCTCCGGCCACGCCGGCCGGGCCGTACGACGCGCTGCTGGAGGCCGCCGTACAGGCCCTGGACGCGGGCGACTTGGGCGGCGCCGTCCAGGCCTACAAGAACGTACTGAGTGAGGACCCGGCGAACAGCGAGGCCAAACTCGGGCTCGCCCAGGCCGAGTTGCTCCAGCGGGTGCAGGGGCTCGACCCTCAACAGGCGCGCAGGGACGCCGCCGAGAAGCCCGCCGACGTGCAGGCGCAGATCGCCGCCGCCGACCTGGATCTGGTGGGCGGGCATGTCGAGGACGCCTTCGGGCGGCTCATCGAGACCGTGCAGCGCACGGTGGGTGACGACCGGGACACCGTACGACTGAGGCTGCTGGAGCTGTTCGAGGTCGTGGGCGCCGAGGATCCGCGGGTGGCGGCGGCACGCAGGGCACTGGCCCGAGCACTGTTCTGACCAGTCACTAAACGCGATCGCGCGTGTTACCCGAGTGAAAGAACCTTCCGAAAGAGTGTCTCTGCGGCCGCGCTTTACCAAATCTTGGTAATCGCGGCCGCAGTTACTGCGGGTAAGTCATGGGCGTCGTTCTGCCGGATTCTGTCCGTTGAAACCTGGATTTATCCGGTCGCTAGACGCAACCCTGCGTCGTGGTTCGAGACCGGCGGGTCGTTGTTCGGTTATCCGGCCGTTACTACCGAGTAACGAAGCCCCTTGTGCGGGCGGCGAGAATGCACCACGATCGGCCACGCTCGGTCCATTCCCGCACCCCGACAGCCGGTCGGGTCACGGGAGTTCCTGGGTCCCCACCGAGCAGAGTCGGCGGCAGTGGCGCCGGCTCTTGGGCAGGGGGGTCTTCGCTCATCCGGCGAAGCCTGTCCAGCAAGGTTGTGCGTGATGCGTGTCAGGCGCGACCAGTGGTTGTCGCTCGGGGGTGATCGCCGGTGATTCGGGCGCGGTGCGCGCCACCGAGCGCGGGCGCTCTCCTTCCCGAGGACGTAGCACTTCTCCCATCCCTGCCCGGCTGAGCCGTCGAGCGTTCTGCGGCAGCCGGGACCAGGAGATGTACGTCCGAGAAGGAGGAAATATGGAGTCCCAGGTGCGTGGCGGGACCAGATGGAAGCGGTTCGCTGTGGTCATGGTGCCCAGCGTCGCCGCGGCCGCGGCGGTGGGTGTCGGGCTCGCGCAGGGTGCGCTGGCCGCGTCGTTCAGTGTCTCCGGCCAGCAGTTCAAGGTGAAGGCCGGTCACCTCGAAGGTACGGGCTTCGCCCAGTACGGCGGCATCGACACCGCCTACGAGACGGTCGAGGGCAAGAAGCAGAAGAAGGTCCCGGTCGCGATCTCGTCGTTCAAGGACGCGAAGATCACCAACATGTGCCAGTCGGTGGCGACGCCGATCCCCGGCATAGGCACCATCTATCTCCGCCTTGAGGCGGGGAAGAGCAAGCCGGTCACGGCGGAGAACCTCTACATCGACGTCGCCCAGCTCGACGCCGACGCGAAGTTCGAGGACATCGACATCGGCGTCGCGGTCAAGGACAAGACCCGTGGCCCCGAGGTCAAGCAGGGCGAGAGCGTGCTGCCGGGCGGCTTCGCCCAGCAGGCCAGGAAGGCGACGCTCACGAACGTGGAGCAGACGGCGTGGGCGACCACGGCGGGCACCTTCACGCTCAACGGCCTGTCGATGCGTCTTGGCACGGACAAGGACATGGAGTGCTTCTGACAGCCTCCCTGTCACGGGTACCGCGGGGCGGTTGAGCCGTCCCGCAGGGGCGGGGAAGTCACGGTTTCCCCGCCCCGCGGTCCCGGCCCGGCCGTTTTTGCCGGGCCCATCATCACAGACTCACACCTTCCGGCTTCTGAACGCCTACGGCCGAGCCGGTACGTACCTCCACCGGACCGAGGGAGCTGTTTTCCATGAGTGCCGAGACTCCGGTCCAGAGCGCCGGGACCTTCACCCGGCTGCGTCGGCGATTCCGTGACTGGCGGGGCAGTCGGCCGTTCTGGGCAGGGCTGTTCACCATCCTCGGCGGGGTGCCGATCGCCTACTTCCCCTACGCCACCCTGAAGCTGGGAACCATGTCGCTCACCATGGCGACCACCGCGGGTGCCGGCTCCCTCATCATCGGGGTCCTGCTGATCACGCTGGGCCTGACCATGTGGTTCCAGCAGGTCACGCGGGTCTTCGCCGGTGTCGCGGCGATCATCCTCGCTCTGGTGTCGCTGGTGGTCTCCAACATCGGAGGCTTCCTCATCGGCTTCCTGCTGTCGATGATCGGGGGCGCGCTCGCCGTCTCGTGGGTGCCGGCCAAGGGCCTGCCCGGGGCGACCGGGCCGCAGGACGCCGAAGAGGGCCCGACGGGCGAGGGCGCCCCCTTCCCCGGTGCCGAGGGCACCGCCGTGGAGCCGGGACAGCCGTTCCCGCCGCACCACACGCCCGCCGACTCCGGCCCCGGCCACGACGGCGAGGGGGACGGCCTGCGGGTCGAGGACCGTATCGGAGGGAACCGTGTCGGCTGAAGCGGACCGCGAGCAGATCCCTGCGGCCCCGGCACGGGCGAGAACGGGCCCCCGCCACGCGGCGCCCAAGAAGCCGCTGTTCACCAGACTGCAGATGCCGGCCGGCAAAGCGATAGCCATGGCGGCGATGCCGACCGCGGTTCTCATGGGCATGGGGTTCACGCCGACGCTGGCCCTGGCCGACGAGCAGCCGACGCCGCTCGCCAACAGCCTGACGGCCGACGAGTACAAGGACTGCGTGGCGGCTCTGGAGGGCGACGCGTCCGCGTCACCGTCTCCGGAGGCCGACGAGTCCGCAGACGAAGCGGCGGGGCCGACCCCGTCACCGTCGGCCTCCGCGGGATCCTCGGATTCGTCCGGATCCTCGGATTCGTCCGGATCCTCGGACTCCTCGGACTCCTCGGACTCCTCGGACTCCACGGGCACTTCGGGTTCCTCGGGCGCTTCGGGTGACTCCTCCTCGTCGGATTCAGGTTCCGACGACGCGGCGGAGCCCGCGCCCGCACCCTCCCCGAGCAAGTCGAGCGAGGCACAGTCCGGCGACGCGGCCACTCCGGCGCCGTCGGCGTCCGAGAGCGGCGGCAACCTGCTGGAGGACATCGGCGACGCGATCACGGGCATCTTCACCGGCGGTGAGCAGGAGACGGAGAGCCCGAGCCCGACGCCGTCCGCCTCGGCGTCCGAGAGCGCGAGCGAGCCGTCGCCGTCCGAGGACGGCGAGGACACCTCCGACACCGCCCAGGAGACCGCCGACGACGCCGCCGGCAAGGTCACCGACACGGTGGAGGACACCGTGAGGGACACGACCGGGACGGTGTCCGAGGCGGCCGAGGGCGCTTCCGAGGCGGCCGAGGAGGCGGCCGACGAGGCCACTGCCTCGCCGAGCCCGTCCGAGAGCGCCACACCGGACCCCGAGGACTGCCCCGCCGCCACGGACGACGAGGGCGGGATCGACAACAAGATCCTGGTGCCCGACGACCCCTGGTTCCTGGAGGCCAGCTCGCTGACCCTGAGGGGTGCCGACTACCAGGGCATCGTCGAGGTGAAGACCGCCGGCGGCAAGACCAAGAAGGTGCTGAAGTACGTCATCTCCGACGGCACCGAGATCGGCGACCTGCACCAGCTCGTCAAGGACAAGCAGTCCGGCAAGACGCACCACGTGCAGGCGGCCAAGGGCTCCAAGTCCACCATCACCGACGGCAAGACGGTGATGTACACCGAGAGCATCTCCGGCAACCTGCTCGGTCTGATCCCGGTGACGTTCGACCCGGAGCACCCGCCGCCGCTGAACATCCCGTTCATCCACTTCACCAAGGTGAAGGTCACGCAGGCCGGCCAGTTCGGCGGCACGCTGACGGTGCCGGGGCTGCGTCAGTACATCACCGACTGAGCCCGGCCAAGAGCCCGTCCGGGAGCCGCACACGGCTGTGGCCCGGTCCCTCGTGATCGAGGGGCCGGGCCACAGCCCTTTCGTCGCGGCGCTGCGGTCAGTCCCGCGCGCCTCCGCCCAGGTGGTGCACCCGGACCATGTTGGTCGTGCCGGGGACCCCGGGCGGGGAGCCGGCCGTGATGACCACGATGTCGCCCTCGTTGAACAGGCCGAGCTTGACGATCTCCTGGTCCACCAGCTCGACCATCTCGTCGGTGCTGCCCACGAACGGCACCACGTGCGGCTCCACGCCCCAGCTGAGCGTCATCTGGTTGCGGGTTTCCTCGTCCGTGGTGAACGCGATGATCTGCTGGGCGGCGCGATAGCGGCACAGACGGCGGGCGGTGTCGCCGGACTGGGTGAAGGCGACCAGGCCCTTGCCGCCGAGGAAGTCGGCGATCTCGCAGGCGGCGCGGGCGACCGAACCACCCTGGGTGCGGGGCTTCTTGCCGGGGACGAGCGGCTGCAGGCCCTTGCTCAGCAGCTCCTGCTCGGCCGCGGTGACGATCTTCGACATCGTCTTGACGGTCTCGACGGGGTACGCGCCGACCGAGGACTCCGCCGACAGCATGACGGCGTCCGCGCCGTCCAGGATCGCGTTGGCCACGTCGGAGGCCTCGGCGCGGGTCGGGCGGGAGTTGGTGATCATCGACTCCATCATCTGGGTCGCCACGATCACCGGCTTGGCGTTGCGGCGGCACAGCTCGATGAGCCGCTTCTGCACCATCGGGACCTTTTCGAGCGGGTACTCGACGGCCAGGTCGCCACGGGCCACCATCACGCCGTCGAACGCCATCACGACGTCCTCCATGTTGGCGACCGCCTGCGGCTTCTCCACCTTGGCGATGACCGGGACGCGGCGGCCGACCTCGTCCATGACCTTGTGCACGTCCTGCACGTCGTTCGCGTCCCGCACGAAGGACAGGGCGACCAGGTCGCAGCCCATGCGCAGCGCGAACCGCAGGTCCTCGACGTCCTTCTCCGACAGCGCCGGCACGTTCACGGCCGCGCCGGGCAGGTTGATGCCCTTGTGGTCGGAGACGACGCCGCCCTCGATGACGATCGTCCTCACCCGCGGACCCTCGACGTCCAGGACCTTCAGCTCGACGTTGCCGTCGTTGATGAGGATCTGGTCGCCGCGCGTGACATCGCCCGGCAGGCCCTTGTAGGTGGTCCCGCAGATGGACTTGTCACCCGGGACGTCCTCGGTCGTGATGACGAACTCGTCACCGCGCTCCAGCTCCACCGGGCCTTCGGCGAAGGTCTCCAGACGGATCTTGGGGCCCTGGAGGTCGGCGAGGACGCCGATCGCGCGGCCGGTCTCGGCGGCGGCGGCCCGGACGCGGTCGTACCGCCCCTGGTGCTCTTCGTGCGTGCCATGGCTGAAGTTGAAGCGGGCGACATTCATGCCCGCCTCGATCAGTGCGACAAGCTGTTCATGGGAGTCGACCGCGGGGCCGAGAGTGCAAACGATTTTCGAACGGCGCATGGGGCGATCCTATCGGTTTGTTTCGCTACGGAATATTCCGTCTGGCGGAAGATACAAATGGGCGGAACCTCGCTCAGTTGCGGTTACTGCTCAGTTCTGGTTACCGCTCAGTTGCTTTCCTCGACCAGCGCATACGTCTGTGTCGCGATTTCCAGTTCTTCATCCGTAGGCACCACGGCCACCGCAACCCGCGCGTGCGCCGGCGAGATCAGCCGCGGCTCGTCACTGCGTACGGCGTTCAGCCCGCCGTCCACCAGCAGGCCCAGCTCCTCCAGGCCCGCCACGGCCGCCTCCCGCACCGGCGCCGCGTTCTCACCGACCCCGGCGGTGAAGGCGATCGCGTCCACCTTGCCGAGCACCGCGTAATAGGCGCCTATGTACTTCTTCAGGCGGTGAATGTAGATGTCGAACGCGAGAGCGGCCTGCTGATCACCCTCCTCGATCCGGCGGCGGATCTCCCGCATGTCGTTGTCCCCGCACAGTCCGATCAGCCCGCTCTTCTTGTTGAGAAGAGTGTCGATCTCGTCCGTGGACATTCCGCCGACACGCATCAAATGGAAGATGACGGCCGGGTCCATGTCACCGGATCGCGTACCCATCACGAGCCCCTCCAAAGGCGTCAGCCCCATGGAGGTGTCCACGCACCGACCGCCTCGCACGGCGGACGCGGACGCGCCGTTGCCCAGGTGCAGCACGATGACGTTCACGTCCTCGGGCGCCTTGCCCAGCAGCTTCGCGGTGGCCCGGGAGACGTACGCGTGCGAGGTGCCGTGGAAGCCGTAGCGGCGGATGCGGTGGCGGTCGGCGGTCTCGACGTCGATCGCGTAGCGGGCGGCCGACTCCGGCATCGTCGTGTGGAACGCGGTGTCGAAGACGGCGACCTGGGGCAGGTCCGGGCGCAGCGCGCGGGCGGTGCGGATGCCGGTGAGGTTGGCCGGGTTGTGCAGCGGGGCGACCGGGATCAGCCGCTCGATCTCGGCGAGGACGGCGTCGTCGATGACGGTCGGCTCGGTGAAGTGCTTGCCGCCGTGCACCACCCGGTGGCCGATGGCGGCCAGTTCGGGCGAGTCGAGGCCGAGGCCGTCCCGGGCGAGTTCCGCCGACACGGCCTTCAGGGCGGCCTCGTGGTCGGCGATCGCCCCGGTCCACTCCCGGCTCTCGCCGCCGCCGCCGCCGGCGAGCGGCGTGTGCTTGAGCCGGGAGGTCTCCTCGCCGATGCGCTCGACGAGGCCCGCGGCCAGGCGGCTGCTGTCGCGCATGTCGAGCAGCTGGTACTTCACCGACGAGGAGCCGGAGTTGAGGACGAGGACACGGGTCGGGCTCACTGGGCGCTGGCCTTCTCGTTGAGGGACGGGGCGGGGGACTGGGCCTGGATCGCCGTGATGGCGACGGTGTTGACGATGTCCTGGACGAGGGCGCCGCGGGACAGGTCGTTGACCGGCTTGCGCAGGCCCTGCAGGACGGGTCCGACGGCGATCGCGCCGGCCGAGCGCTGCACGGCCTTGTAGGTGTTGTTACCGGTGTTGAGGTCCGGGAAGATCAGAACCGTCGCCTGCCCGGCGACCTCCGACCCCGGCAGCTTGGTCGCCGCGACGGACGGCTCCACGGCGGCGTCGTACTGGATGGGCCCCTCGATCTTCAGGTCGGGCCGCCGCACCCGCACCAGCTCGGTCGCCTCGCGCACCTTGTCGACATCGGCGCCCGAACCGGACGTACCCGTCGAGTACGACAGCATCGCGATCCGCGGCTCCACGCCGAACTGCGCGGCGGTCGCCGCCGACTGGATGGCGATGTCGGCCAGTTGCTCGGCGTTCGGGTCGGGGTTCACGGCGCAGTCGCCGTAGACGAGGACCCGGTCGGCGAGGCACATGAAGAAGACGGACGACACGATGGAGGCTCCCCCGGAGGGGGGACCCCCAGGCTTGGTCTTGATGATCTCGAACCCCGGCCGGATGGTCGCGGCGGTGGAGTGCACGGAGCCGGACACCATGCCGTCGGCGAGCCCCTCCTGCACCATCAGCGTGCCGAAGTAGTTCACGTCGGAGACGACGTCGTACGCCAGCTCCACCGTGACCCCCTTGTGGGCGCGCAGCTTGGCGTACTTCTCGGCGAAGGAGTCGCGCAGCTCGCTGGTCGCCGGGTCGATCAGCTCGCTGTCGCCCAGGTCGATGCCGAGATCGGCGGCCTGCTTGCGGATCCGGTCGACCGGCCCGAGCAGGGTGAGGTCGCAGACGTTGCGGCGCAGCAGCACCTCGGCGGCGTGCAGGACGCGGGGCTCGGTGCCCTCGGGCAGCACGATGCGGCGCATGTCCGAGCGGGCCCGCTCCAGCAGCTTGTGCTCGAACATCATCGGCGTGACCCGGTCGCTGCTCGGCGCCGAGACCCGCTTCAGCAGGTCGCCGGTGTCGACGTAACGCTCGAACAGGCCGAGGGCGGTCTCCGCCTTGCGGGGCGTCGCCGCGTTCAGCTTCCCCTCCAGGGCGAAGAGTTGTTCGGCGGTGGGGAAGCTGTAGCCCGGCACCGAGAGCACCGGGGTGCCCGGGGCGAGGCGGGAGGCGAGGGTGAGGATCTCGTCGCCGGGACGCTCGTTCAGGGTGAGCAGCAGACCCGCGATCGGCGGGGTGCCGGCGCTGTGCGCGGCCAGCGACCCGACGACCAGGTCGGCCCGGTCGCCCGGGGTGACGACCAGGCAGCCCGGGGTCAGCGCGGTCAGGAAGTTCGGCAGCATCGCACCGCCGAACACGAAGCCGAGGGCGTCGCGCGCGAGCCCGGAGTCGTCGCCGAGCAGGACCTCGGCGTCCAGGGACTGAGCTATCTGCGCGACGGTCGGCGCGGACAGGGCGGGCTCGTCGGGGACGACGTAGCAGGGCACGGGCAGCCGGGAGCGGAGCGCCTCGGCGATCTCGTCCCGGTCCTCCCGGGCGACCCGGTTGCTGACCATGGCGAGCACGTCGCAGCCCAGCCCGTCGTACGCCCGGTAGGCGTTGCGGGTCTCGGCGAGGACGGACTCGGCGGGCTGCTTGCGGCCGCCCACGACCGGGATCACGGAGGCGCCGAACTCGTTGGCGAGCCGGGCGTTGAGGGACAGCTCGTCCGGGAGCTGGGTGTCGGCGTAGTCGGTGCCGAGGACGAGGACGACGTCGTAGTCACGGGCGACGACGAGGAACCGGTCGACCAGCGTGGACACCAACTCGTCGGTCCCGCGCTCGGCCTGCAGGGCGGACGCCTCGTGGTAGTCCATGCCGTAGACCGTGGACGGCTCCTGGGAGAGGCGATAACGGGCGCGCAGCAGTTCGAACAAGCGGTCCGGGGAGTGGTGCACCAGCGGCCGGAACACCCCGACCCGGTCGACCTGCCGGGTCAGCAGCTCCATGACCCCCAGTTCGACGATCTGGCGGCCGTCGCCGCGGTCGATGCCGGTCACGTACACGCTGCGCGTCACGCGTGCTCTCCGTTTCGTCTGATGTCCGTCGTCTTCGTCCGCCGTCGTCACCGGGGCCGCAAAATCGCCCAGTGAGGTGAGCGAAACCCTCTTGACAATACCCCCGGCTGTGGATAAGGCGCCCGTCAGTAGGGGAGCGACAGCGTCCGTGCGGACATGAAACAATCGGACTGGCTCACCGGTATCAACAGCGAGCAGGAGACACAGCACGATGCGTATCGGAGTTCTCACCGCAGGCGGCGACTGTCCCGGCCTGAACGCCGTGATCCGGTCGGTCGTGCACCGGGCGGTGGACAACTACGACGACGAGGTCATCGGCTTCGAGGACGGTTACTCGGGCCTGCTGGACGGCCGCTACCGCGCCCTGGACCTGGACAGCGTGAGCGGCATCCTGGCCCGTGGCGGCACCATCCTCGGTTCCTCCCGGCTGGAGCGCGACCGCCTGCGCGAGGCCTGTGACCGGGCCGAGGACATGGTCGCGGACTTCGGTATCGACGCGCTGATCCCGATCGGCGGCGAGGGCACCCTGACGGCGGCGCGCATGCTGTCGGACGCGGGCCTGCCGGTGGTGGGCGTCCCCAAGACGATCGACAACGACATCTCGTCCACCGACCGCACGTTCGGCTTCGACACCGCGGTCGGTGTCGCCACGGAGGCCATGGACCGCCTGAAGACGACGGCCGAGTCCCACCAGCGTGTGATGGTGGTCGAGGTCATGGGCCGGCACGCGGGCTGGATCGCGCTGGAGTCCGGCATGGCGGCCGGCGCACACGGAATCTGCCTCCCGGAGCGCCCGTTCGACCCCGCCGACCTCGTGAAGATGGTCGAGGAGCGGTTCTCGCGCGGCAAGAAGTTCGCGGTGATCTGCGTCGCCGAGGGCGCCCACCCGGCCGACGGCACGATGGACTACGGCAAGGGCGAGATCGACCAGTACGGCCACGAGCGCTTCCAGGGCATCGGCACGGCACTCGCGTTCGAGCTGGAGCGCCGCCTCGGCAAGGAGGCCAAGCCGGTCATCCTCGGCCACGTCCAGCGCGGTGGCGTACCGACCGCGTACGACCGCGTCCTCGCCACCCGCTTCGGCTGGCACGCGGTGGAGGCCGCGCACCGGGGCGAGTTCGGCAGGATGACCGCGCTGCGGGGCACCGACGTGGTGATGGTGCCGCTGGCCGAGGCGGTCACCGAACTGAAGACGGTGCCCAAGGACCGGATGGACGAGGCCGAGTCGGTCTTCTAGCCGGTGCCGTGCTGGACCCTGGTCCAGAAGCGTTCCACGATCCGGTCGAGGAACTCCCGGCCGGCCGCGCTGGTCTCGCTGTTGCCGCCGCCCCAGCTCAAAGTGGCGGTCATCTGCCCCTGGTAGTCCTGGTGCAGCTCCTGCAGAGCGGTCTCCAGAACGCGCCGGTCCAGGGGCACCATCTTGCCGACCGGGCGGACGTACGCCTGCCAGCGCGTCGTCACGGCACTGCGCAGCAGTTCGGCGAGCCTGCCGTCGCGCCCCGTGACGGTGATGAGGTCGGGGATCGACAGGCCGAGCACCTCGGCCAGGGCGGCGGACTGGCGATCGGTGCCGCGCCAGTCGTCGTGCTCCTCCATGTGGAGATAGGCGGCCGGCTCGTGCCCGACGGTCCGGGCGACGTCCTCGGGCGCCAGGCCGCGGGCGATGCGGTGTTCACGCAGGGTGCGGGGCTTGCCGAGGAGCTCGCTGGGCGAGCACCACAGCACACCCGCGAGCGCGGTGAGTTCGGTGCTGGTCGGGGCGGCGATCTCACGTTCCCACGCGACGATCAGGTCCTGGGTGACATAGGGCAGTCCGTACGAGGCCCGCATGCCGTAGGCGACGTGCTCGGGCCCCATGTTGAGCGCGGTGCGGAGTCGGCGGGCGGCGGGGGCGTCGAACGGGGGAGTGGGCGGGGTCCGGTGACCGGACCGGCTGGTCCGGCCGGAGCGGTTCGGCTGGTTCGGTTGAGCTGGGGGTCGGCGCACGGGCCACAACGTAGGGCGAGCGGCGCGTGGTGACTACGGTCTGTTCGGCCAGGATCACGGATTGTAGGAAGATACGGCTACTCGCCGGTTCGTCGGCAGGGGGATCGCCCGCGCCGCCGGGTGGGCCGGAGGTGAGGCCGGTGCCGGGGTGGTGGTGCGGCGGCTCAGGCTGCTCGTCACGTCCGGTGAACGGCAAGGTCACGGAGCATATTCGCGAAGGCTTCCGATTCCGGTACGGGGTCCGGCCCGTCCGGGCGGACGCCGAACGGCTCGCGCGGGGATCGCCCGCACGACCGGTCGTCGAAGACGAGTGCGGCACCCGGGGCCGCGGATCGGGGTGCCGGAGCGGGCGGGGTGCGGCTCGATCCCGACGCTCCGGCGTCCCGCGAGCCCTCACCCCTTGACCGCCCCGCCCAACGCGAACCCCCCGCCCAGCCGCCGCGCCACCATCACGTACAGCAGGATCACCGGCGTCGAGTAGATGATCGAGAACGCCGCCAGCTGCCCGTAGACCACCGTGCCCCGGTTCCCGAAGAACTCGTTGATGCTCACCGCCGCCGGCATCTGGTCCGGTGTGAGCAGCAGCATGAACGGGACGAAGAAGTTGCCCCACATCATCACGAACGAGAACACCGTCACCACCGCCACGCCCGGCCCCATCAGCGGCAGCACGATCCGCACCAGCGACTGCAGCGACGACGCCCCGTCGGTCCAGGCCGCCTCCTCCAGCTCCTTCGGTACTCCGTCCATGAAGTTCTTCATCAGCCAGACGGCGAACGGCAGTTGGGAGGCGGCGAAGAAGAAGACCGTGCCCTGCATGGTGTCGATCAGGTTCACCCGCACGAACAGCGCGTACACCGGCACCATGATCGCCGTTATGGGCAGGCACGTCGCGAAGAGGATCGTGAGCAGGAACGGCCGGTTGAAGCGGGACCGGAACCGCGACAGCGGGTAGGCGGCCAGGGCCGCGCACGCCACCGTCAGGGCCGTACCGCCGCCGCACAGGAGGAGGCTGTTGAGCAGCGGGGTGAACGTGATGTCCGGGGTCAGGACCGCGTCGAAGTTGTCCAGGGTCACTCCCTCGGGGACCTTCACCCGGAGGTCGGCGTCCGTGTCCAGCGAGGACAGGATCACCCATGCCAGGGGGAGCACGAACGCGGCGGCCACAGCCAGCAGGCCCGCGTCCGCGGCCAGGCGGTGCGTCGTCCGGCGGGACGCGAGCGGCCGGGGCATGGCGTCACACCTCCGTTCGCAGAAGCCGCAGGTACACCACCGAGAACAACGAGCCCACCACCAGGAGCAGCAGGGCTACGGCCGTGCCGTAGCCGATCATGCTCTTCTGGAACGCCTCCTCGTACATGAACAGCGGCAGCGTCTGGCTCCTGCCGCCCGGGCCGCCCCTGGTCATCACCCAGATCAGACCGAAGACGGACAGGGTCTGGAGGGTGATCAGCATGAGGTTGGTGCCGATGGAACGGCGGATCATCGGGAGGGTGATGTGCCACAGGCGGCGCGGGCCGTCCGCGCCGTCGACCTCAGCCGCCTCCGTGATCTCCTTCGGGATCTCGTCGAGGGCCGCCGAGTAGACCAGCATCGAGAAGGCCGTGCCCCGCCACACGTTGGCGAAGGACACCGCCAGGATCGGGAGGGTGAACAGCCAGTTCTGGGTGGGCAGGTGCAGCCAGTCCAGGATGGCGTTCAGGGTGCCCTCACGGCGGAAGAAGGCGTAGAGGAGGAATCCGGCGACGACCTCCGGCAGGACCCACGCGGTGATGACGATGCCGCCCACCACCGTGCGCACGGGCTTCGACGCCCGCCGCATCATCGCGGCCAGGGCCAGGCCCAGCGTGTTCTGGCCGATCAGGGCCGAGACGACCGTGAACACGAGGGTGAGCCACACCGCGTTCAGGAACGCCTCGTCGGCGAAGGCGGTACGGAAGTTGTCGAAGCCGACGAACGACTCCTCGGCCTGACCGGTCAGTTGGAGGTCGGTGAACGCGATGTAGGCGCAGTACGCGATGGGGCCGGCGAGGAAGAGGAGCAGCAGGACCAGGGCGGGGGAGAGGGGCAGGGCCCGGCCGAGGGCGCGGCGGCCCGCGCCGCGCGTGCCGGAACCGGGGCGCGAACGCGGCGCACCGGATGGGGGTTTGGTGGACGCCGGGTCCACCGCGTGCCGTGCTTCGGCGGTCATGGGCGGCCCTCGCAGCCGCTCACGTCCCGGTCCACGGCCCGGTTCACTTCTCGGTCACCTGGCCGTCCGTGGCCGCCCGCAGTTCCTCGTCGTAGCCCGCGGCCGCCTCCTCGACCGACATGTCCCCCGTCGTCACGCCCTCCATCGCCTCCTGGACGGCGGTGGAGACCTTCGGGTACGCCGGGTAGGCGGGCCGGTAGTGGGTGCTGGCGACGAGGTCCGTGAAGAACGCGATGCCGGGCTGGGCCTTCACGTACGCGGGGTCGGAGGCCACGTCCTCGCGGACCGCGATGCCCGAGTTGGCGATGTACCACTTCTGGGCGTTCGCCTTCGTCTGCATGGTCTTGATGAACTCGAAGGCCAGGTCGGGGTTGCCCGCCTTCGCCGGGATCGACCAGGTCCAGCCGCCGGACATGCTCACCTTGCCGGGTGCCTGGCCCTTCTGGGTGGGCATGGCGGCCAGACCCAGTTCCTTCGACCACTCGGGCCACTCGTGACCGCTGCCCGGCAGCCAGTCCTGCGGGAGCCAGGAGCCGTCGAGGGCGATCGCGAGCTTGCCCTGCGGGAGCCACTCGCCGCGGACCCGGGTCATGACGTTGGGGTCGAGGGCGTCGGAGACCTCGGGGCCGAGCTTCTCCTTGTAGACGGTCTCCACGAAGGCCAGGGCGTCCTCGAAGCCCTGACTGCCGGCGATCCACTTCTTGCTGCCCTTGTCGTACAGCGGATCCGAGGTGCCGTCGTTCGTGCCGTACAGCAGCATCTCGAACGTCTGCATGGTGGCGGCCTCACCGACGGGCTTGCCGGTGTAGATGTTCAGGGGGATGACGTCCGGGACCTTCTGCTTGACGGCACGGGCGGCGTCGAGGACGTCCTCCCAGGTCTTCGGCTGCCAGTCGGCGGGCAGACCGGCCTTCGCGAAGACGTCCTTGCTGAACCACAGGCCCCGGGTGTCGGTACCGTCCGGGACGCCGTACGTCCTGCCGTCCTCGCCCTTGGCCGCGGCCTTCGCCGTGTCGATGAACCGCCCCCAGTCCTTCCACCGGGCGAGATAGGGGTCGAGGGGCTTCAAGTACCCGCTGGTGATGTCCGAGTTGATGAGGAAGGTGTCCTCGTAGACCAGGTCGGGGGCGGTCTTGGGGGAGCGCATCATCTGCTGGAGCTTGGTGTAGTACTCCGAGTCCGGGGCCTTGATGGGTACGAACTCGACCTTCTTGCCGGGGTTCGCCTCCTCGAACTGCTTCCTGATGTCCGCGAGGTAGGTGTCCATCACCTTGATGGAGTTGTCCGTGGACTGCTTGAAGGAGACCTTGAGGGTGTCCGGATCACTTCCCGATCCGCTGCCGCAGGCGGTGAGGGTGGCTGCGGCGGCAAGGGTGAGGGCGAGGAGTGTGGGGAGGGCGGCGGTGGGGCGCACGGGCATGACCTCCTGCGGGCGCACGTCGTTGTGGCGCGGGGATGGCTGCCTGGTGAACGTAGGTTGGGTGGTCAGGTCAGGTCAATGCGTCTGCGAAGGATTGGGCTGGTCAGGTCAAGGAGTCCGCGCGCAAGGACGGGACGCGGGTGCCGGCTACCGGCCAGCACCCGTGCCCGGAACCCACCGGTACACCAACTCCGGCCTTCCCACCTGCCCGTAGACCGGCTTGCGCTCGGCCCTGCCCGCCTCCACCAGATGCTCCAGATAGCGCCGGGCCGTGATCCGGGAGATGCCCACCGCCTCGGCCACCCCGGCCGCCGTGAGCCCTTCCTCGGCCTCCCGCAGCGCCCCGGTCACCCGTTCCAGCGTGGGTGCGCTGAGCCCCTTGGGAAGCGCCGCCGGTCCGGGGGCGCGCAGTGCCGCCAGCGCCCGGTCCACCTCGTCCTGTCCGCTCGCCTCCCCCACGGCCGCGTGGAACTCGGCGTACCGCACCAGCCGGTCGCGCAGCGTTGCGAAGGTGAAGGGCTTGAGGACGTACTGCACGACGCCCAGCGACACCCCCTCGCGCACCACGGCCAGATCCCGCGCCGACGTCACCGCTATCACGTCCGCGTGATGCCCGGCCGCCCGCAACGACCGGGCCAGTTGCAGTCCGTGCACATCCGGCAGATGCAGATCGAGCAGCAGCAGGTCCACCGGCGTCCGCTCCAGGGCGCGCCGAGCCTCCGCCCCCGTGTGCGCCTTGCCGACCGCGACGAATCCCGGCACCCGCCCCACGTACATCACATGCGCGTCCGCCGCCACCGGGTCGTCCTCCACGACCAGGACGCGAATCGCCTGCTCGGCCGCCGTCATACGTCACCTCTCGAAACCGCCGCGCCCTCGGCGCCCGGCGCGGACCCCGCCCGCCGCGCACCCCGGCCGCCCGGCACGGGCTCGCCCGCCGACGGGCGCCCCGCGTCCTCACTCACAGCGCCGTCGCCCTCCGGGCCGTCACTCACGGCACCACGGCCGCCCTCGCCCAACGGCAACCGCGCCTCGAACTCCGCCCCGCCCTCGGCGGCCCCGGCGACCGCCAGGGCACCGTCGTGCCGATGCACCGCCTGCCGCACCAGCGCCAGCCCCAGCCCGCGCCCGCCCGGCCCCGCCGGCTTCGTGGAGAAGCCGCGCTCGAACACCGCGTCCGCGTGTGCGGGGTCCACCCCGGCCCCCGTGTCGCAGACCCGCAGCACCAGCTCCGCGTCCTCGGTGTACACCGTCACCGTCACCCGCGCCCGCACGCTCCCCTGCGCCGCGTCCACCGCGTTGTCGATGAGGTTGCCGAGGATCGTCACCAGGTCCCGGGCGGGCAGCGACGGCGGCAGCAGCCGGTCGTCCAGCCGGCTGTCCTGCGACACGACGAGTTCCACGCCCCGCTCGTTGGCCTGGGCCGTCTTGCCCAGCAGCAGCGCCGCCAGCACCGGCTCGCTGACCGCCGCGACGACCTGGTCCGTCAGGGCCTGCGCCAGCTCCAGTTCGGCGGTGGCGAACTCCACCGCCTCGTCGGCCCGTCCGAGCTCGATCAGCGAGACCACCGTGTGCAGCCGGTTCGCCGCCTCGTGCGCCTGCGACCGCAGCGCCTGGGTGAAACCCCGCTCCGAGTCCAACTCTCCCATGAGCGACTGGAGTTCGGTCACGTCCCGCAAGGTCACGACCGTGCCCCGCCGCTCACCGCCGGAGACCGGCGAGGTGTTGACCACCAGCACCCGTTCCGCCGCCAGATGCACCTCGTCGACCCGTGGCTCCGAGGCCAGCAGGGCCCCCGTCAGCGGCGCCGGCAGCCCCAGCTCCGCGACCGACCGCCCCACCACGTCGGCGGGCACCCCGAGGAGCTCGCGCCCGCCGTCGTTGATCAACGCCACCCGGTACTGCCCGTCCAGCATCAGCAGCCCCTCGCGCACGGCGTGCAACGCGGCCTGGTGGTAGTCGTGCATCCGGCTCAGCTCGGCGGCGTTCATGCCGTGGGTGTGCCGCCGCAGCCGGGCGTTGATGACGTACGTGCCGATCGCGCCCAGCGCCAGCGCGCCCGCCGCCACCCCGAGCAGCGCCGTCAGCTGGTCCTGCACCCGCTTGCTGATCTCCTCGACCCGGATGCCCGCGCTGACCAGCCCGACGATGCTCCTCGGTGCCGTGTCGCCGTCGTAGATCGGCACCACGGCGCGCACGGACGAGCCGAGCGTGCCGGTGTACGTCTCGGTGAAGGGGTCCCCGCGCAGGGCGCGCTCCGTGTGCCCGCGGAAGTGCTGGCCGATCTGCTTCGGGTCGGGGTGCGTCCAGCGGATGCCCTCCGGGTTCATGATCGTGACGAAGTCGACCTCGGCGTCGCGCTGGACCCGCAGGGCGTACGGCTGGAGCTCGGCCGTCGGATCGGGGGTGCGGATCGCCTCCCGCACGGACGGGGCGTCCGCGATCGACTGGGCCACGGCCATGGCCTGCCTTCCGGCGGCGTCCTCGGCCTGGCCGCGGTCGCTGACGTACGTGAACACCGCGTACCCGGCGACGAGCACCGCTATCAGCACCGCCTGCATGGCGAAGAGCTGGCCGGCCAGGCTGCGGGGTCTCGGGACGGGGATGCGCATGCCGTCAGTCTGCCTCCCTGGCCGATTGTGAACTAAATGAACGGAAGGGTGACCGCCCTCACACAGCGGGAGATAGTCACCGCATCGCTGAATACGACCCCCGTCCCCAGGGCGTCGTCCCCGGACCGGGGCGCGGCACCCGCTCAGCGAACCCCCACCCCGGACGTGAGCCGCACGCCGGTGATGCCGACGAAGACGTCAAGGAGGGCAGCCGTGGCCGCCGCCAGTTCCCCCGATACGGCACCTGCCGCACCCGTCGCCAAGCGGGACCGCACGCACTACCTCTACATCGCCGTGATCATCGCGGTGGCCCTCGGTATCACCGTGGGTCTGGTCGCACCCGACTTCGCGGTGGAGCTGAAGCCCATCGGTACGGGCTTCGTGAACCTGATCAAGATGATGATCTCGCCGATCATCTTCTGCACGATCGTGCTGGGTATCGGCTCGGTACGGAAGGCCGCCAAGGTCGGCGCCGTCGGCGGTATCGCGATGGTCTACTTCCTGGCGATGTCGCTGGTCGCACTCGGTATCGGTCTTGTCGTCGGCAACATCCTGGAGCCGGGCACCGGGCTCGCCGTCACCGACGCCGTCAAGGACGCCGGGCACGCGCAGGTCGACGCCGAGGCCAAGGACACCACCGAGTTCCTGCTCGGCATCATCCCGACCACGATCGTCTCCGCCTTCACCTCGGAGTCGGTCCTGCAGACCCTGCTCGTCGCCCTGCTCGCCGGCTTCGCGCTGCAGGCCATGGGCTCGGCCGGGGAGCCGATCCTGCGCGGGATCGAGCACATCCAGCGCCTCGTCTTCCGCATCCTCGGCATGGTGATGTGGGCCGCCCCGATCGGCGCCTTCGGTGCCATCGCCGCCGTCACCGGGTCGGCCGGACTGGACGCGCTCAAGCAGCTCGCCATCCTGATGCTCGGTTTCTACGTCACCTGCTTCCTCTTCGTCTTCATCGTGCTCGGCGCGCTGCTGAGGCTCGTCGCCGGCCTGAACATCCTCACGCTCTTCAAGTACCTGGGCCGTGAGTTCCTGCTGATCCTGTCGACGTCCTCCTCGGAGTCCGCGCTGCCGCGCCTCATCGCGAAGATGGAGCACCTCGGCGTCAGCAAGCCGGTGGTCGGCATCACCGTCCCGACCGGCTACTCCTTCAACCTCGACGGCACCATGATCTACATGACCATGGCGTCCCTGTTCATCGCCGACGCCATGGGCACGCCGATGTCGGTGGGCGAGCAGATCCCGCTGCTGCTGTTCCTGCTGGTCGCCTCGAAGGGCGCCGCCGGTGTCACCGGCGCGGGCCTGGCCACGCTGGCCGGCGGTCTCCAGTCGCACAAGCCCGCCCTCGTGGACGGCATCGGCCTCATCGTCGGCATCGACCGCTTCATGAGCGAGGCCCGCGCCCTGACGAACTTCGCGGGTAACGCGGTGGCCACGGTCCTGATCGGCACGTGGACGAAGGAGATCGACAAGGAGAAGGTCAACCAGGTGCTCGCCGGGCAGCTGCCGTTCGACGAGACGACGCTCCTGGACGACGACCACGGTCACGGCGCCCCGGCCGAGGTGCCCGAACAGGGCGGCGAGAAGGAACTCGCCAAGGCCTGAGGCCTGACCTCCGGCCCCGCCCGCTCCGGGTGCCCGGCCCCGCCTGAACCGGGGCCGGGCACCCGGCCATCGCCCTCCGGGCGGCTGAGACGCTCCCCCGTCGCGCAGCCGCCCGGTCGGCGTTCGTCGCCCCGCATCCCAGGACCGCGCCTCAGGCGCACGGTGCTGCCGCGCCGGGGGAGTGACAGGGGCGGGTCCGGGTGCGGGGTCCGCCCTGGTCGGGTGTTCAGCTCGTCCGAGTGGTCCCGTCGCCGTCCAGCAGTGTCAGCTCCGCCGGGCTCAGCTCCAGCTCCGTCGCGCCGGCCGAGTCCCGGATCGTCTCGGGCCGGCTAGCGCCCGGGATCGGGATGACGGTGGGTGACTTCGCCGACAACCAGGCGAGGCAGACCTGTTGAGGGCTGACGCCATGTGCGGCCGCCACCGCGTGGAAGGCGCCGAAGCGCACCTCGCCCTCGGCCGGTGCCGGTCCGTCCAGGGAGCTGCGGGAGATGCCGCCCAGCGGGCTCCACGGCAGGAACGCGAGCCCCAGTTCGGCGCACAGCCGCAGTTCCGGCTCGCTGTCGCGCACGGCGGGTGAGTACCGGTTCTGCACCGAGACCAGTCGGTCGCCCAGGATCTCGCGGGCCACCAGGATCTGCCCCACGTCCGCGTTGGAGATGCCGGCGCGTCGGATCTTGCCCTCGTCGAGCAGCTCGCGCAGCGCGCCCACCGATTCCTCGAAGGGCACGGCAGGGTCGGGCTTGTGCAGCTGGTAGAGGTCGATGGTGTCGACGCCGAGCCGCCTGAGGGAGCCCTCGGCGGCCGACTTCAGATGGCGTGGATCGCCGTTCACCGTCCAGCCGCCGTCGGCGTGACGGCCGCGGCCACCCTTCGTGGCCACCAGTACGCCGGCGGCGGCACCCTTGAGCGCGCGCGCCACGAGGCGTTCGTTGTGGCCGGGCCCGGCCCCGGGCAGGTGGTAAGAGTCCGCCGTGTCCAGCAGCGTCACGCCCGCGTCCAGGGCGGCGCGCACGGTGGCCAGGGCGCGTTCCTCGTCCGGCCGGCCCTCGATGGACAGCGGCATCGCGCCGAGCCCGACGGCGCTCACCGGTACGTCGCCGAGTGTGCGGTACCGCATGTCAGTCGCCCTTTCCGAGGGTCTCGGCGACGGCCCGCGGCAGCCACTGCCGGGTCCGGCCGAAGGGGAAGCCGAGCCGGGCGGCCCGGGAGTTGTCCATGCCGTAGGAGCGGCGGAAGGAGAACGGGGAGACCTCGCCGACCTCGACGGCCCGGAACACCGCCTTGCCGCCGGGGACGTGCGCGGCCACCGCGTCGCACAGCTCCTGAGTGGTCAGCAGCCCGTGGGAGGCCGCGTTGACCGGGCCCGTGAAGTCCTCGCCCGCGGCCCAGAACAGGAAGTCGGCGATCTCCTCGACGTGGATGTAGGTGGCCGGCCGGTTGTCGACGGGCACGGAGATCGGCGTGCCGCTGCCGATCCGTTCGGCGTAGTGGTCCAGCCGGCCGGTGAAGTCGTCGTCCCCGCCCATGACGTGGGCGACGCGCACGGCCGTGTACGGGAACGCGGGGTCCGCGGCGAGCACCGCCTCCGCCTGGCGCTTGCCCTCGCCGTAGTGGGCCGCGAGGAACTCCGGTTCCGTCCAGGGGAGGTCGAGGTCGACGTGGACCGTGCGCGCGTCGACGGCCCCCTCGCCCACGAGCGTGGTCGCGTCCTCGTACTCGTACACCTCGACGGTCGAGGTCATGACGTAGCGGCCGGTGCGGCCGGTGAAGATCCGGCGGGCGACGTCCGCCTGCCGCGGGGTGTAGCAGACCTGGTCGACGATGACGTCGAAGACGCGCGAACCGAGGGCGTCCGTCAGGGACTTCTCGTCGTCGCGGTCGGCGACCAGATGCACCGTCCCCGGCGGTGGCGGCGACGACCCCCGGTTCAGGACCGTCACCCGGTCCCCGGCGGCGAGCAGACGCGCGATGAGCCGCTTGCCGAAATAGCGGTTGCCGCCGATGACCAGTACTTCCCGTGCCTTTTCCATGACCATAATCTTCCTGGCGCACCACGGCGTCCTGAAGGGGGAACCATGGGAGTTCAGGCCACCGCACCGAAAGAACCACGGCATCTTCGGGCCACCGCCAGCGAAACATCGGCGGCCTTCGATGCGCTGGACCGGCAGATCCTGGAGCTGCTCCAGACCGACGGCCGGATCAAGCTGAGCGAGCTGGGCCGCCGGGTGCGGCTCAGCCCGGCCGCCGTCACCGAGCGGGTGCGCAGACTGGAGGCGTCCGGTGCGATCACCGGCTACGGCGCCCATGTCGTCCCGGCCCGGCTGGGCTACGGCATCCAGGCCTTCATCCGGGTCAATCCGCACGGCGGTTACAACCTCAAGCACCCGAGGACCCTGGAGCTCATCGAGCGCCCGGAGATCACCGAGGTGCACCATGTGGTCGGCGAGGACTGCTGGATCCTCAAGGTCGCCGTCCGGGACACCGTCCACCTGGAGCATGTCCTGGAGGAGATCTCCGCGCTCGGGCGTACGACGACCTCGATCGTGCTCACCTCCCCGGTGGAGCGAAAACCGCTGTTGCCCTGACGTCGGCGTCAAGGCTTACGTTCGACGTATGCGAATCGGCGAGCTGGCCGCACGGGCCGGGACCACGACGCGGGCGCTGCGGTACTACGAGGCGCGCGGGCTGCTGCCCGCGCGGCGCGGGGAGAACGGATACCGGACCTACGACGAGAGCGATCTCGAACTGCTCCGCCAGATCCGGACGCTCCAGGACTTCGGGTTCGAGCTGGAGGAGACACGGCCGTTCGTGGAGTGCCTGCGGGCCGGGCATCCGGAGGGCGACTCCTGCCCGGCGTCGCTCGCTGTCTACCGGCGCAAGCTGGACGAACTCGACGCGCTGATCGGTGAGTTGCAGACGGTGCGGACGAAGGTCCGGGCGCAGCTGGCGCGCGCGGAGGCGGCGCGGGACGAACTGGCCGCCGACGCGCTGGTTCCGGGTGGTCCGGAGCCGTTGTGCGAACTGGGAGGGCGGGAGCTGTGATCAGGGCGGCGGGTGTGGCCGAGGTGACGGACGCGGATTTCGGGGCGGAGGTGATCGGGGCGGAGCTGCCGGTACTGGTGGAGTTCACCGCGGACTGGTGCCCGCCGTGCCGGCAGATGGGGCCGGTGCTCAGCGCACTCGCGGAGGAGGAGGGGGAGCGGCTCAAGGTGGTCCAGCTGGACGTGGACACCAACCCGCTGACCACCAACGCGTACAAGGTGCTGTCGATGCCGACGTTCATGGTCTTCCGCGGCGGTGAGCCCGTGCTGTCGATGGTGGGGGCGCGGTCCAAGCGGCGGCTGCTGGAGGAACTGTCCGACGTGGTCTGATCCGACGCGCTCTCGACCCACCGGAACCGGAATACAGAAAATCCCCCGAGCAATTGCGCTCGGGGGATTTCTTTAGGTATATTCAATGGTTCGCGACTTCGCGATGGCCGGTCGCGGAAAAGTTCAGTGAGCACAGTATATCCGGGCGGGAGCGGAATTGTCAAACACCGAATTCCAAGACGGTGAAATGCGGCGCGAGCAGGAATTCATCGACGGCCTGTACGCGCGCGTGGACGCCCTGCGCGGTGACACCGAGGCCGGTGTCACGGACGCGCTCGCCCAGGGTGACAAGCCCATGCAGGCCCGGCTGGAGCGGGACATCCTGGTCGCCGAGCGGTCCGGGCTGCTCGCCGCGCTGAACGCGGTGGACGGTTCGCTCTGCTTCGGCCGGATCGACCTGTCCTCGGGCGTCCACCACCACATCGGCCGAATCGGCCTGCGCACCGACGACGCCGAGCGCACGCCGATCCTGATCGACTGGCGCGCCGACGTCGCCCGCCCCTTCTACCTGGCCACCGGCCACACCCCGATGGGCATCAGGCGCAGGCGGCACATCACCACCAGCGGCCGTACGGTCACCGCTCTGCACGACGAGATCCTCGACCTGGGCGACCAGGAGAGGACCGGCCACGAGGACCCGACCGGCGACGCCGTCCTGCTCGCCGCGCTCAACTCGGCGCGCACCGGCCGGATGACCGACATCGTGCAGACCATCCAGGCCGAGCAGGACGAGATCATCCGGGCACCCCACCGCGGTGTCCTGGTCGTCGAGGGCGGCCCCGGCACCGGCAAGACGGCCGTCGCCCTGCACCGCGCCGCCTACCTGCTGTACGAGTACCGGGAACTGCTGGCCAAACGGGCGGTCCTCATCGTCGGACCCAACCCCGCCTTCCTCGGCTACATCGGCGAGGTGCTGCCCTCGCTCGGCGAGACCGGCGTGCTGCTGGCCACGGTCGGCGAACTGTTCCCCGGCGTACGGGCCACGGCGACCGACACCCGGGAGGCGGCCGCGGTGAAGGGCCGTGCCGACATGGCGGACGTCCTCGCCGAGGTCGTCCGCGACTGGCAGGCGCTGCCCGACCCGGTGATCGCGATCGAGCACGACCGCGAGGTGCTGATGCTCGACGACGACCTCGTACGAGTGGCCCGTGAGCGCACCCGCGCCGCCAAGCTGCCGCACAACGTCGCCCGCGAGCACTTCGAGGGCCACATCCTCAACACGCTCACCGAGCTGTACGCCGAACGCGTCGGCACCGACCCCTACGACGGCACCAACCTGCTGGACGCCAGTGACATCACCCAGATCCGGGACGAGATCGCCGAGAACCCCGAGGTCTGGGCCGCCATCGACCAGTTGTGGCCGCGCCTGACGCCGCAGCGGCTGGTCGCCGACTTCCTCGCCGACCCCGTGGGCTACCTCCCCGACGAGGACGCGGCCGCCGTCCGCCGCCCGGTCACGCGGCAGTGGACCGTGGCCGACGTGCCGCTGCTCGACGAGGCCGCCGAGCTGCTCGGCGAGGACGACCGGGTGGCGCGGGCACGGGCCGAGCGCGAGCGCCAGACGCAGATCGCCTACGCGCAGGGCGTGCTGGACGTGTCGTACGCCTCCCGGACGTACGAGTTCGAGGACAAGGAGGACGGCGACCCCGACGGCTCCGAGGTCCTCTCCGCGCACGACATCATCGATGCCGAGCGCTTCGCCGAACGCCAGGAGGAGGACGACCACCGCAGCGCCGCCGAGCGGGCCGCGGCCGACCGGACCTGGGCGTTCGGGCACATCATCGTCGACGAGGCGCAGGAGCTGTCGCCGATGGCCTGGCGGCTGCTCATGCGGCGCTGCCCGACCCGCTCCATGACGCTGGTCGGCGACCCGGCCCAGACGGCGGAAGCCGCGGGCGTCGGCTCGTGGTCGAAGATCCTCGCGCCCTACGTCGAGGACCGCTGGGACCACACCCGCCTCGGCGTCAACTACCGCACCCCGGCCGAGATCATGGAGCTCGCGGCGGCCGTGGTGCGCGCCGAGGACCCCGACTTCGAGCCGCCGAGCTCGGTGCGCTCGACCGGTGTACGGCCGTGGGTACGGGCCACCGACGACCTGCCCGGCGCCGTGGCCGAGGCGGTCGGGGAACTGACCCCGGCCGAGGGCCGGCTCGCGGTCATCGCGCCGCGCCATCTGCACCGCAGGCTGGCGGCGGGGTTGGACGGGGTGACGGCGGGGGAGCAGCCCGACCTCACACGGACCGTCGTGCTGCTCGACCCGCGTCAGTCGAAGGGGCTGGAGTTCGACTCGGTGCTGGTGGTGGAGCCGGGGTTGTACGGCACGAGTGATCTGTACGTGGCGTTGACACGGGCCACGCAACGGCTGGGGGTGTTGCACACGGGACGGTTGCCGAAGGCGCTGGTCACCACCTGAACCGGGTTTCGCCCCCGCCGCCCCTGCCCCTTCCCGTCGACGGGGGCTGTCGCCCCCGGACGCGCCGCTTCGGCCCTTGAAGGGGCCTCGTCCTCGAAACGCCGGACGGGCTGGAAGCCAGCCCGCCCGGCGTTCGAGGAACGGGGGTCGAAAGGGCGGCAGCCCCTTCAGGATGGGCGAACGACTGCGCTAGGCCGGCCGCAACCAGACCGTGGCCAGCGGCGGCAGGGTCAGCGTGATGCTGGCCGTGCGGCCGTGCCAAGGCTGGGCCTCCGGCTTGATGGGGTCGGGATGGGTGACGTCACTGCCCCCGTACTTCGCCGCATCGGTGTTCAGCGCCTCGTGCCAGGCAGGCACGTCGTCGGGAACGCCCAGCCGGTAGTCGTGCCGGACGACCGGAGACAGGTTCGACACCGCCAGCAGCGGAGCCCCTTCCGCGTCGTAGCGCAGGAACGCGAAGACGTTGTCGTCGGCCGCGTCCCCGACCACCCACTCGAACCCGGACGCGTCGGTGTCCCGCTGCCAGAGCGCCGGCGTGTGCCGGTAGACCGTGTTGAGGTCGCGGACCAGGTCCCGCACCCCCCGGTGGTCCGCCTCCGCCCCGTACGCCGGATCCAGCAGCCACCAGTCCGGGCCGTGCGCCTCGGACCACTCGGCGCCCTGCGCGAACTCCTGCCCCATGAACAGCAGTTGCTTGCCCGGGTGGGCCCACATGAAGCCCAGGTAGGCGCGGTGGTTGGCGCGCTGCTGCCACCAGTCGCCGGGCATCTTGGAGACCAGTGACCGCTTGCCGTGCACCACCTCGTCGTGGGAGATGGGCAGGACGTAGTTCTCGCTGTAGGCGTACACCATCGAGAACGTCATCTCGTTGTGGTGGTACTTGCGGTGCACCGGCTCCTTGGCCATGTACTGAAGCGAGTCGTGCATCCAGCCCATGTTCCACTTCAGCCCGAAGCCGAGGCCCCCGAAGCCGCCAGGCCCGGTCACATGCGTCGGGCGGGTCACGCCGTCCCAGGCCGTGGACTCCTCCGCGATGGTGACGACCCCCGGCACCCGCCGGTACACCGTGGCGTTCATCTCCTGCAGGAATGCCACCGCGTCCAGGTTCTCCCGCCCACCGTGCTCGTTCGGCACCCACTGTCCCGGCTCACGCGAGTAGTCCAGGTAGAGCATGGAGGCGACCGCGTCCACGCGCAGGCCGTCGATGTGGAACTCCTCGCACCAGTACAGGGCGTTGGCGACCAGGAAGTTGCGCACCTCCGTGCGGCCGAAGTCGAACTCCAGCGTGCCCCAGTCCGGGTGCGCGGACCGCAGCGGATCCTCGTGCTCGTACAGCGGACGCCCGTCGAACTGAGCCAGCGCCCACTCGTCGCGCGGGAAGTGCGCCGGCACCCAGTCCATCAGCACGCCGATGCCGGCCCGGTGCAGGGAGTCGACCAGGTACTTGAAGTCGTCGGGGGTGCCGAGGCGGGCCGTGGGCGCGTAGAAGCCGGTGACCTGGTAGCCCCAGGAACCGCCGAAGGGGTGCTCGGCGACCGGCATCAGCTCGACGTGGGTGAAGCCCAGGTCCTTGACGTACGCGGGCAGCTGCTCGGCGAGTTGACGGTATGTCAGCCCGGGTCGCCAGGAGGCGAGGTGGACCTCGTAGACCGAGAACGGCGCCTCGTGCGCGGGCCGCTCCGCGCGTCGCGCCAGCCACTCGTCGTCCCCCCACTCGTGGTGCGAGGCGTGCACGATGGACGACGTCTCGGGCGGGGCCTGCGTACGACGGGCCATCGGGTCGGCGCGCAGGGTCTTCGAGCCGTCCGGCCGGGTGATCTCGAACTTGTACAGCTCGCCCTCGCCGATGCCGGGCACGAACAGCTCCCAGACGCCGGTGCCGCCGAGCGAGCGCATCGGGTACCCCGTGCCGTCCCAGTAGTTGAAGGTGCCGGCGAGGGACACGCCACGTGCGTTCGGCGCCCACACCGTGAAGCGGGTTCCGGTCACGCCCTGGTGGGTCATCGGCTCGGCGCCGAGCGCCCGCCACAGCTGCTCGTGCCGGCCCTCGCCGATCAGATGGAGGTCGAGGTCGCCCAGCGCGGGCAGGAAGCGGTACGCGTCCTCGGCCTCCTGGACCGTCCCCTCGTACGCCACGAGCAGCCGGTAGCCGTCCGGCACCTCCCGCAGCGGCAACAGCCCCGAGAAGAAGCCCTCCCCGTCGTCGTGCAGTTCCGCCCGCAGGCTTCCGGCGACGACGGTCACCGACAGGGCGTACGGCCGGAAGGCACGGAAGGCGACACCACCGGGTGCCGGATGCGCGCCCAGGACGGAGTGCGGGTCGTGATGCGTGCCGCCGAGGAGGCGGTCGCGGTCGGATGCGTCGAGGGCGCAGGCGCCGAGGGCGGCAGAGACGGCGACGGGCGTCTTCGGCGGCGGGGCGGAGTACGGCGCGGCGGCCTTGCCCGCCGTGGCCTTCTGCGCGGGGATCTTCTTGGCGGTGGCCTTCTGAGCGGGGATCTTCTTGGCGTCCTTGCCCGCGGGTGCGGCCTTCTCGGCAGCCGTGCTCTTCGCGACGGTCTTCTTCGCGGTCGCCTTCTTGGCCGGTGCCTTCTTGGCGGCCGTCTTCTGCGCGGGGGTCTTCGCGGCTGCCGTCTTCTTGGCTGCCGTCTTCTTGGCCGGTGCCTTCTCGGCGGCGGTCTTCTTGGCCGTGGCCTTCTTCGCCGCCGCCTTCTTGGCGGTCGTCTTCTTCGCGGTCGTCTTCCCGGCCGCGGCGGTCTTCGTGGCCGCCTTCTTCGCCGTCCCCTTCCTCACGGCCTCCGCGGCCTTCTCGGCGGCCCTTGTCGTCACCTTCTTCGCGACGCTTTTCTCGGCCTTCTCCTCGGTCGTCTCCACGGCCGGTGCGCCGGCCGTCAGCTGCGGATCCGAACCGCTGGAAGAAGTGGTGCGGGGGGTCACGGGCGGGGCCTCCTAGGCGAGGGTGGGGATACGGGGGTGGGAGTCGCGGGCGCCGGGGGACCGTCGTCCGCGGCGAGGCGGCGTATCGCCGACAGCGGTACCGGGAGCCAGTCGGGCCGGTGACGGGCCTCGTAGACGACCTCGTAGATCGCCTTGTCGGTCTCGTACGCGCGCAGCAGCACCGGATCGGTCCGCGGATCGACTCCGCCGACCTGCGCGTACCCGGAGCAGTACGCGGCCCGGCAGGCGTCCGCCCAGCCCGGTACCGGCGGGTCGGCCGAGTGGGCGGCGTAGTCGAAGGAGCGCAGCATCCCGGCGACGTCGCGCACCGGCGGCTGCGGCATCCGGCGCTCGGCCAGCGGCTTCGACGGCTCGCCCTCGAAGTCGATCAGCCACCACTGTCCGGCGGGCGAGCGCAGGCACTGCCCGAGGTGCAGATCGCCGTGGATGCGCTGGGCGGTCCAGGTGCAGCCCTCGGCGGCGAGGTCGGCCAGCGCCGCGAAGGCGGACCGCAGGTCGGGCGCGTACGGCCGCAGCGCGGGCACCGCCTGCGCGGCCGCGTCCAGCCGCTCGACCATGCCGTCGACCAGCTGCTGCACCTGCGCGTGCTGCAGGGTCACGGTCGGCAGCGTGCGGGCGAGGGCCATGTGCACCTCCGCCGTCGCGCGGCCGAGCGCCCGGGCCGCGGCGGCGAAGTCCTCGCCCTTGGCCAGCTCGCGCAGCGCCAGCTCCCAGCCGTCCGTCGCGCCCTGCACGAAGGGCTGCAGGACGCCCAGGACGTACGGCTCGCCTGCCAGCTCCGCCCGGATCCACGCCGTCGGCGCGGGCACCCGGTCGCAGCTCTCGCGGGCCAGCGCCAGCGGCAGCTCCAGGTCGGGGTTGACGCCGGGTACGACGCGACGCAGCAGCTTCAGGATG
This sequence comes from Streptomyces sp. NPDC001920, assembly GCF_053594495.1. Lineage (NCBI taxonomy): Bacteria > Bacillati > Actinomycetota > Actinomycetes > Kitasatosporales > Streptomycetaceae > Streptomyces > Streptomyces sp. NPDC001920. The sequence goes on from NZ_JBSFEP010000012.1 coordinate 333,720, forward strand.
AACGTATCGCCGTACACGACCGACGAGTTCGACTGCTCGGACGTGACCAGGCGCGGCACCAGACCGGACCGGATCTCCCGACCCCCGTCCCGCTCGAACCGCAGACCGCCGATCCGGGCTTCGGAGCGCAGCGCCTCGAGAAGCAGCTCGGCGGGGCGGGTGTCGTACAGCGCGTCGTACACCGTGCGTCCGGCGAGCGGGCCGTCGGCGACGTGTCCGATCAGCGCGGGCGCCAGCCGCGGCGGCAACGCCTCGCGCTCGCCTATGAGGAGCTGGTAGCAGTCCGCGGGCTGCTCGGCGGCGCCCGGCACGGGCGCGAGTGGCTGATGGGCGCGCACCAGGAGGTGGTACAGGCCCAGCCTGCCGCCGGGCGGCAGCAGCTCGGTGGCCGCCACCAGTGAGAACCCGGTGACCGGACGCCCTTTGCCCGCGAACCAGCGCTGTCGTGGCAACCACTCCCGCAGCAGCGGCTCCAACGAGGGAAGGAGACCGGGAGAGGTCGTAAAGGTACGGGTGACGGCTTCCGACATGGCGTCGCGTCCTTTCCCCGGGCCGGTCGGGGTGTTACTGATGCGTGCCCCGGGCGGGGCGGAGGAAACCGCCCCGCCCGGGGTCTCAGGCGGCTTCCTTGCGCAGCCGGAACCAGTAGAAGCCGTGCCCGCCAAGGGTCAGCAAGTACGGCAGTTCACCGATGGCCGGGAATCGCACCCCGCCGAACAGCTCGACCGGATGTCGCCCGGTGAACCGGCGCAGATCCAGTTCCGTCGGCTGCGCGAACCGCGAGAAGTTGTTCACGCACAGGACGAGATCGTCCTCGTATTCACGCAGGAATGCGATCACCGCCGGATTCGACGACTGGAGTTCCGTGTAGGAACCGAGTCCGAACGCCGGATTCTGTTTGCGGATCTCGATCATCCGGCGCGTCCAGTGCAGCAGAGAGGACGGCGAGGACATCGACGCCTCGACGTTGGTGACCTGGTAGCCGTAGACCGGGTCCATGATCGTGGGCAGGAACAGCCGCCCCGGGTCGCTCGACGAGAAGCCGGCGTTGCGGTCGGGCGTCCACTGCATGGGCGTGCGGACGGCGTCGCGGTCGCCGAGCCAGATGTTGTCGCCCATGCCGATCTCGTCGCCGTAGTAGAGGATCGGCGAGCCGGGCAGCGACAGCAACAGGGCGGTGAACAGCTCGATCTGGTTGCGGTCGTTGTCCAGCAGGGGGGCGAGCCGGCGGCGGATGCCGATGTTGGCCCGCATCCGCGGGTCCTTGGCATATTCCGCGTACATGTAGTCGCGCTCTTCGTCGGTGACCATTTCGAGGGTCAGCTCGTCGTGGTTGCGCAGGAAGATGCCCCACTGGCAGCCCGACGGGATGGCCGGGGTCTTGGCGAGGATCTCCGAGACCGGGTAGCGCGACTCCCGCCGCACGGCCATGAAGATCCGCGGCATCACGGGGAAGTGGAACGCCATGTGGCACTCGTCGCCGCCGCTTCGGAAATCGCCGAAGTAGTCGACGACGTCCTCCGGCCACTGGTTGGCCTCCGCCAGCAGCACCGTGTCCGGGTAGTGGGCGTCGATCTCCTTCCGCACCCGCTTCAAAAACTCATGCGTGGCCGGGAGGTTCTCGCAGTTCGTGCCTTCTTCCGCGTACAGATAGGGCACGGCGTCCAGCCGGAAACCGTCGATTCCCAGGTCCAGCCAGAACCTCAGCGCGGAAAGGATCTCCTCCTGGACGGCCGGGTTCTCGTAGTTCAGGTCCGGCTGATGGGAGAAGAAGCGGTGGAAGAAGTACTGCTTGCGGACCGGGTCGAAGGTCCAGTTGGAGACCTCGGTGTCGACGAAGATGATGCGGGCGTCACCGTACTGCTTGTCGTCGTCGGCCCACATGTAGTAGTCGCCGTAGGGGCCGTCGGGGTCCTTCCTGGACTCCTGGAACCACGGGTGCTGGTCGCT